>NZ_JACMYO010000182.1 GCF_020889685.1 Bradyrhizobium oropedii
CGACACTGCGGTTGTGGCGAGTGCTAAGCCACCAACCCCTTCATCGGCTTCACCGGGGCGCTGTCCGGAAACACCGTATCCGCCAGCACGCGCTCGCCAAGGCCGAACTGGTCATGCAGCACGCCCTTGATCACGGCGCGCAGGTCGGTGGTCGGGGCGAGGTCGCGGGCCTGGTAGAGATTGGCGGGCTTGAGGCCAGGCCAATCGGTGATCAGCCGGCCGCCGTTCACCGCGCCGCCAGCGAGCAGTGCGATGGTGCCGGTGCCGTGGTCGGTGCCTTCGGTGCCGTTGATGCGCGCGGTGCGGCCGAACTCGGTGGCGACCACGATCACCGTGTCGCGCCAACGCGCGCCGAGGCCCATCTGGAATTCCGCCAGCGCGCCGTCGAGACCGCCGAGCAGTTGCGCGAGGCGGCCGACCGGGCCACCTTCATTGGCGTGGGTATCCCAGCCGTCGAAGGCGAGCGCGCTGATCCGCGGGCCGTCATCGGCCGCCATCAATTTGGCGGCGCCGCGCGCCACCAGCCGCATCGCCGCCGCGCCGCCGCCGCCGGGCTTCGGCTTCATCTCGTCGCCCTGCGCCTGCTTCTCGAGCTGCAAGCCTTGCGTCAGCGCGCCCGCCAGTGCCGGATCGCGGTGCTGATAGAGATCGAGCAGCCGCATCGCGGTATCGTCGGCAGCCTGCGGCAGCGCGGTGGGCGCCCAGCCGACGGTCGGCGCCGCGCCGCGCAGCACCAGCGGCGTGGTCGGGCCGACCGCGAGCGCACTCGTCACCCGCTCGCCCTTTGGCAATGCTTCGAGCGCGCGGTTGAGCCAACCGGATTGCACGCGGCCGGGACCGGGGAAGCCGCTCTCCAGCACATCCTGGCCGTCGAAGTGCGAGCGATCGCGATACGAGGTCGCAACCGCATGCACCACCGCGGCCTGCTTGGCGCGGTGCATCCGCGCGAATTCCGGCATCGCCGGATGCAGGCCGAAGAACTGATCCAGCATCACGGCCGCATTCGGCCCATCGGGACGGAGCGCGATCGCGCCGTGCAGGCCGGCATAATCGGGGTCGCCGACCGGGGCGACCGTGGCAAGGCCGTCGAGTGCGCCGCGCAGGATGATGGTGACGAAGCGGGGATCGCGGCCATCGGCGGCGCGCGCGAATTTCGGCAGATAAGCCCAGGCCGCAAAGGAGGCGCCGCCGAGCAGCAGCGCGCGCCGCGACGTCGCCTGCATCATCACGCTCTCGGAGCAATCCATCGTCATCTCCTCTGGAATTCCGGCGACATCAACAGCAGCGCCAGCGCCTGCTGCCGCGATTCCGCGCGCTCGATGGTGCGCCGCGTCTCCGGCGACGCGGCATCCGCGGCAACCAGCTCAAGCAGGTCGCGCGGGTCGAACCGGTCGGCGAGCTGCGAGGCAACCTGCGCCGAGATGTCGAGCCTGAGCTTGATGCCTTCAGGCGCCGCCCAGGCTGCAGCGGTATCGGGAAAGCCGTTCGGCCCGGCCGGCGACCACAGCGGCTGGCCGAGCACATTGAGGCCATTGAGATAGCGGCCCGGATCCTCGGGATTGCGCGCCAGCAGGCGGCCCGACGCGACCAGGAATTCGTAAGGCGAGCGCATCTTCGTGAGCGGCGCCTGCCACGCCTCGTTGGACCCGACGAGCGTCGTGGCCAGCGCCCTGAGGTCGCCGTCGGTCTTCGTGAAGGTGTCCTGCAGCTTCGCAACCAGTGCCGGCGGCGGATCGTCGGCGACGAAATGACGGGCGAATTTGGTCGCGATGAATTTCGCGGTCGCGGGGTGCCGCGCGATATCGGACAGCACCGCCTCGCCCTGCGCGAGGCCGGCCTGCGCGTAGGTCTTGCCCAGCACCTGTTGCGGGTCGGGCTGATGCGCATTCGCGTTGAACACGAAGCTGCCGGGCGTGCCGAGCTGCCCCTTGCGGCCAGCGAAGGTCCAGCCGGTGATCACGCGCGCCAACGACGTCACGTCGTCCTGGGTGTAGCCGCCGCCGACGCCGAGCGTATGCAGCTCCATGATCTCGCGCGCGAGATTCTCGTTCAGGCCGCGATTGCGATTGACCCCGGCGCGCGACTCCGGGCCGAGCGATTGCTGGTTGTCGAGAAAGAACAGCATCGCCGGATGCTGCTCGACGGCCTTCAGCATGTCCGAGAAACGGCCGAGCACGTGCGGGCGGATCGCTTCGCGCTCGAACGAGCCGGCCCACATCCGCGCCAGCGCGCCCTTGTTGGCGGAGATGCAGAAGTGGTTTGACCAGAACACCACGAGCCGCTCGACGAAACCACAATCGGCGACCACGCCGCGCTGCAGCCGCGCCAGTGCCTCGGCACGGAACGTCTTCTGGATGATGTTGGGCGGCTCAGCCGGCGGCTTGGGCGCATTGGCCACCGTCTGCATCGTCGGAGGCTGCATCGCGGCTGATGGCATCATCGCCGCATTGGCGTTGTCGACCGCCTGCGCTTGCATCGCCGGATCCTTGCCGGCGATCTCCTTGGCAGCCGTGGAGAGCGACAGATTGCGCCGCTGCGGCGGCCTTGCGTCTGGCCCGGGCGGCACTGTCTCACTCGCGCCTTGCTGCGAGGCTTTCGCGGCGTTGCGCGCCTGCTGAATCTCGAATTGATAGTCGAACACCTGCCTGCCGAGCTCAGGCGTCGAGAGCAGGCCCGGCACTTCGAGCAGCGCGCCATTCGGACGCGCCAGTTCCGCCAGCACGAAGCCGCGCGGATCGGAGGCCGCGTTGATGAAGTCGCCGGACGCCCCGCCGCGGGCGCCAAATCCAAACCGGTTGAGAGCAATCAGCGCGGCTTGCGAATCACGGGCCATCAGAATTCCCTTGGAGGCCTATCCCGGCTATATCTGTTGCACGGCATCATAGCGCGGGTCGGGATGAACCCGAGATTAATTCGCGCATTAAATCGCGGTTAGAATGGACCTCTCGTCAAGCAATCGTTCCGAACAAGCATCGCCACGCCGGCTTGCCTGCGCAGCATGCGGCAGCGAATTTTCCTGCTCGCTCACGGGATCGTGTTGGTGTTTCGACGAGAGCTTTCATCTGCCGGTGCCGGCTGATGGCAGCGACTGCCTGTGCCCTGCATGCTTGCGGAAACTGGCGGAACAGCAGGCTGAGGCGAGCGGCACGTGAACGCGCCCTGGACCATCGACGCCATCCTGCTCGACATGGACGGCACGCTGCTCGACACCGAGAAGGTCTACTACGACAGCCTGGTCGCGGCGCTGAATGCGTGCGGGTACACCGATGATGTCGTTGCGCTGTGCCATTCCATGGTCGGGCTGCCCGGCCCGGTCTGCGAGGCAATGCTGTGCGAGCATTACGGCGCGGCGTTTCCGCTCGCCGAAGTCAATCGCGCCTTCATCGTCACCCGCGATCGCATGTTTGATGCCGGCCTGCCGCTCAAGCCCGGTACGATCGAGCTGCTCGACGGCCTTGCCGCCGCCGACTGCCGGACCGCAATCGTGACCTCCTCATCCCGCCGCACGGCCGAGCGCCATCTCACGCTCGCCGGAATCCGTGACCGCTTCGAGACGCTGCTGACGCTCGACGATGTCGCGCAAGGCAAGCCGGACCCGGAGCTCTATCTCAAGGCCGCCGCGCGGCTTGGGGTTGTGCCCGCGGGCTGCATCGCCGTTGAAGACTCCAACCACGGCGTCACGGCCGCTCACGCCGCCGGCGCCATCACGCTGATGGTGCCGGACATGGCGCCGCCGACCGAGGAGACCCGCGTGAAATGCGCGGCCGTGCTGCCGGACCTCAATGCCGTGCTGGCGCTGCTGCAGGAGCGCGGCGCGCTCTAGCCGTCATTGCGAGCCACCCGGTCGGCGCGAAGCGCCGCCGGATGACAGGCTCCGCGAAGCAATTCATCATCCCGCATGTGCGGCGCGATGGTTTGCATCGTCGCTTCAGCGCAAAATTGCTTTGAAATTTTGTCGCGCGCTCCTCGCAATGACAGAGGCCGATCCGCCAGCGCGTGTGCTCATAATGGTCCGCTTCTGAAGATGAAGCGGATGCAACTTGGCTCGGCCGTCATCGTCGGCTTCTGACCCACAGGACACGTCCGCACGCTCGCGGAGCGTCCATTGGCTGATTGCGTCGCTACCGCCGCGCCAGATCGAGCCTTCAGCACGGCGCCGGTGGCAGCGTCACCGGCGCTGCTATTTCGTGAACCTCGGCCTTGAGGGCGTGGGCGGCGTTGGCGCCGCGGGCGAAAGATTGAACGTCAGCCAGACGTTCCAGCCTGCTGGCCGATTTTCATTGGCGAATTCGCCGTAGCCCTTCAGGTTCAGATATCCCTGCATGTCTCCGACCGGGAAAATGTAACCGACCTGCGGGCCGACGCCGGCCACGCGCGACCGGAAGCAGCCAACCCGATCGCCGGAGCCGCTGTCGCAGCCGAGCTGCTGATAGGCGTAACCCACGAGGCCGACCTGCCACTGCTTGGTCAGGAATTGCGACGCGCCCCAATCGAAGTGCATGTCGACGCCGCTTTGATATTGAGTAGCAGGGTTGACGAAGTTGTAAGTGAATCCTAGCACCCCCGAAAATTCATGCCCGGTCTGTTGATTGAAATAGGTGTAGCCGCCGCCCGCGTCGATTGTCCAATGCCCGAGCCCAAGATTTGCAAGACGGTCCGACTGATAGGCTCCGACCGGGATGTCTCCGGTGATGTAGGTCATGTAGTTGTGCACACCGGCATTCCATTTCAGCTGGAACATCGGGAGCAAATCGCCAAAAGCAATGAGCGAGCTGTCGATGCTGTCGAAGCGCGAGAATGGAAATACTCCACCGCCTGGTCCCGTCACTGTCCCCACCAGCGATCCCGCCAGCGATGTCGAGTTGGAGCCGTAGACTCCCAGCAGGCTGGCAGAGGCCTGCCCACCCAGCACCGGTGTTGCAAAGGTGTAGGTCCCGGCTACAAGGCCAAGATCCACATTGGCATTGATGCTGGCGTTCACGTTGACGTTCAGATTCGCGGGAATGCGACCGATCGTGATCTCTCGTGACCGCGCTACGTCACCGCCAGCGGAAACCGAGGTGTGATAATACATCGTGGTCACCGACCAGCCCGGGGCCTGCGAGGGGGCGGCCGCGAGGCTGCCAAAGAAGCCGGGTATCCAGAAGCTGATGCCATTTTCATCGGCACGCGCCGCATCAATGGGGAGCCCAAGTAAGGCGGCGACTGCCGCCGCGCCCAACCGCAAAACGAAACTAGTCCTGGATATCGATTTCCTGCCCTTCATCGCGGATCTCCCACCCCTCCACGGCCTGTGACGGACCGAGGTTGCACGACCAGAAATTCTCCGAAAACCACTCGCAGACGGCTTCTATCTCTCCGGGAATAGTAGAGACAATTGGGCTCGCAACTGCCAATTTGACGCGCCGGTTGGGCGAACGACGTTGTAATAGCCGGCTATATTTGCACTCACCGGCTGGTCACCGAGCTTGAAAATGCGACCAAAGCCGCCGCCGATTGGGACGGTCCATCGCTGCCCCGGCGCTGCAAGCCAGTCTGCCGTGATAACTGGTGAGCTTGTCAGGTACCACCCGTGCGCCATGTTGTAATTTACAAACGGCTGCGCGAGAAACGCATTCACATTCGGGCGCAATGGATTGCCGCCAACTGACCACTGATTGTTGACCAGCACACCAATGACCCAATGTCCGGGCGTTACGAGGGCAACGGCGGTCGGACCGAACAACACCTTACCGGTTCCGAGAATCGGATCGGTCGCGGACGGAACCGTAAAGACGGGGCCGACGCCCCAGATCAGAGCGCCAGGATGGGTGGGGGTGAAAAAGAACTGCTGAGTGATGTCGCCAATTCCATTCGTGTTGTTGTTGAAGAACGGATTGGGCTGACTGACTACGGGGATGATAGTGCGCGAGATCACGTTCCAGTCCGCGTTGATGCGCAGCGGTATGACTGGTTGAATGTTAAGCACTTCTTGGGTGCGGTTGAACGGCCCGGCGTTGAAATTCGTATTGCTTTGGAACGGAACACTGACGAGATCGGCGATAGGATTCTGCGATTTTTGGGCGAGGTCTTCGTTTTCGGAGGGTTCAGCAGTATGCGCGGCTCTTGTCGGCGCGACCGTATCGGCAATGCCGCGCTCAAATTTGTAGTTTGCACCGAACTTGACCATTTGAAGGTCACGGTTCAATTGGATTGGCGGGACGGTGGGCGAAGTCCAGCTCCCCAGCCCAATGTAATCGTATTCGAGTTTGAGCGTCCAATTCGGTTTGAAGCCGTACTCGACACCCACTCCAGCTAACCAGCCGGAGCTGGTGTTGGACCCCTGCCAGGTAACACCTGGGAAGTTCAGCGTTGCATTGCTGTGCACCCAGCCGCCGCCAAGCTTGGCGTAGAGGAGCCACTTATCCTCCACGAGGCCAAAGCGGCCTGCAATCGTTCCCGTCCAGTTCTGCCTCACGGTGCCGAGCGTAGGTGTCGGAAGCACGGAATGACCAAAAGTCGCCCCATCGAAATCGCATTCCACACCAAGCAAGAGATGGCCAGCTTGAAAATTGTAGCCGGCCTGAACACCACCGATGAATTGGCTGATGCCGCCATACAAGTTGTTACCTGAAATAGGCAGGCTGCCGCTGGTCCACGCTCCACCGAGATTGGCGCCGAGATAAAATCCCGACCAATTGTAGGGTGGCGGTAACGCGGGCGGAGCCTTCACCGGCAAGTCCGCGGCATGCGCTGTGAGACTAACGCAGACTGCAAACAGACCAACGCTTAAAAGGAATGATTTCATGGAGCCTCCCAAAAAGGGGAACGATGCTGCCACTGCGAAAAAAATCTGCGTCCCAAACCCGGTCCAAAGCACCGCATCGCCGGTCCCCGAACTCTCGCGAGCCCGCCATCGCTCTGGCGGGGTAGAAACTCGGAAAGCATAAGCTGACGCCGCGGTTGGTCCACGCGAAATCGGCATACTTGCGTACAGCCGGAGGTTTATTGAAGGGTTGTGTCCATGACGCCACAACCTTGGCACTTTTTGCATAGTCGTCAGGGGCTCTCGACAAGCAAGAGGGATCTGGCTGGTTTGATCTAGATCAATAGAAGAAGGCTGTGCCGCTGCGAGCGTACCACCGCTTCAGATGTTCGATAGTCATGTTGACTGGCTAAGGTGTTAAGCCGCGCTCCTCCCCGGCAGAATCGACGCTAGGAAGCTGCTGAGAGATTCCTGGGGCGACGCTCGTAATTTTGAAACTCGTTCACTGCGAGTAGCCCATGCACGACGTTGGCGGTGCGGCAGGCGTACCTTTGTCGGATGGGCCCAGTGAGAGGGGCATGATCTGGATTCCGGGCGGCACGTTCCGCATGGGCTCCGACAGGCACTATGCCGAAGAGGCACCCGTCCATCGCGTCTCGGTGAGCGGCTTTTGGATAGACCGAGCGCCGGTCACCAATCGCGAATTTCGCAAGTTCGTCAACGCTACAGGCTACGTGACGTCAGCGGAGACGCGGCCTGACGCAAAGGACTATCCGGGCGCACTGCCGCACATGCTCAAGGCAGGCTCGCTGGTTTTCACACCACCGAAGCGTCCGGTCGATTTGCGCGACTGGTCGCAATGGTGGAATTTCAAATTTGGCGCCAACTGGCTCCGGCCATATGGCCCCCGCAGTTCGATCAGCGGCCTCGACGATCATCCCGTGGTCCACATTGCCTATCGCGATGCTGAGGCCTACGCGACATGGGCTGGCAAGGACTTGCCGACCGAAGCCGAATGGGAGTTTGCCGCGCGCGGCGGACTCGACGGAGCCGAGTTCGCCTGGGGCGACGAGCTTATGCCGGGCGGCAAGCCAATGGCGAATACCTGGCAAGGCGCATTTCCGTACGAGAATCTTAGCGGCGATGGTTACACGCGCACCTCACCCGTCACCGCATTCCCGGTAAATGGCTACGGCCTTCATGACATGATCGGTAACGTCTGGGAGTGGACCACGGACTGGTGGTCTACCGACCATGAGCCCGATGCGTCCAAGCCGTGCTGCATCCCGCAAAATCCTCGCGGCGGGCGTGAGCAAGACAGCCACGATCCGTCTCTGCCCAAGATCAAAATTCCCCGCAAGGTTCTCAAAGGCGGCTCGCATCTCTGCGCGCCGAACTACTGCCGTCGCTATCGCCCGGCTGCGCGCCATGCGGAAGCGGTGGATACGTCCACGAGCCACGTTGGTTTTCGATGCGTCATAAGAAAGGGAGTAAATGATGAGCGATGAGAAGGATAACACTGCGCGCGACATGAGCCGCCGCAACGTGTTGCTCGCGACGACAAGCTTGGCTGCCGCGTCCGCATTGGGCGCCGCCGCATCGGTCGAAAAGGCATTGGCCCAGGCGCAGCAGGCACCGAGCGGCCAGAGGCCCAACATCGTCGTCATCATGGGCGATGACATCGGCATCTGGAACATCGGTGCCTACCACCGCGGCATGATGGCCGGCCGGACGCCGAACCTCGACAAGATCGCCGCAGAAGGCATGCTGTTTACCGATTATTACGCCGAGGCGAGTTGCACGGCAGGCCGCGCCAACTTCATCACCGGCGAGCTACCGATCCGGACCGGCATGACGACGGTCGGTCAGGCCGGCGCCCCAACAGGCTTGCCGGCGGAGGCCGTGACCATTGCCACCGCGCTCAAAGGCATGGGCTATGCCACCGGCCAATTCGGCAAGAACCACCTTGGCGACAAGAACGAGTTTCTGCCGACGGTGCACGGCTTCGACGAGTTCTTCGGCTATTTGTATCACCTCGACGCAATGGAAGATCCGGCCCACCCTGCTTATCCGCAGGAGCTGTTGAACAAGGTCGGTCCGCGCAACATGATCCATTCGTGGGCGACCAATGTGGACGACGCCACCGTGGATCCCCGCTGGGGCAAGGTCGGCAAGCAGAGGATAGAGGACGCCGGCACGCTCTATCCCAAGCGGATGGAAACGGTGGACGACGAAATTCGAGATTTCGCCTTGTCGTTCATTGAAAAGGCCAAGGCCGATAACAAGCCGTTCTTCCTGTGGCTCAATCCGACCCGGATGCACATCGTCACGCATTTGTCGCCGAAGTACCAGGCGATGCGCAACTCCAAGAACGGCTGGTCGATTCATGAAGCCGGCATGGCGCAGCTCGACGACGATGTCGGCTTGGTAATGCAAAAGCTCAAGGACATGGGCGTGGATGACAACACCATTGTCATCTTCACAACCGACAACGGCACCGAGGTCTTTACTTGGCCGGATGGCGGACAGACGCCTTTCGCTCAGTCGAAAGGTACGGTCATGGAAGGCGGCTTCCGCGCGCCGGCGATGATCCGCTGGCCGGGCAAGGTGCCGGCCGGCAAGGTCGAGAACGGCATCATCTCCGGGCTGGACTGGTTCCCGACCTTGCTGGCCGCTGCCGGCAATCCGAACATTGCGGAGGAACTGAAGAAGGGCAAGCAAATCGGGGACCGCACCTACAAGTGCCATCTGGACGGCTATAATCAGATGGACATGATCACCGGCAAGGGGCCGTCGAACCGACACGAAATTTGGTACTTCGGCGAAAGCGAGCTGGGGGCCGTGCGCATCGACGACTACAAGTATCGTTTCATCGACCAACCCGGCGGTTGGCTCGGTGAAAAAGCCAAGGTTGATGTGCCCTACCTGATCAACCTTCGCCTTGATCCGTTCGAGCGAACCGGCTGGCCCGATAGCGGGACTAAATACGGCGCGCAACAGTACTTCGACTGGTTCAAATATGAGTTCTGGCGCTTCGTGTTCGTTCAACAGGAGGTCGAGAAGCTGGCCACGACCGCGATCGAGTTCCCGCCGATGCAGAAGGGCGCGAGCTTCAACCTCGATTCCGTGAAGGCGAAAATCGAGGCCGCCAGGACGGCAATGGCCAAGTGAGATCCATAATCGTGTTGGGCGGCTTCCATGCCGCCCAACACCGTCTCCTCCGGCTCGCCTTTTCAGAGCGAAGCGGACGGGCCTCGTGAGCGCACGCCCTACCCTTGTTTCCGCCGCGGCTTCCCTAACGCCGTCTCGATCAGCGTGCGCGCGGCCTCACCGGCGGTTTCCATATAGCTCGCGTCGCGATGCAGCAGCACCACGGCGAATGATCCATCCAGCAGCAACAAAATCTGCCGCGCCAGTTTCAGCGGATCGGCGATCCCCTGCTCCGCGAAGGTCGTGCGCAGCCAGTCCTCGAACTTCTTCTTGTGCGCGGCGCCGATCCTGATCGCGGGATGCCCGGGCATGTTGGCAAGCTCGGCGGAGGTGCGCAGGAAGCCGCAGCCCTTCCACTTCGGATGCCGCGCCGAGCGCGCGAGGTTCTTGAAGATCGCCTCGACCTTCACCGGCAGGCCTCCGTCGGTCTCCGCGAACCACTTGCGGAACAGCGCAAGATTGGGCTGGTCGCGCGCGGCGAGATAGGCGGCGACCAGGTCGTCCTTGCTCTTGAAGTGGTAATACAGCGTGCGTTTGGTGAGGCCGGCCTTGGCGGCGACCTCATCGACGCTCACGCGACGGATGCCTTCATTGTAAAACAGCGCGCTCGCCGCCTGGACGATGCGCTCGCGGGTGGGCTCCGAGGGTCTGGGCATGACGCGTATGTATACTAACCAGTGAATATACACAAATTGCAGCTAGCCGTACATTCGGCTCCGACACACCCCAATGCCGGAGATTGCACCATGCCCGAACCCATCCTGCTGGAGATGACCGACGGGATCGCCCTGATCACGCTGAATCGCCCCGAGCAGCTCAATGCGCTGAACTATGCGCTGATCGATCAGCTGATGGCGGCGCTCGACCGCATCGAGGGCGACCTCTGCGTGCGCGCCGTAATCCTGACCGGCGCCGGCGAGCGCGCCTTCTCGGCCGGTGCCGACATCAAGGAATTCTCTGAGAGCGTCAAGCAGGGCGCCGCCGTTGCGGTACGCGACTTCGTCCGCCGCGGCCAGGCCATGACCGCGCGGCTCGAAGCGTTCAAGAAGCCGGTCATCGCCGCGGTCAACGGGCTCGCCTTCGGCGGCGGCTGCGAGATCACCGAGGCCGTGCATCTTGCTGTCGCCAGCGACCGCGCGCTGTTTGCAAAACCCGAGATCAAGCTCGGCATGCCCCCGACCTTCGGCGGCACACAGCGGCTGCCGCGGCTGGCGGGACGCAAGCGCGCCCTGGAGCTGCTGCTCGCAGGCGATCCATTCCCGCCCGAGCACGCGCGCGAGATCGGGCTCATCAACCACATCGTGCCGCACGATCAATTGCTGACGGCCGCGCGCGAACTCGCCGGCCGCATCACCAGGCACTCGCCCGGCGCCGTCGCCGGCACCATCACCGCGGTGACACGCGGGCTCAACATGCCGATTGCCGAGGGTCTTCTGGTCGAGAGCGAGCAGTTCGCCGCGCTGGTGCCGAGCCGCGATCTGGCCGAAGGGCTCGCCGCGTGGAAGCAGCGGCGGCCGGCGAAGTATGTCGGGGCGTAAGCTCCGCTCGTCCCACAACCGTCATTGCGAGCGAAGCGAAGCAATCCATCGATCCGCGTGCACGGAGGCATGGATTGCTTCGTCGCTTCGCTCCTCGCAATGACGTGGAAAGAACTGCGCCCTACCGCACCACGGCCGCGGTCTGCCCGAACAGCAGCTTGCGTTCTTCCTCGGTGCGGATCGCGGGCTGGCCGAAGTTCGGATTGATCTCCTTGGCCTTGGCATAGGCACGTTCGGTCGCCGGGCGTTTGCCGATCGTCTCCAGCCAACGCTTCAGATGCGGGAAGTCGTCGATCTCCTGGCCCTGGTTCTTGTAGGGCACGACCCATGGATAGCTCGCCATGTCGGCAATCGAATAGTCGCCGGCGATGAATTCGCGATCGGCGAGCCGCTTGTTGAGCACGCCGTAGAGCCGGTTGGTCTCGTTGACATAACGGTCGATCGCATAAGGCAGCTTCTCGACCGCGTAGTTGCGGAAGTGATGGTTCTGCCCGGCCATCGGCCCGAGCCCGCCCATCTGCCAGAACGTCCACTGGATCGCGTCATAGCGGCCGTAGAGATCGTCGGCCAAGAATTTTCCGGTCTTCTCGGCGAGATAAAGCAGGATCGCGCCGGACTCGAACAGGGAGATCGGCTTGCCGCCGCCCTTCGGTGCGTGATCGACGATGGCCGGAATACGGTTGTTCGGCGCGACCTGCAGGAAGTCGGGCTTGAACTGATCGCCCTTGCCGATGTTCACCGGGAAGACCTTGTATTCCAATCCGGTCTCTTCGAGGAACATCGTGATCTTGTGACCGTTCGGCGTGGACCAGTAGTGGAGATCGATCATGGGCGTGATCCTGCATTGCCAGGGATTGCTGATGCATCGGCGAGAAAGATGCGCAAGAAAGATGCGATTGCATGGAGTTGGGCGCATAACAGCACCCAAGTCAATGGTGCGCGCATTGCACTGCGCGCGAATGTGATCTGCAATCAACGCAAGCGACCGATTGAGCTGCGCGCCGATTGCCCCTAGGCTCTACCGGATTACATTGACGAATTTTCAAGCCAAGGGGCATTGCGATGACACGAGATTTGGCTCGACGTGAATTCCTCAAGGGCTCGGCGGCGATCGCCGGCGCCGCGGCCGCCGGCGCATTCTCCTGCGTCGAGATCGCGAGCGCCGCACCGATCGAGGTGCCGACCGTCGACAAGCTGTCGATCCGCGTGCTGGTCGATTCCAGATTCGACCTGTTCCTGCGGCCGAAGCAGGCGCACGGCGTTTCGATCGCGCCGGCGGCGCGCGGCGCCGACTTCCGCAAGTCGCTGCACAATGAATGGGGTCTGTCGCTGTGGCTGGAATCGGAAGCGGCCGGCACGCAGCGCACCTTGATGCTGGACTATGGCTACACGCCCGAGGTGCTGATCAACAACATGGAGCTGGTCGGCGTCGACCCATCGAAACTCGATGCGCTGATCGTGAGCCACGGGCATTACGACCATTTCGGCGGCCTCAACGGCTTCCTCGACAAATTCCGAGACAGACTGCCGGCCGACGTGAAGCTCTATGCCGGCGGCGAGGACAATTTCTGCCACCGCGTCAACGCGACGCCGACCAAGGGCCAGTTCACCGATTTCGGCACGCTGGACCGACGCCAGCTCGCCGCGCAGCGCGTTACCACGGTGCTGTGCGAGACGCCGACCGTAATCGCCGGCCACGCCTTCACGACCGGCAAGATCAACCGCCGCAGCATCGAGCGCGTGCTGCCCAACACCTGGGTCGAGTTCAGCATGAAGGACGGGCTCGGCTGCAATGCCAGCCACTATCTGCCGGCCGAGCTGGACGGCAAGATCGTGCCCGACGAGCACATCCACGAGCACGCCACCTGCTTCAACGTGAAGGATTTCGGCCTCGTCGTGATCTCGTCCTGCGGCCATGTCGGCATCGTCAATTCGGTGAAGCAGGCGCAGGAAGTCTCGGGCATCCAGAAGGTGCACGCGATCGTTGGCGGCTTCCACCTCGGACCGGCGCCGAAGGACTATCTCACCGAGGTCGTCGCCGAGATCAAGAAACTGGATCCCGACGTGCTGATCCCGATGCATTGCTCCGGGCTCAACTTCGTGCAGGAGGCAACCGCGCAGATGGGCGACAAGGTGATGGTCACCACAACCGGCAGCCGCCTCTCCTTCGGCATATGATCGCGCCGATCCTACACGGCTTCGCATGCGCCGGCGTCGGCCTGTGGCTGACGCTGGCGCCGGTGCTGGCCGGCGATGCGCCACAGCAATCGGCGCGCTCGGCTGCCGAGATCATGGACATCCTGATGTGGAATCGGGAGCCGGTCGGCGGCCCGTTTGCGCTGACCGACCAGGCCGGCCATGCGCGCACCGACAAGGAGTTCCGCGGCAAGCTCATGCTGGTCTATTTCGGCTTCACCTATTGCCCCGACGTCTGCCCGACCGATCTGCAGGCGATCGGGCTGGCACTCGACAAGCTCGGCGCTGACGGCGATCAGGTGCAACCGATCTTCATCACGGTCGATCCCGAACGCGACACCGCAGCCCATCTCGCCGAATACGTGCCGCTGTTTCACCCGCGGCTGATCGGGCTGACCGGTGATGCTGAGGCGATCCGCACGGTCGCCGATGCCTACAAGGTCTATTACGCCAGGGTGCCGCTCGAGGGCGCCGGTGACTACACCGTCGATCACACCGCCTACATCTATTTGATGGACCGCGACGGCAATTATCTCGGCTTCTTTCCGCCGGGCACATCGGCCGACCGCATGGTCGAGATCATCCGGCCGAGGTCGGCGGAGCCGGCGCGCTGACTTCGCGCCGCGTCAATGCGTCCGCCCATGCGCGCGCAAGAACGTCTCGCCGGTTTCCGTCACCATCACCCGCATGCCCTCGACCGACGGACGGCGCGCGACATAGCCGCGATCGACGGCGTCCTCCCAGGTCGTCAGCCGCGGGCATGAGGTGCGCCAGACCTCGAGCACCTCGGCATAGCGCCGCGGCTCGCGCGCGACCCATTCCACGAGATCGAGCACCAGGGCGTCGGTGGTCTCAGTCATTTGGTCCTCGCCGGGGTCAGCAGGATTCGTTGTCCCCATATTTCTGCGCCGCTTGGCCTCCGCCCGCAAACCGAGTTATCTTGCCCTTGCATCAGTTTTCCTGAGGGTTCATGCGGCGGCTGCTCTTTCTCAACGGCATCAAGGCGTTCGAAGCCGCGGCGCGGACCGGCAGCTTCGCGTCGGCAGGAAGCGAGCTCAACGTCTCGGCCGCGGCGATCAGCCGGATGGTGCATCTGCTGGAAGATCGGCTCGGCGTCGCGCTGTTCGAGCGCAAGGCAAACCGCCTCGTCACCACACAGGCGGGCCGCGCCTATCAGAGCGGGCTGACGCCGATCTTCGACGCGCTGGCGAGCCTCACCGCGCAGGTCACGGCATCCGCGAGCGCGCGCGTGCTGACCGTCGGCGTCGGGCCGACTTTCGCGATGAAATGGATGATCCCGCACCTCGCCGAGTTCCGCAAAGCGGAGCCCGACATCGAGGTGCGGATCACGACCGGCGGCATGGCGGTGCCGTTCGCCGACGACTGGAGCTGCGGCATCCAGCTCGGCGACGGCCAGTGGCCGGGCCTCGCCGCCGAGCCGCTGTTCGCCGCCGACCTGATGCCGGTGTGCACGGCGCGGCTCGCCGGCAGCCTGAAGCGTCCCGCCGATCTCAAGGGGCCGAGCCTGATCCGCGTCGCGCATTCGCCCGACGACTGGCCATCCTGGCTGAAGGCTGCGGGCGTGCCGCGCCTGACCGCCCGCGGACCGGAATTCCAGTTCTACGGCCAGGCGCTGCAGGCAGCCAGCGACGGGCTCGGAATCGCAATGGGCATCCGGCCCTATATCGACGACGATCTCGCCGCCGGCCGGCTGGTGGCGCCGTTCGGGCTCAGCGTGCCGAAGGGCATGCGCTGGTATCTGGTCTATCGCGGCTTCCACGCCGAGCAGCGCGATTTCGCTGCGTTCCGGCGCTGGATCATCCGTGCCGCGGCCGAGCCCGCCGCTCGCCGCAAGGGAGCGCGCAATGCCTGACGAGGCGATCGATACGCTGGTGATCGGCGGCGGCCAGGCCGGGCTCACCATGAGCCATCGGCTGAAGCAGCGCGGCATCGCCCATCTGGTGCTGGAGCGGCGGCGGATCGCCGAGCGCTGGCGCAGCGAACGCTGGGACGGATTGATGTTCCAGTTTCCGAACTGGTCGGTGCGGCTGCCGGAGTTTGCGTTTCCGCACAGCGATCCCGACGGCTTCTCGGACACCGCCGCGATCATCGCCTTCATCGAGGACTATGCCAATTTCGTCGCGCCGCCGATCCGCTGCGGCGTCGAGGTCACGGCGCTGCGCCGCGACGCCACAGGCTTCGTTGCCGAGATGGCCGGCGGCAGTATTGCCGCCCGCAACGTCGTGGTTGCCACCGGCCCCTATCAGCGGCCGCTGCGGCCCGAACTGCTGGACGAGCATCCCGGCCTGTTTCAGGTCCATGCCTCCAGCTACAAAAATCCCGCGCAATTGCCCGATGGCGCGGTGCTGGTGGTCGGTGCCGGCGCCTCGGGCGCGCAGATCACCGAAGAGCTGATACGCGCCGGCCGCCATGTCTTCCTCTCGGTCGGACGTCACAACCGGCTGCCCCGCCGCTATCGCGGGCGCGACCTGTTCTGGTGGCTGGCCGAGATGGGCGTCGACCAGACGCCGGTCGAGCAGCGCGGCCCGTCGCGCCTGCTGCCGGTGATTTCGGGCGCCCATGGCGGCCACACCATCGATTTCCGCCGCTTCGCCGCTGACGGCGTGACGCTGCTCGGCCGCATCGCGGCGGCACGCGACGGCGTGCTCGAGATCGCCCCCGATCTCACCACCAACATCGGCAATGGCGACGCCTACTACGCGACATTCCTCGGCATCGTCGACGACTTCGTGGCGGCCCGCGGCCTCGATCATCCCGGCGATCCCTCGGCGCGCATCCGCTTGCCCGATCCGCCGTGCCTCACGGCACCGCTCGATACGATCGACCTGCGCGCCGAGCGGGTCGGCAGCGTGATCTGGGCCACCGGCTACGGCCTCGACCTGAGCTGGATCGACATACCGGTGCTGGATGCCGACGGGGCGCCGCGACACCACCACGGCGTCTCCGACGTCCCGGGCCTCTATTTTCTCGGCCTGCAATGGCTGTCGAAGATGAAATCCTCGTTCCTGTCTGGCGTCGGCGACGACGCGGCCGCGCTCGCCGATCACATCGCGGCCCGCCGGTAACTCCAGGTTCCGCGGCCCCACACAAATAAAGCCGGCAGCTTGTGAACTGGTTCACATTTGGCACCGCGCGCCCGTGCTTCCTATGAGAAGGGCATTTCGAGGTCGCCATGATTTACAGCGGTTTTGAGATCAAGTCGTTCGAAGTGGGGAAGGGGCAATGGCACGCCAGGATTCAACGGGTCGATCAAAGGCCGGTCGTCATCGATGGCATGCCGTTTCCGACGCTCGACATCGGCTTTGCGTGGTCCGATCCGGATGCGGCGATCGACGACGCGAAGAGAGCTATCGACCGGTTCCCACAGCGGTATGGCATGACAATGCCGTCGGCGTGACCGGCAACGTCATGATCGCTGTTGTCCCGCAATGCGAGCCGGATCCGGTCTGGCCGGCGCAAGTCAGAACCAGCTGCCCGGAATGTGCCGCCCAGCTCTCGCTGCTGCGCGTAATTCCCGGCCGCGCCGCTGAATACTGGACCATGCGCTGCGACGGCTGCGGCGGGATCCATCTCGACATCGTCGATCTGCCCCGCGCCTGACGCGCCACGCCACCGCGGCCACCCTTACCTCGCCCCGCTTGCGGGGAGAGGTCGAAATTCGCACAGCGAAT
>NZ_JACMYO010000183.1 GCF_020889685.1 Bradyrhizobium oropedii
GCTTCACAGGCTTGGGCGACACACGCGTCCACTCGAGCCCGTCGAGCAGCATCGCAAGCTGCGTCGCACTGAGATGCACCACGCCGTTGCGGATCGGCGGCCAGGTGAAACGTCCTTGGTGCAACCACTTCGTTACCAGCACCATGCCGCTGCCATCCCACGCCAGAAGCTTCACTCTGTCCATGCGCTTGCTGCGGAACACGAAGACGTCGCCGCAATACGGGTTCGCGCGCAGTGCTTCGCTCAGCAGCGCCGACAGCGTGTGCACCGACTTGCGAAAGTCGACCGGCTGTGCCGCCAGCACCACTTTGAGGTCGGACCTCAGTGCAATCACCGGATGCCCCGAAGCGCCGACAGCACCGTCGAAAGCGTCGCCAGTTCCACACCCGGCTCGATCCGGATGCGGCCCCACTCAGCTCGATCTCGATCACCCCGCAGGCCTTGGTCGGCGACGCGCTGATCTCCAAAGACCTCATCTGTGCCGACACAATACGCTCGGCGGCTGCGCCGCCGCCCTCGGCACCAATTTGGATTGGCACGAGGCTCGGCGCCTTGCCAGTTACCGCCGCAACCTGGCGTCGCCACACCGCGAGCAGCCCGCGGGCAACGCCATTGCGCCGCGCTACATCAGAGATGTTCACGCCTTCCTCAAAGCTCCGATCCGGGCCTTCTCCTCGCCCGTCCACCGGCGCCGCCTGCGCTCCCCGGTGATCACCTCGACACGACGATAGGATCGACTTCCTGCCTGGCATCAAGCATGGCATTTGCCATCGTTCCACCTCCACTGATCCGCTCATACCAGGCTGTATCGCGCGCTAACCGAGGGATAGTTAGGTGGGGGCCTCACGCCGGTTACTCTTCACCGCCTCACCTCAGCGCTTCAGCAGCCGACGGCAGCCGAAGCGCACGGGTTCGACGACCACTCCCGCAGCCGCTTGCGCTGGGCCGCATCGTCCGGTCGCGCCAAGCGATAGCGGTAGACCCGTGGCTCCATGCGGACGAGGCCGCAGTCGCGACGCTGCGATTAGCCCTTGATCTCGATCGCCCAGGAAACCGGCCGGGTGCAACGGATTGAACGAAGCTCACCTCAAGTTTCTCGCGAAGCATCGACGTCAAGGGCTCGTGCGCGTTCTCCCGTGGCGGAAGGATTGCATGATGTTCTTCCGACATCATGCATCCACAGCTGATTATCACGCCTCGAGCAGTGCTGCTGCTGAGGAGTCGCAAGGAATCGTCGAATTTATCATGAATGGCGCTGAATTTCAGCGGTATCCAATCAAAATCGCGAAATTTGGTTCTTTAGGGCGTTCTACTGTGACTTGGCGAGCGAGAATAGCCAGATAGCCAGCAGACTCGCTTTCGCGAAGCCCTTCACCGACAAGGAGGGCATTACATTGGTTTCGGATTCGGCGCCGAACCTCGCCAAGATAAAGGCGATGGTCGAAGCCCGAGCCGTGCAGTGGGACGTCATCGACGTCACCGAAGCCGACTACATCAATCTGGCCAAGCAAGGCCTTCTAGAGCCCATCGACTATTCTGTCTTTGATCCGAAGACGCTGGCCGAGCTGGACGAGAAGGATCGCCTCCAATATGGCGTGACGATGTCGCTCTCTGCCTTTGGAATCGGCTACCGCACGGATCTAGGCCCGGCCGACCCATCCCACCAACATGGTCGAATTCTGGGATAGCGAGAGGTTTCCAGGTCCGCGCGCATTGCCCACGGGTAGCTTCGGCTCCCCCCTTGGGAGCAGGCCCTCTTGGCGGATGGCGTCGCGCCCGACAATCTCTATCCAGTTGATTTCAAGCGTGCAACGGCGAGCTTGGACCGAATCAAGAACAATGTGAAGGTCTGGTACGAGGACACTGCGGCGGGTGTCCAGTCGCTGGTGAGCGGCGATGTCGATTATGCTTTGTTGCCCAATGGCCGGGTCATCCGAGCGAAGGAGCAGGGAGCGAAGATCGATTTCGAGTATGGTCAGTCCTTCTTCGATCGCAGCTTCTTCGTCGTCCCGAAAGGCGCGCCACATAAGGCCGAGGCGATGAAGCTCATCGCGTTCGCCTCCCGGGCGGGCCCCTCAGCGGCGTTTATGAAACTCATACCTTATGCCATGCCGAATAAGGCTGGGCTCGCCTTCCTAGACCCGTCCTATGCGGCCGGCCTGCCCACTGCGCCGATGAACATCAGCCGCGCGATCCCGCGTGAGGGGACATTCTATGGCGAGATCGCGCCCAACGGCCAGAGCTGGCAGCAGATCGGGCTCAAGACCTGGAACGAATGGTATGGGCGCTAGCATGCGTGGATGGCGGGCCTTGCCAGCGGGGCGAGGGTCCGGGCCAGCGAGGACATCGTTCGGTAGGAGGTCAGCTTGAATTCGCCGGCGCCGATGATCGCGGGTTCCAATAACTCAATGAAAAATGGCTCAGTTCGACTCGATAACGTATATTCATCTCGGCCCCCTTTGTCGGAGAGCCGGGTGAATCGACAAATGAATCGGAAATCAGGCCTCGCCCGCCGCCCCGGCGCGCAAGGCTTGACCGAAAAGCAGGGCGAGTACCTCGCTTTCATCTACACCTACTCGCACATGTTCCGGTGCGCCCCCGCCGAAGCCGACATGCAACGCCACTTCCAGGTTAGCCCACCCTCGATTCATCAGATGGTCGTCACCCTCGAACGAGCCGGTCTTATCCGACGTCAACCCGGCGTCGCACGAAGTATCGAGCTCCTCGTTCCTCCAGACGAAATCCCAATCCTCAAATGGCTCAAAATCAACCAGTCAAATCCTCTGTGACGAGGTACTAGCCGGGGATAGCCAGTGGATATCTGCTGGAATCAGTTCGCTCGCCGTCGGCGCAATCGCCACGGCCTTGGCCCTCGTCGCAGGACTGATGGCTGCACTAGGGCTGCGTAGATTCCGCGGCCGCGCGGGACGCCTCCTTGTTACGCTTTTCATCCTGCCGGCGATGATCCCGACCATGATCTATTCGATCGGCGCGTACTTCAGCGCAGTGCGGGTCGGCTTGACGGACACAGTGCTCGGCATCGGGATAGCCCATGCAGTGCTCGGGCTGCCCTTCGTCGTGATCATATGCGCTACCGCGCTAAGCGCGATAAAGCCGTCAGTTGAAATGGCAGCCCAGTCGCTTGGCGCGCGACGTTTCGCTCGCTTTCGGCGGATCGTCCTTCCGCTTATCGCGCCCAGCCTGCTGGCGGGTGGCCTGGTTGCCTTCCAGACCTCCTTCGACGAGATCGTCGTGGCGCTCTTCATGTCCGGGGTAGAGACGCGGACCTTGCCTAAGCAGATGTGGCAGGCCACGACGCTTGAAGTCACCCCGATAATACCCGCCGCTGCTGTCGTCGTGCTTTTGCTGATCCTCTTAGCTGCCGTCTGCGTCTTAGCCATTCGGCGGGTGTTACGTTGGAAACCATAACACAGCAACTCGATCAGATCGGTGCCGCCGAAACGGCGGAGGAAATTGTGGCGGTGCCGCACAGCTTTTCAACAGAGATCCCGGCCGCGCATCGATCGCCTCGCCGGTGACGATGGCTCCGAGGTTGGCGGCCGGATTCTACGCCGAGCATGCAACGGTTGCGGTAACTTGTGACCATCGCATTCGTCACGACTGCGAGGCGCCAGCCGTTTCCTCAGGGAAGATCTAGAAAAGATAGAGAGCAGACTGGTGATCGCCACAGAAGACCATCGACCCGCGTTTCCGTCACCACCGTTGCTGGCAGCATTGCAACGGCCATCATAACAGCGCTCGAAATGGCTGGTGAGAAGGCGACAAATTGAGTCAGCGAGGCCTGACACCGGTGGATATCGGGGCGAAGTTCAGAGACGATGCCTCGTCGCGGAGGCGATAAGCGGCATCGCTCATCCTTAGAAGGCACAGTTCCGGCCATGGAATGTCGCAGCTACGGTGTCTTTCCCGCGATTGACGGCATCAATTTCGATGCCGGGCAATGCGAGTTCGGCCCCTTAATGGGACCGTCCGGATCAGGCAAGACAAGATACTGATGATCGCGGCTGGCATTACCGCGCCCACTGGCAGCGGCCGACACGACGCTGTCGTGTGAGAAGCGGCGCAACACGAGAGGAGACTCCACGAAGTGATCGTCGATAGCAAGACAAGACTAGCGGCACTCCGCGAGAAGATGAGGGTACAAGGAGCCCATCTTACAGCGATCGGTCCAGGCTCGCATATGGATTGGTTGCTTGGTTTCCACCCGTATCCGGACGAGCGACCTTGTTTGCTGCTGGTCGCGCCCGAGAAAGAAACCATCCTGATGCCAGTGTTGAATGCGGAGGGTTCGCGTGGGAAGACAGACATCGAGTTCCACGCTTGGGGCGATGCTGATGGTCCGAATGTGGCGCTGGCGCAAGCAATCTCCGCGATTGGTGCGACTGAGGCGAAGAGCGTCATCCTGGACGAAACGATGCGCGCCGACTTCGCGCTACTGTTGCTTGACGCACTGACCGGCGCCAAACACAGCTTCACCGACGATACGCTCGGATCGCTTAGGATGCGCAAGGATGCCGCCGAGTTCTCGACCATGAAAATGAATGCCAGGATCGCTGATCGCGTCATGCAAAAGGCATTCGCCGCAATCAGGCTCGGGATCAGCGAGGCTGAGCTAGCATCCGCGATCCAGCGGGGCTTTTCGGAAGAGGGAGCTGCGCCCGAATTTTGGATAGTCGCGTGCGGCAGCAATAGCGCTGTGCCCCATCCCCAGTCCGGCCGCAATCTTGGAGTGGGAGATGCCGTCCTAATCGACATCGGGGGCCGCAAGAACGGATTTCCGAGCGACATCACGCGTATGGCAGTCGTCGGCCATCCGCCTGATGGTTACGACGAAATCCATACCATTGTGGAAGAGGCGGTGCAGAGCGCGTTGATGGCCGCACGCGCCGGCGTCTCTGCGAAGGACCTCGATGCCGCCGCACGCGGAGTGATCACAAACGCCGGCTACGGCGAGTTTTTCATGCACCGGACGGGCCACGGAATGGGAATCGACCTCCATGAACCACCTTACATCACCGCAACTTCCGAAACGGTGCTCGAGGAGGGCATGGTATTCTCGATCGAGCCCGGTATCTATCTGCCCGGTCGCTTTGGCATCCGGCTCGAGGAAATTGTTATCCTCCGAGAGGACGGCCCCGAGATCCTCTCTACACTGCCACGGGACGTCTACTTAGCTAGAGGTTAGCCTCGCGGGCAAATCTCGTCACCCCGACGTACTCCCGCCGAGTCTGTTCGCGCGCGACAAGTTCGTGGCACTGCCGAGCCCCGTATCCGTCAACGAGGTGCTAGACAAACTGTGAGGTGCATTATCGAGCTCCTCCGTATCCCGCGATCCGGGGCGACGACTTCTTGATATTCCAACCGCGGAATCCATCCCGAAGTATTGCATGCCCGAAACGAGGCATGGCGACTGACAAGGTCTCCACCCACTCTCAACGTTTGATGTTTCCAAGGACGATTTCAAACTGATGAAGGAGATCGAGTACGAGCGGAATGGCCGAGGCGGTAATCTGACGTGCTCCCCGTTGCCCTGTTCACGTTGTTGTCCCTTGCGGACTGGTTTGAAAATTCGGACGGGGAGCCCCGTCGAGGCTCGTGTGCGGGCGGTTGACATTGTACCGCGACATTGAGCGCTAACTGAGAGTGTGCGGCGGTATCGCCTGCTTCACGACGCTCGCAGGCTCAAACTGAACGGTGACTCCATGCGTCGTCCGCCGGCTCTTCCTCGGCCGTGATTACATCGTCGGCCGATGAAGAGCCGGCGGATCGACGCCGTTCTTTTTTGTGACGATCAAACTGTACATGGCCGCGGCCCGCTGTCCGCCGCGATCGGACCGGCAGAAGGGCCAGGATTTACGGCCGAGAGCGATGCCTCGTAGGCTCTTTCGGCGGCATTATTGCAGTGAGGCACATACGCCCGCGTCCCGATCTAATCCGAAAGCACCATCTCTTGGGGAATTCGTGAATCTACGTCTTCGGGGCGGAAGCGGCAATGATGGCAAGTGCCGTCTTTTTGTGGGGGAGGTCCACCATTTTTCCATCGATACGGATGGTACCTGCTTGAGGGGGGGCCTCGAAAGCGTCGATCACCTTCCGCGCCCATGAGACCTCTGCTTCATTAGGCGCGAAGCTGCGGTTCACGGCTTCGACATGCTTAGGATGAATGACAGCTTTGGCCTGGAATCCATCTCGCTTCGCGATTTCCGACTCGTGCCTCACGACCGAGAGGTCACACAGTTCCGTACAAATTGCATCAACGGCTACGACACCCGCTGCTGCCGCAACGGCAAGGCAGAGATTGCGAGCCAATCGGAAGGGCTCGTGATATATTCCGTCTAGGATGTTACTGGTCGAGCCCAACGAAGCGGCTAAATCTTCGGCGCCCCACATCATTCCCCAAAGCCGGGCACTGCAATTGCGATACTGGCCAAGCGTGAACAAAGAAGCCGCCGTCTCGGTAACGATAGGTAGAATTTTTGTCTCTTCTACTCCATGCGTAGCTTCGAAGGCATCGAGGTAGTGGTCCAGCTTGCGCAGATCGTCAGGGCCCTCACATTTCGGCAACACGATGCCGTCAGGTGCGTGGGACATCACCGCTGCAAGGTCCAAAAGCGCAAAGCCCGTATCAAATGAATTGATGCGCACAAAGCGGTCCTGTCGGCCCCGAGGTGCACCCAACATCTCACGTACGACCGTCCTTGCGGGAGCCTTGGAGCCCAACGCGACAGAATCCTCGAGATCGAGGATCAGCGCATCGGCAGGACTTGCCGATGCCTTTTCGAACTTCCGGATACTGTCGGCGGGGACGAACAGGAAACTCCGCATCAGTCGACTCGTTCAACCGGTCGCTTTCGCATCAGCGCCACGCGCCTGCATGAGGCGACAAGGGACCCGTCCTGTTTATAGCAGCGATGTTCGAATTCCACGAGGCCAGCGCCCGGCCGGGATCGACTTTGCCGTATCGAAAGGACGTAGGTTTCAGCGCGCAGTGTGTCGCCATGGAAAACAGATTTAGGAAAGCCCACTTCAGTCATCCCAAGGTTTCCAATGGTGGTTCCCAAGGTCGTGTCTTGGACACTCAGGCCCACCATGATGGCTAGAGTGAACATTGAATTGAATAGCCTCTGGCCCCCATTCGGTGCCTTCCGCAAAATGCGCATCGATGTGCAGCGGCTGCGGATTCATCGACATCAGACTGAACAGGGTGTTGTCGGCCTCGGTTACTGTACGGGTCAACTCGTGGATAAAGTGCTGGTCCACATGGAAATCTTCGAAGTACAAGCCAAGCATGGTGCATGTATCATTTAGTAGGATTTGGGAAGATTCAGTACTTTCTCGGCAATGAAGCAAAGCGCGAGTTGCGGGGAGACAGGTGCTATACGGGGAATAAGACTTTCCCGAAAATACCGCTCCACGTGGTATTCTTTGGCGTAACCAAATCCACCGTGTGTCATCACCGCCGTCTGGCAGGCATCGAATCCGGCCTCGCCGGCGAGATACTTGGCAATGTTGGCCGAGGCGCCACAGGGAAGACCATTATCGTACTCCCAGGCCGCCTTAATTGTCGCAAGCCAAGCCGCCTCAAGGTTGGCGTAACACACGGCAAGCGGGTGCTGGATGGCCTGGTTCTTGCCGATCGGCCGATTGAAAACTATTCGTTCGCGGGCGTACTCGGACGCTTTCTTCAACGCGGCGAAGCCCAGTCCAACGGCTTCAGCCGCAATAAGGACGCGTTCCGGATTCATCCCATGCAAAATGTACTCGAAACCACGTCCTTCCTCGCCGATAAGGTCGTTTTCCGGTATTTCGAAGTTGTCGAAGAACAATTCGTTGGAGTCGACCGCCTTGCGGCCCATTTTCTCGATCTCTAAGACCTTGATCCGCTCTCTATCGAATCGCGTATAAAAAAGGGATAGACCGTCGGTCGGTTTCTTAACCTCCTCAAGAGGGGTCGTGCGGGCGAGCAGTAGCAGGTTGTCGGCAACCTGAGCGGTGGAAATCCAGACTTTTTGGCCGTTGACGATATAGCGGTCGCCTTGCTTGTCCGCACGCAGCTTTAGCTGCGTCGTATTCAATCCAGTATTCGGTTCGGTAACACCGAAGCAGGCCTTGGCGCGCCCTTCCGCAATTGGGCGGATCATTCGCTCCTTCTGTGCCTCGGTACCGAACACGGCAACAGGATTAAGGCCAAAGATGTTGATGTGGACCGCGGAAGCGCCGGACAGCCCCGCGCCGGACTCGGCAATGGTGCGCATCATCACGGCTGCCTCCATGATACCGAGGCCCGCGCCGCCGTGGGCCTGCGCGATACAGATTCCAAGCCAGCCCTCACTAGCAAGCGCATCATAGAATTCGTGCGGAAAGCCGCCTTCTCGATCGCGTTTGAGCCAATATGCATCGTCAAACTGACCACAAAGTCGGCCGACTGCCTCGCTGACGGACTCTTGAATTTCACTGAGGGCAAATTCCACGGGGCTGTTCCTATAGAGGAGTGCAAAGAGCGCCGGAGGCGCGCATCTGCTCGATTTCAGTGGGGGCAAAGCCGGCTTGGGCGAGGATCTCGTGGCCATGTTCGCCAAGCTGCGGGGCGAGACGGTCTGTGGTTGCATCGCTGCGCGAGAAGCGGACCGGGAACGCCATGCTTCTTAATGTCCCTTCAGACGGGTGCTCGACAGTCCTGAAGAAGCCAGTTGCGGCGAGATGCGGGTCTTCAAGCACCGATTCAAAGCTGTGCATGGGCATGGCTGGCACGTCAGCCTGCTGAAACAGCAGAAGCCATTCCGCGGTGGTCTTAGTAAGCATGATGCGGCCAAGCTCGGCGTAGACTTCGTCGATATTAGCCATACGGGATGCAAAGCTCGCAAAGCGGCTGTCGCTTTGCGAAGGTCGCTCGATCGCCCTGAAAAACCGCTCCCATTGTCCGTCGTTGTAAATCAGTGCGCAGATGTAGCCGTCGCTGGTCTTGTACGGACGGCGGTCAGGCGACAGATGACGGGAATAGCCTCCGCTATCGAGGGGCGGATCAAAGGTCAATCCAGACAGATGGTCTCCGAGTACGAGGGCGACCATGGTCTCGTACATCGGAATCTCTATCTTCTGGCCTCGGCCAGAGTTCTCTCGCTCGATGACCGCGGCAAGCACTGCATTGACCGCGGCGATGCCCACGAAGCGGTCGGCGACGGCAGTGGGAACGTAGGCCGGGCGGCATCCAGCTCGGCTGAAGCTGTATGCCAGGCAGGCGCCGCCTTGAATCAAGTCGTCATAGGCCGGACGCTCTGCATAGGGGCCCTTGAGGTCAAAACCCACCAACTGTGCGTAAATGATACGAGAGTTGATCTTCTCGAAATCCTCGTAGGCGAGGCCCAGCCGGGTCATCGCTTGCGGCCGGATGTTCGAAATTACAATGTCGGCCTCTATGGCAAGCCTAAGTAGCGCCTCTCGCCCCGCAGGTTGCTTCAAATCGAGGGCGATACTCCGTTTGGAGCGGTTGGTGTTCAGAAAGAGGGGACCCATGCCGGGATTGCGAGCAGGACCAATCTGACGAATCACATCTCCATCCGGAGATTCGACCTTGATAACCTCGGCGCCGAGATCGCCCATCGTCTGCGTCGCGAAGGGGCCCATGAGCACCGACGTAAGATCAAGAACTCGAAGTCCTTTCAATGGTCCCATAATGCCATAGATCCTGATATGTTTCTATATGTAGACAATAAATTCCGCATATGGCACAAAATACTTATCATTCGAGAAAAGTCAATTGCAGGTTTCGAGTGCGAATGATCCTTGGTGCCGGTAGCGCAGAGGGAAGACCATGACGGTAAGACAGATCGAAAACGCGGTGGCTCTTCTCGAGTACTTCGCACACGTACGAAGGCCCACAACACTCGCTGAGGTAGTCAGTCATTTCGGCTGGCCACGATCGAGTGCTTTTCACGTTCTCTCGACCCTTGCCCAGACCGGCTATCTTTACGAGCCGAGGGTGCGGGAGGGCTTCTATCCAACTCCGAAATTGCTGCACCTCGCGAGCAGGATTGCCGAAGCTGAACCTGTCCCCGACGGACTCCTCAGGATCATGTGGACCTTGGCGGAAAGGACAGGGGAGACAGTTTGGATCTCGGGGGCAAGCGGACAGTACGCCGTGTTCCTGGACGTGATCGAGTCGGAAGCCGCCGTCCGCTACACGGCCAACCCGGGTAAGCGCGTGCCGATCCACCTAACGGCATCAGGTCTCGCGCTGCTGTCCCAGTTCGACGAGCGTGATCGTCAGATTATCCTGCGGAAGGCCACCTATGAGGCGCGCGGCCCTAATGCGCCCCGCAACGTCGAAGAAGTTCGCGCCGAACTGGAGGCAGGTAAGCTGCGAGGCTGGTTTCGCTCAGCTTCGTATTACACTCCTGATCTCGGGGGCGTTGCCGTGCCAGTGGCGGTCAACAACCGGCACTTCGCAATCACTGTTGCCGGTCCGCTCTTCCGCGCTGAGACAAAGTTCGAGGATTTCGCACGCGAAATCCTCGCTGCAATAACAGAGGAGTACGGGGACCAGCATGGCCAGCACCGCTTCGAGGACGTCCCGACTTAATTAGCAGTTATAGATTGGCGTCCTGGCAGAGCGAGCATTCTAGCGCTTCAATAGATGCGCAGGTGAAAGCTGCGCTGCCGTCAGCGGAAGTTGACTCAAAATAAGGCATACAGGTCATGAAAGCTTCCCGTTCTCCGCGCCGACGCCGTATTTCGGCGCACGAAGATCGTAAAACAGCGCAACGCAGCTTTTTGATGTGGCACACTCTTTGCGGTGATAAAAACAGGCCAGAGGGTACGAAATGCAATCAACCATAGCTCGCGGTTTTCAAACTTCGGAGTTCGAGGCCAGGGTGGAGCGCGCTCAGGCCCTAATGGCCGACCAGAAGCTCGACGGCCTACTCCTCACGTGGGGTGATAACATCCGGTATTTTACCGGCATTGAAGCTGGTTTCGAAGGAAGCCACACCCGTCCGTGGTTCCTGCTGGTTCCTGCAGCGGGGGAGCCCACTGCAATAGTACCGGCGATTGGCGAAGCCTTAATGAGCGCCACATGGGTAAAGGACATCAGATCCTGGCCTTCGCCTCGTCCGGAGGATGAGGGTACGACGCTGCTTGTCGCTGCGCTTGCTAGCTTGCCGCGGCGTTTTGGCCGCATCGCTGCCGAGTTCGGAATAGAGACGCGCTTAGGAATTCCGGTGGTTCAGCTTAATCAGATCATTAAAGCTGTCCCAGGCGTGGAAATCGTTGACGGCGCTTCCTTAATTTGGTCCCTCAGAATGATTAAGAGTGACGCTGAGGTCACGAAAATTCAGCGCGCAGTAGATATTGCGGGCGCGGTATTCGCGCAGGTGCCTGATTTTGTACACATGGGCGACACCGAGCAAGCCATCCAGAAGCAGTTCCGGCTTCGACTCTTGGAAGCAGGCGCTGGCCAGGTGGGTGCGCTCTGCAGGTCGGGGCCAGGCGGACCCGAAGCGCGATCAATCATCGGCCCAGCCCGCGATCGGCAGATCTCGGATGGGGATCTTCTCTTTATCGATACAGGCGCAACGGTCGAAAACTATTTTTGCGATTATGACCGCAACTATCAAGTTGGTTCAGTCAGCGACGCGCTGCTCTTTGCCAATGAACGAGTATGGGAGGCGAACGAAGCTGGGCTGCGAGCAGCCGTTCCAGGGGTGACGGCCGGGCACGTCTTCGAAGCGATGGCCAAGGTGCTCTCATTGAGAGACCGAGAGCTGAATAGCTACGGAAGGATGGGGCACGGCCTCGGATTGCGCGTGACCGAGCCGCCGTCCATTAAGATCGGGGATAATACATTGCTCAAGCCTGGCATGGTTCTCTGCATTGAACCAGGGTACGAATACGAACCTGGAAAAATCGTGCTCCACGAGGAAACAGTCGTGATTACTGCGGACGGTTCGAGGCTTCTGACGCCACGCGCTCCCAAGCAGCTTCCACGAATACAATAGAACGATCGCTGAGCGAGTGTGAGCCCGACTTTTGTGCCGACCGCTCACATTCGCCGCTGCCTTGGACTTCCAGTCTAGGCCGAAGGTTGGTTCCAGTAATTGTTGTCCGAGGCTCAAAACGTCATTGTTGGCACCTCGGTGGCCGCTCGATGTGCGAACTGTGTTTCACTTAAGCAGCGTGCGTGCTGGACAGCCCTAGCTAAAATTGTCCATCAGCAAGATGAGCAAGTTTGATAGGCTAAAGATTCCGGATATTCGAAGTTGCCTGCCCATCTCTATCGTCAATTGCCGGAGCGGCGGATTCACCAACCGCGCCAAGCCTGATAGCCCTGTATAGTTGCCAGGGCTGGCCATCATTGCGAATGTCACGGCAACCACAATTATGCAGCCACTTTGGATACCAATTTACCAGGACGACAAGGTGCTCTCGCCTGGAGCTATCCGCTGGTGGGCGCTAATCGGCTTGCTGATCAACCTTGCTTTTATTGGATTAGTGCTAGCTTGGTCCTGATTTGAAATCGCTGCGCTAGATCGAGGCTGTGTTCGACCGGCTGCTTTAGGGGGGCCACGCAGATCTGCTATCTCATAGCAAGTATTAATTTTCCCGACCCTTTACGCTCCCAACGAGAGAGCCAAGAAACTGTTCCGGCTCCGCCGGGAAAGAGGCTGTCAAGCGACGTCCGGATCTAACCCCGCGGCGACAGGAGGAAGCACCCCCCTGTTGTCTGACGGAACTGAAGCAGACCGCTCGCGAAGCGCGCCCCCCATAACACTGTAGCGAGCGAGCGGCTTGCGTCACGATTTCCTCTCCGATGTTTGGCATCGGGCGTTATCGTGATGCAACATTCCTGTCATGGCAATACGATCAAGGCGATGTCGGTCGGTGCGCGAGGCGTACGGCTCGCTGCTGTTCGACGTGACCGGGCGCGAGGTGGTGAGCGAGCACCTCAATGAGTTCAACTACGAATGTCGGGATGAAAAGCCGGCCGCCCTTGTCCGAACAAGTCGTCAGCGCGCGGCCGCGGTCGCCAGCATGCGCAAGCAGGCAATCGAGCCGTTCCGCGCTGGTCCACGCTTCGCAGACGTTCGTCGGATCGGAACAATTACGGCACTCGACGTGAAAGCGAATGATCCCGGTTATCTGTCAGGCATAGGTCCGAATCGAGACTTCTTCAAAGCCCGAAATCTGCTTCTTCGTCCGTTCGGGAATACGATCTATGTCATGCCGCCTTATCGCTTTACGACGACGAATCTTGATCAGATCTATACCTGCATCAGAGATGCCGCCGATGTGGTCGGTTGAGGATTCGGATTGCGCGTGGACTCACCAAGCCTTCCTGATTATCAATCGGCAACTTGGGAGAGCGGCGGTGTCGGACTAGAGAGATATAACAACCCACGTACAGATAATGTAACCGCAGCTGCCTTGCTGCGCAATCGATTGCCGCGACGAAGCTGATCCGCCAATTGAAATCCTTCGAAGAGGCGATCGGAAACGCAGGAATTATCTCTCGAAGCGGCTCTCATTGCATCAAACAGAAGAAACTATCCGCTATCGTCGACAATCTCGGCGAGCGGCTTCGATGGACCGCAACATCTTGACAAGTAGGCGCGCAAAACAGGGCCAAGCTCGTTGCGCCTGCAGAGATCGCAGATTGACTGCTCGTTCGGGATCGGGAGTGAGCAAGTAAAGCTTAAGCAGGTCTATCTTACGGCCGTTGAACCTGAAGGATTGGCGGGTTTTTACGAGGCTCTCGGATTGACGATCCGCTTCGCCGATCGTGGCAAGTGGATTCAATTCGCAGGAGAGAAAGCGGCCTTTTGTGTCGCAGTCCGGCCGAATCCGTATCCGAACAGTCCGCGAATGCTGTCCTCGTATTTGAGGTGGATAATCTGGAAATGGCTCTCGATCGCGCGCGGGCGGAGGAGGCTGAAGTGCTTGGTGAAGTCCGGGATATGGGAGCGCATGGTCGGGTGGCCCATTTTAAGGACCCGCAACAAAATACGATCCAGCTCTTCAGGCTGCGACCAAGTAGTGCCGCAAATCAACTCTCTGGATAACCTTGGTTCTATGTATCAGGGCAATCTACGATGAACCACCGAGTGTCGCGCATGCCTAGTCAGGTAATCCCGGTGTTCAGCAGCAAGGAATTCCGCAGCGCAATGCGCAACGTACCGGGCGCCGTGTCGATCGTAACGACAGGTACGCAGCCGGGCAGGCACGGTTTGACGTTGACCGCCGCCTGTTCGTTGTCGACCGATCCGTCGAGCGTGCTCGTCTGCGTCAACAAGTGCTGGCGCTCACGATACGATAAAGCGGAGCAGATCATTCTGTTGGAATATTCTCGCAGCGGATCACGCTGCCTTGGCGCAGAAATTCGCGGGGCAGGACGGGAGCAAGGGCGACATACGCTTCAGCGAAGGTTTGTGGCGCGAACTCGCCACGCGAGCACCGAGCCTCGTCGAGGCGATTTGCAGCTTCGATTGCCGAGTGTCAGCTTCGTACGATGTCGGGACCCATACGATCTTCGTCGGCGAGGTGGTCGCACAAGCGACAAACGCTGATCGCGAACCTCTTGTCTATGTGGAGGGCGAATTCACTGTACCCAAGCTTTAGTCTTACTACGTCACAAACTTAGTCCGGGTAGTTGAGTGCATCAGGGGGCGCTGGCGGTGTCGAAGGAAGCACGGCGTCGGCTGAAGGTGGCGAATTGCCACGCGACAAGTTCGGCGCGAAGTCCGAGAAGCTACGGGAGCATGTCGTGCCTGGTGGATTACCAACCGAAGCGGCGATTGGGCACGTGATCGTCTCAAAGTTTGGCGACCATACGCCGTTTTACCGTCAGGCCGAGATCTATGCGCCAGGGAATCCGGCTTGATCGGCCGATACTGGGTAATGTGCGCAAATGGCAGCCGAGATGCTGCACGCTGGCGTCAATGACCTCGGGGGGACGCTGATGGACGAATCAATTTCGCGATCGGCGGGAGCCGACCTTGGCGAGGAGCTGACTCCTGCTGAGATGGTCAAGTTGATTCGCCATGCCGGCCGCGAGCCCGTGCGCAGGAGCACACTCTAGCAGTCTGCTGAAAGAGCCCTCGCACAGGCCCTTGGTTGATGATTCAATTATATATCATGAATCGTCGGGGGCTCGCATGCGGGGCGCTTTTACGGATCAGGGCGGGTTGTTTTCGTACATCTCGCCGGAAGCGCGGGTGCCTGCGACCCACCCGCTGAGGAAGATTCGGGAGCTTGTCCGCGATGTTTTGAGTGAGTTGAACCGTAGCCTTGGCAGGCTTTACGCGAGCGAAGGACGGCCCTCGATCCCTCCGGAGCAATTGCTGAGCGCGTTGCTACTGCAGGTGTTCTACGGCATTCGGTCGGAACGCCAGTTGATGGAGCAACTGGACTATAATCTTCTGTACCGCTGGTTCGTGGGGCTTTCGCCTGATGACCCGGTCTGGGACCCGACCACCTTCACCAAGAACCGGGAGCGGCTGCAGAACGGCGAGGTGTTTACGAAGTTCATGAGCAAGCTTCTGAACCATCCGCAGGTCAAGCCTCTGCTGTCGGACGAGCATTTCTCGGTGGACGGAACGCTGATCGAAGCCTGGGCTTCACAAAAGAGCTTTCGCCCCAGGGATGGCAGCGGTGACGATGATGACGGCGCGAACTTCCACGGCCAGAAGCGCAAGAACGACACCCATGCCAGTACCAGCGACCCCGACAGCAGACTTTATCGCAAGGCCGCCGGGCGGGAGGCAAAGCTTTGTTATATGGGCCACGCCACAATGGAGAACCGGCATGGGCTGGCGGTGGCCGGCATGGTCACCCACGCCAATGGCACCGCCGAGCGACGAGCCTCGGAGATCATGCTTAAAGCCAAGAGTAAAGCTGCCGGCCGCCGCATCACGGCCGGTGAGGACAAGGCGTATGATACAGCCGATCATGTCGCCAATCTTCGCGCTCTCAACGTGACACCGCATGTGACGCAGAACCTGGCCGTCACCAAAACCGGCAAGACCCGAAACAGCGCCATCGATGAACGAACTACGCGGCATCCGGGGTACGGCATGTCGCAATCACGCCGGGCAATGACCGAGTGCATCTTCGGATGGGGCAAGCAGCACGGCACCATACGTAAGACCAAACATCGCGGCATCGGCCGCGTCGCCGCCGACTTCATGCTCAATCTGATCGCCTACAACCTGATCCGCATCCCCAAACTGATTGCAGCCTAGCCAAGCCGGCGTGAGCTTACGCCCTTAACGTCGTCACACCGATCGAGCAACGAACCGCGAGAGAAAATCCAAAGCTTTCCTAGTTTTTCAGCAAACTGCTAGAGCATTTTCCGATCACGTTGCGTCGTAACCAGCTGCGACGAGATAATTTTGACATTCCTCGGGGGAGAAGCGTTTGAGAGCGTTGGCGATTGCTTGCCAGAGATCGGGCATGGTGCGCGCTGCCGCGGCCCGCAACAGCGCCTTCAATTTAGAGAAGGCCATTTCGATCGGGTTGAAGTCTGGACTGTAGGGCGGGAGATAGAGAAGGCTTGCTCCGACCGCCTGGATGGCCTCTCGAATGCCATGGACCTTGTGAGCGGGCAAGTTGTCCATGATAACGGTATCGCCCGGCCGCAGCGATGGGGCGAGCGATTGTTCGACGTAGGCCAGGAAAGCGTCGCCATCCATTGGACCGTCCAGAACAAGCGGCGCGATCAGACCGTCGGAGCGCAATCCAGCGGTGAATGTCGTCGTCTTCCAATGTCCGTGTGGGACAGCTGCACGACATCGCTCGCCGCGCGGCGAG
>NZ_JACMYO010000184.1 GCF_020889685.1 Bradyrhizobium oropedii
CCGCGGCCGCCAAGGGCGCGCCGATGCAATCGGCGACGCCCGGCCCCGGCGGCGCGTCGTCGATCAAGCGGCTCGAGGCGAAGGGCAACGTCGTCGTGACCCAGAAAGACCAGGTCGTCACCGGCGAGACCGCGATCTTCGACACCAAGACCAATTTGATCACCATGATCGGTGGCGGCGGCGGACAGGTGGTGCTCACCCAGTGCCAGAACGTGCTGCGCGGCGACCGCCTGCTGGTCGACATGACCACCGGCGTCTCGCGGGTCGAATCCGACAACGGCAAGGTGCAGGGCCTGTTCATCCAGTCGCAGGGCGGACAGACCGGCAAGGGTGGCTGCGGAACGCCAGCCGCCCCGGGCACAGCCCCAGCGGCCCCGTCACCGCTTCAACTGCTTCCGGGTAGCAAGTCGAAATAACGACCGCTGGTGCGAGGATGGCCATGATGACGCTTCCGTCGCGCACCGCAGTTCTCGCCATCCTCGCTGCGACGACGCTCGACCATGCGCATGGACAGGGTAGCGCGTCAGTGCCCAACAATGCCATGCAGGGCTTCGCGCAGAATCGCGACCAGCCGGTCCGGATCGAGTCCGCCGTGCTCGAAATGCGTGACCGGAAGAAGCAAGCGACTTTCTCGGGCAGCGTGAAAGTGGTGCAGGGCGACACCACGATGACGTCGAAGACACTGGTCGCATTCTACGACGACAAATCCGCTCAGCCGACGGCCCGCTCAGCGGCCGAGAACGGACCGAAGGGCACGCCGATGCCATCGGCGACACCCGGCCCCGGCGGCAGTTCCTCGATCAAGCGGCTGGAGGCGAGGGGCAATGTCGTCGTGATCCAGAAGGATCAGGTCGTCACCGGCGAGACCGCGATTTTCGACACCAGGACCAATTTGATCACCATGCTCGGCGGCGTGGTGCTGACCCAATGCCAGAACGTGGTGCGCGGCGATCGTCTGCGTGTCGACATGACGACCGGCGTCTCGCGGGTCGAATCCGACAGCGGAAAGGTGCAGGTGTTGATGGTTCAGGGACAGGGCTGTGGCGGCGCGCCGGCCGTGCCGAACCCCGTAAGCTCCCCGTCAGCTTCGGCCAAGCCACCAAAATCAAGATAAATCAATGCATTAGATAATATTTTGCGGGCGCGAGGTTGAAGCGCGCGGGACGAGACTGTATCTACTGCTGCGGCCCGGCCGAACGATGCGCCTCGAGGGGGAGTCATGTTGGCCGGAGGGGCATCCATTCATTCAAGGCGCGGGGGATCGCGCTTTGCCGTGTTGTTTGAGCATGATCTCCGCGCAAACGCGTCCGCTTTTGTTGCGAGGGAAGGCCGGTGTTCAGTTTTCCGGCTCATGCTTGCGCCTTCGCATGCGAATCGATTGGTCCGCAGGCAAAGTCGCGGGATCACCGTGAAAGGCTGAAGCGAAGCGGGGATGGTGGATTTTCTCGGCATGTTCCGGCGGCGCCCTGCGAAACGCAGTTCCGGATTTGCGCGTGCGCATGACGACATCACGGCGCTCGGCGATCAGTTTGGCGAGATGCTGACGTCACCGGTGCGGGACGCGCCGCCGATGGCGCGCGCCGCCCCGGTCCCCGGCGTCGAGCTGCCGCGGTCCCAGCCGGCTGCTGCGCCCGCTCCAGTGCGCGCGCGGCCCGCTCGTAACAACGCCGCTGCTGCGCCGCAGCTCATCAAGCGGCCGGGTTATCTCGCCGTGCACAGCGTGGAAAAGAGCTTTGGCAGCCGCCAGGTCGTGCGTGGCGTCAGCATCTATGTTCGCCGCGGCGAGGCGGTCGGCCTGCTCGGGCCGAACGGCGCCGGCAAGACCACCGTGTTCTACATGATCACCGGCCTGATCAAGGCCGATCGCGGCGCGATCGAGCTCGATGGCCACGACGTCACCAAGCTGCCGATGTATCAGCGCGCACGCCTCGGCATCGGCTACCTGCCGCAGGAAGCCTCGATCTTCCGCGGCCTGACGGTCGAGCAGAACATCCGCGCCGTGCTCGAGGTCGTCGAGCCCTCGAAGAAGAAGCGCGAGCACGAGCTGGATTCGCTGCTCGACGAATTCAACATCACGCGGCTGCGCAAGAGCCCGTCGATCGCGCTGTCCGGCGGCGAGCGCCGCCGCGTCGAAATCGCGCGCGCGCTGGCGACGCGGCCCAATTACATGCTGCTCGACGAACCGTTCGCTGGCATCGACCCGATCGCGGTCGGCGACATTCAGGACCTCGTCCGCCACCTCACCAACCGCGGCATCGGCGTGCTTATCACCGACCACAATGTCCGCGAGACGCTCGGCCTGACCGACCGTGCCTACATCGTCTATGCCGGTGAGATCTTGACTGAGGGCAGCCCGGAAGAGATCGTTAACGATCCGGATGTACGCAGGCTTTACCTTGGCGAGGAATTCCGCCTCTAGCCCAAATTTTGCATCCGTCAAGCCGTGTACAAGCTTCACAGACTAAGATAAGCAAGAATCGAGCCAACTTTCAGGGTCGATCTTGTCTCCATGGCGCTGACGCAAAGACTAGAGTTCCGCCAGTCGCAGTCGCTGGTGATGACGCCGCAGCTGATGCAGGCGATCAAGCTGCTGCAACTGTCGAACCTTGATCTGTCGGCCTTTGTCGAGGAAGAGCTGGAGCGCAACCCGCTGCTTGAGCGGGCTGCCGACGGGCCGGAGCCGCCGGTGGCGGGCGAGCCGGCCATGGAGCGGCCGGACTACGGCGATTCCGACGGTTCCAGCAATTATGGCGACGACGGCGACGCATCCGACATGGCCGCCGGTTCGGGCGGCGAGGCCGCCTTCGAGCCCGGCCAGGAGGAGTGGCTGAACCGCGACCTCGGCACCCGCGCCGAGATCGAGCAGACGCTCGACACAGGTCTCGACAATGTGTTTTCCGAAGAGCCGGCGGAAGCTGCCGCACGTGCCGCGCAGGACGCGCCACCGTCGGTCTATACCGAATGGGGCGGCGGCGCCTCCAGCGACGACGAATATAATCTCGAAGCCTTCGTGGCCGCCGAGCTGACACTCGCCGATCACCTCGCCGAACAGCTCGCCGTGGCGTTCTCGGCGCCGGCGCAGCGTATGATCGGGCAGTATCTGATCGATCTGGTCGACGACGCCGGCTACCTGCCGGCCGATCTCGGCCAGGCCGCCGAGCGGCTTGGCGCATCGCAGCAAGCGGTCGACGAGGTCGTCGCGGTGCTGCAGAAATTCGATCCGCCGGGCGTCTGTGCGCGAAACCTGAGCGAATGCCTGGCGATCCAGCTGCGCGAGCTCGATCGTTACGATCCGGCGATGCAGGCGCTGGTCGAGCATCTCGACCTGCTCGCCAAACGCGACATCGCAGGCCTGCGGAAGCTCTGCGGCGTCGACGATGAAGACATCACCGACATGATCGCGGAGATCCGCCGGCTCGATCCGAAGCCCGGCCTGAAGTTCGGCGCCTCGCGGACGCAAACCATGGTGCCTGACGTCTATGTGCGTCCGGGCCCCGACGGCGGCTGGCATGTCGAGCTCAACAGCGACACTCTGCCACGCGTCCTGGTCAACCAGACCTATTACTCTGAGCTGTCGAAGACGATCCGCAAGGACGGTGACAAGTCGTACTTCACCGACTGCCTGCAGAACGCGACCTGGCTGGTGCGCGCGCTCGATCAGCGCGCCCGCACCATCCTGAAGGTCGCAACTGAAATCGTTCGCCAGCAGGATGGTTTCTTCACCTATGGCGTCGCGCATTTGAGGCCGCTCAATCTGAAAGCGGTGGCGGACGCGATCCAGATGCATGAATCGACGGTGTCGCGCGTCACCGCCAACAAGTACATGGCGACCAATCGCGGCAGTTTTGAATTGAAGTATTTTTTCACCGCGTCGATTGCGTCCGCCGACGGCGGCGAGGCGCATTCGGCCGAAGCGGTGCGACACCATATCAAGCAACTGATCGACGGCGAGGCGCCGTCGGCGATCCTGTCCGACGACACGATCGTGGAACGTTTGCGTACTTCGGGCATTGATATCGCCCGCCGCACCGTTGCGAAGTACCGCGAGGCGATGCGGATACCATCCTCGGTGCAGCGCCGCCGTGACAAACAGAGCATGCTCGGTAATGCCCTTTCGGCCCCAGCCTCCTCGTCCGACCGATCGCGCGATACAGCCCCCGTTTAGGTTACTTCTTGAGCGGGACCCCGTTCGAGTACGGGCGGGTTCATGCGCTCGTTGCGTTCGCGTCAAATCGGGATAGTCTCAATTGTTCCAGGTGAAGCGTCGTCCTGCCAGGGAGGTGACCGGAAGCCCAGCAAGCATCATGCTCCTGCAAGAGTGATCGAGGCATCCAGCAATTGAGGCATCAAATGACCCTTCGAATCTCGGGAAAGAGCATCAGCATCGGCGAGGCGCTTCGGGCGCGCGTCAGCGAGCGCACCGACGAGGTCCTGCGAAAGTATTTTGATGGCAACTATTCCGGTCACATCACGCTGAGCAAGGATGGCTTCGGCTTCCGAACCGACTGCGCGCTGCATCTGGATTCCGGCATCACGCTGGAAGCCGAATCCAACGCCGCCGATGCCTATGCCAGCGCGGACGTCGCGCTGCTGATGATCGAGAAGCGCCTGCGCCGCTACAAGAGCCGGCTCAAGGACCGCTCTGCCCGCAAGACTTACGCTGCGACTGCGGCGCTCGCCGAACTGAACGGCGCCGGGCTCGACGCGCCGAGCTACGTCATCGAGGCGCCCGAGAACGAGGACGAGGTCACCGAATACAGCCCGGTGATCATTGCCGAGGCAACCACCGCGCTGAAACGGCTGTCGGTCAGCGAAGCCGTGATGGAGCTCGATCTGACCGGCGCCTCCTGCCTGGTGTTCCAGCATGGCGGCAGTGGCCGGTTGAACATCATATACCGCCGTACGGACGGCAACGTCGGCTGGGTCGATCCGCCCGCGGTGAGCCCCTGAGATATATGGCAGATGGCATTGACGTCCGAAGCCAGCCCTGCTTATGGTCCGCCGCCTCCAGGAATAAGGGGGGCGGAACAGGGTTCGCAGCTGTTGGCACCGCCGATGCGTTGGAGTAGAAGCCCTGCCAACCGGACCCGGGCCAAGCCCGCATCCCACCTCATCTTCTTGACGCCGCCGCTGTAAAGCCTATTTCGCAACCTGACGGTCATTCACCTCGGAACGTCCCAATGCCGATTACCGATCTGGTCGCACCCGAGGCGATACTCCCGGCTTTGAAAGTCATCAGCAAGAAGCAGGCGCTGCAGGAACTCGCCGCGCGTGCTTCGGCTCTAACCGGGCAGAACGAACGCGCCATCTTTGAGGTGCTGCTGCAGCGCGAGAAGCTCGGCACCACGGCGGTCGGCTATGGCGTCGCCATTCCGCACGGCAAGCTGCCCAAGCTGGAAAAGCTGTTCGGCTTCTTCGCCCGCCTCGATCGCCCGATCGATTTCGAGGCGATGGATGGCCAGCCGGTCGATCTGATCTTCCTGCTGCTGGCGCCCGAAGGCGCCGGCGCCGATCATCTCAAGGCGCTGGCGCGCATCGCCCGCCTGTTGCGCGACCAGGACGTCGCCAAGAAGCTGCGTGCCTCGCGCGACGCACAGGCGATCTACTCGGTGCTCGCGCTGCCGCCGGCGAGCGCGGCGTAACGCGCGTTCCGGCCACCTGCCGCGCTGGTTTCTGATCGGCTACGGCGCGGACGCCACCGTGCCGCGGCGTTCGACGGCAAGACCATCCGAGCAACCCGGCGACAGATCCTGTGTCCCATCGACGCTTGGTTCGGCACTGACGACCACACGGTTTCTGCCAGCTGCCTTGGCTTGATAGAGCGCGCGGTCGGCCCGGTCCATGGCCGGCTTCAGCGTTGTCGCCTGGCGCATGAACTGCGCGGCGCCGATGCTCACAGTAAACCTGACGCTCGCGGTCTCCAGCGGAACGTTGAGCAAAGCCACGTCCTGCCGAATTCGCTCTGCGGCGATCTCGGCGCCCGCCAGGTCCGTCTCGGCAAGTACGATCGCGAACTCTTCGCCGCCGATCCGTCCAAGAATGTCCGAGGGGCGAATCCGCGCATGAAGATGAGCCACGAGTTCCTTCAGCACGGCATCGCCACCGCTGTGGCCATAGCTGTCATTGATCGATTTGAAGCGATCGATATCGATCATGAGGATCGACGTTGCCCTGTCATAGCGCCTGGCGCGTTCCAGCTCCGCCAGTCCGCGTTCGGTGAAGCTGCGCCGGTTCAATCCGCCCGTCAGCGGGTCCGTCGTCGCCATGCGGACCAATTCCCTCGTGTATCGCACGATGCGCCCCACCATCGGACGGAATATCCCAAGGGCTTCCGCGAGCAGGGTGATCAGAACCACGCCAAGCGAACCGATCTGGATTCGCGCGAGAGTCTCGAGCTGCCGCTCGCTGGTCTGTTGGTGGGCGCTGACGACCTCGTTGAGCCTTGTCAGCAGCGGCGATCTGGCGGCCGCGAACAGCCGGCTGAGCGCAGGCTGCGATCCCTGATCTCCGGGCTTCATGGCTGCCACCGTCCGTGCATCTGCAACATAGACGCGAACCAATTCGTCCAGCGAAGGGGAGCCGGTGAAATAGATGTCGAACAACCTTGTTGAGGTGGGTGCTGGCAGCTTTAACGCGTCGTCTCCGCTGCGAAGCCGCTGGTGCGCAGCTTCGAACTGATCGATCGCCGTCACCAGATCGGCGCGCACATTGAGGTCACCGAGTGCATATTGTGCCGCCAGGCTCGAAATCCTCTGCGAGAACATACGCTGTCGCCCGCTGACGTTGACGACCGAAGCAGCGCCTTCGTGCGCTCTCAACACCCCGTTCAACGTCCAGTGCGAGGCGAACGACATGACGGCGACCACGCACAAAGCGAGGATATAGGCGGCAGTAAGAGACCGAGCGGAAAGGTTGTTCATCTCGCGAGCCTCGTTGCAGGCAGCACATTACCGGCCTTGTTCTGCAATGGTTACAAACCCGCGCGCGAAATGCCGAAGACGATCTTCGAACGGTTAACGCGCGATGAAGGACGAAAACGCAGGAGACATCAGGCGCCTCTCGCCACGGTCTCGCTGAGCGCCGAGCGGAACGCGATTTCCGCCAACGCGGCTTGGCAGGCCGCGCGCGCGGCGGCGAGGATTTTGGCGAGGTCCGGCGAGTCGTCGCGAACGGCCGCTTCGAGCTCGGCGCAGATGCCGGAAAGGTCATTGAAGCCGAGCATTCCCGCGGAGGACGTCAGCTTGTGGGCCTCCTGGGCAATCTCCGCCCACTGCGCGTCGCTTTCGGGTTTCTCGACAAACTGATTGGCCAACCGGGTGCCCAGTTTGCCGAGCAGTTCGTTGACCTTTTTGGGTCCTAGGAGATCGGATACCGCCGCAAAAGTTTCGACATTCAGAACGGCAGCCGAATTGTCAGGGTTCGGCTGCGCCAAAAGTGCGGGGGACATTTCCTGCGAGGCGGCACGGTCTATCGCCGCGAGCAGTTCGTCCCGCCTGAGCGGTTTGCCGACGTGTCCGTTCATGCCTGCCGCGCGAAACGTTTCGACTTGCTGCGGGAGCACATTTGCAGTCATTGCGACGATCGGAACTTGTCTTCCCGGTTCGGGAAGCGAACGAATGCGCTTCGTTGCCGTTACTCCATCCATGCCGGCCATCTGAATGTCCATCAGCACGACGTCGTATCTGCAAGCCTCGACGGCCGAGATCGCTTCAGATCCGTCCGAGACCACGTCGACACGGTGACCTGCGGCTTCGAGCATCGAGCGAACGATTTCCTGATTCACGTCCAAATCCTCGACAACGAGGATCCGGGATGGCCGCGCGATCGGCGCCCGGCCTTGATGAGGAACGCGCGTCGAATCGGACCCGGCGGCGGGCGATAGGGTCACGGCAAACCAGAACGCCGACCCCTTTCCGACATTGCTCGCAACCCCGATTTCGCCGCCCATCAGTTCGATGAGGCGCTTGCAAATCGCGAGCCCCAATCCGGTCCCGCCAAATTCGCGGCTGGTCGAACCGTCGACCTGGCTGAACCTTTGGAACAGGCGGTGCAGCTTGTCGCCTGGAATGCCGATACCGGTATCGGACACGGTAAACCGCAGTCTTTCTCCGTCACTTCGAGATTCGATGTGCTCGACCGTCAGCGCCACATGACCTGACGGCGTGAACTTGATTGCGTTGTTGAGCAGGTTGAGCAGCACCTGCCGCAGCCGGCTTTCGTCCCCGCAGACATATGGGGGAATACGTCTGTCCGTCTCGACGGTCAGCTCAAGGTGCTTCTTGGATGCGGCGTCTCGCAGGACAGATATGCTGCCGTCGATCAGCGACGTCAGGGAAAATTCGGTCGACACCAGCTCCAGCTTGCCTTCCTCGATCTTGGAGAAGTCGAGAACGTCATTGACCGCCGTCAGCAGAAACGCGCCGGCTGTCTGGATCAGCCCAACCTGTCGCCGCACTTCCGGATCGAGGTCGCTCCGGTCGAGGATGATGTCGGCGAAGCCAAGCACGCTGTTGAGCGGTGTGCGCAATTCATGGCTCATGGTAGCCAAAAACTGTCCCTGAGCGGCGGCCGCTTGTTCGGCAAGCTTTCGTGCCGCGATCGCTTCGTCCTCCGCTGCCTTGCGGGCGGACACATCCCTCAGGGCGCCCAGGATGCCGCACGGCCGGCCGTCCTGGTCGCGCACCAGGCGCAATTCTGCCTCGACCCACACCCAGTGTCCGTCGCGGTGCCGGATGCGATTGGTGACCGACGCTCGCTCCCGTCCATTCAGGACAGCCAGATAGGTCTCCTCGACCTGCTCGGCGTCGTTGGGGTGGATCATGTTGACCGGTTTGCGACCAGTCAGCTCCTCGGCCGAATAGCCGAGGATCTCGTAGCTGGCGGGCGAGACGTATCGACGGATGAGGTCGAGGTCGAGCCGGAAAATCATATCCGTGGAGCTGTCGGCGAGAAGCCGGTACCGCGTTTCACTGTCCTTCAGCGCCGCTTCCGCCGCGCGCTGCGCCGTGACGTCGGTATACGTTCGAACCACGCCACCGTTGGCGAACGGAACGGTCTGAATCTCGAGGATCGTGCCGTTCGGACGTTTCCGCTCATAGACGTTGCGCGATTCGCCGTGGATCCGCGGCAGAAGTCGGCTCTTGACGTCGTCCGGGACGTTGGCGAACTCGCCCTGCCTGGTTTGATATGCGATCAGCTCGTCCGCATTCGGATTCGAATCCATGAGGCTGGGTGGCAGATCGAGCAGCTCCATCGCGCGGCGGTTGCAGACTGGAAGCGCGCCTTTGTTGTCGACGACGATCAGGCCCTGCTCCATGTTCTCAAGCGCGGCCTGCAGCAGCGCAGCCTGCCGCGCGATTGCGCGGTCCTGCCTCAGCAGGTGGGCGCCGCCCAGCACCACAAGCACGATGAGTGCGATGGCGACCGGAGCAGCGGCGCGGACATGCTCGTAGACCGGATCCAGGGCAAGCGCCCGGGCCGAGGTGACGATCATGACCAGGGGAAAGCCCGGAACGGTCTTGAATGCAACAAGCCGACTGATCCCGTCGATTTGGCTGACGGCCTCGATCTCGCCCGAATCCATCTTCGACAGGTATTTCAGAATCGGGCTGTCGCTCTTGAACGAAGTCTGCATCGCGATGTCGACGAACGGCTCTCTTGTCAGAATGACGCCTTCGCGGTCCATCAGCACAACCGACCCGTTGCTTTGCGGCCTGAGCGCCTTGAAGACGGGCGCGAAGTACGACAGATCGAGCGTCGCTGACATGACACCGGCGAAGCTGCCGTCGGCGTTGGTCAGTCGCCTGGAGACCGAGGTACTCCATTCGCCCGTCTCATCCGAGCGGACGGGTCGGTCGATCAGAAAGCGATCGTCCTTGCCGTTTCGCTGTGCCTCGAAAAACGGCCTGCCGGCGAGGCTCGGGCGGGCCAGATCGCCCTCAAAGGAATGGACGGCGACATTGCCTGCCGCGTCGGTCCATTCGATCCCCGTCACCAGCGGATTACTGCTCCGCAGCAGCCGCAGCGCGCGATACGCCATCGCCATCGGATAAAGACCAGCCGAGGAGTTGGTGCGAACCAGTTCCGCGGCGGTCAAGGTACGTCCCAGGCCCTCAAAGGTGCTGCTCGCCTGTTCGGCCAGCACGTCCGCAAGCCTCGCATTCGCACGCTCGGCGTCGGCGATCGCGGACGAGTAGCGGCTGTGCAGGTCACCGAGGAATAGCAGGATGCCGATGGTGACCAGGCCGATCAGCGCCGGCAAACCGTAGCGCGTGCGGTCGTTCAGCTTCCGATCCATCATCGTTCTCCGCACCTTTGCGTCGCCGGAGGCCGGCGCGACCCAAGCGGCACGTCAAAGTGGACGCGGCCATTCCTCACGCAAGTCTTGCCATTACGTCGTTAAGGAATGCCATCCATTGGCGGCCCGGCGCCCCCGGCCGGGCTCAAAGGGCCAGTCGCGCAATCGAATGATGGTTCATCAACCATTAACCACGTCGCGATCGCAGTGGACCGCTCGTAGATCATTCCTAACCATCACCTGCGAAGAGAGTTGGTGCGACGGAGCTGGGACTGCCGCGCGGCGACGGCTCCTCTGGCGGCGCCGACGCACCGGAGCACAGTTCAGCGGAGAACGGTCCGCACCTGATCCTGAATGAGAAGCGTAATCACATAAAAACACTATCGATATGAGCAGCCTCTCGCACGAGTATCTCGGCATAGCCATCGTAGATGACGACGACGTCTACCGGAGCTACGTGTCGGCGCTCGTATCGAAGAACACCCGTTTTTCCGTCTTCGAAGCCTCCTCGGGCGAGGAGCTGTATCGCATTCTCGACAGCCAGAAGGTCGATTGCATCATCCTCGACTACAATCTCGGAACCGAAAGCGGCTTTGCCGTCCGGGATCGCCTGGGTGAACGCTACCACTCCGTTCCGCCGATCGTCATGCTGACGGGAGACGGCCGTGAAAGTACCGTCATCAAGGCGCTTCGATTGGGCTTCAACGATTATCTGGCAAAGCGCGAGTTGACCGCGGATGGGTTGATCTCGGCGATCGGCCGCGCCGTGCAACGGGCCAGGGACGAACAGCGGACAAGGGCCGAGCACGAACGTCTCGCCAACATGTCCGGCGTGGACCTTGTCACGGGACTGCTCGGGCAAGCGAAACTCGATGGACGGCTCGCGCAGCTCGCGGCCATGGGCCACGGCGCCCGATCCGCATACGCGATCGTCCTCGTCGAAATGAACGAGTTGCACGCCATCAACGAGAGCTTTGGGTTGAAAGCCGGCGATCAGGCGCTGCGGGCGTTCGGAGAACGGCTGTCGAAGGCCGCAAGGTCGAGCGATATCTGCGGGCGCTATTCCGGAAGCAGTTTCCTGATTGTCGTCGATGTGAGATCGGATCCTGGTCAGCTCCAGAGCTTCTGCGAGAGATTGACCAGCGACCTTGCTTTCCGAATCGATCTGAATGCGGCGAGTCTTGATCTGTCCGCCTGCATTGGTGCGGCACTGGGCGCGGAGGGTGCGGGCGGCGGCACGGCCGGTGCGGATTTGATGAAGCCTGCGCTGGACGCGCTCGACGCGGCCAGAGCAGCTGGCTCCCCGTTCAAGATATCGGACAGGCGGTCGTCCGCGCCGCCCTCAGGCGGCGCAGCGTCAACGACGGCAGAGCCGGTCCCGTCGGACGCCGGTGTCCGTCCGGCTGCAGATCAGTTGCGGACGTCGGATCGCCGGCGCGAGCCGCGCCAAAGGGTCTTCAAGCGCGGACAGATCCTCCTCCCGGGTTTGGGGGCGACAATCGACTGCACCGTGAGGAATCAGTCCCGGCGGGGGGCGGGAATTCGTATCGACGCGCCCTTCGCGGTTCCGAAGGAGTTCGAACTCCTGATCACCGGAGACGGCGTCAGGAAGCGGGTTCAGGTCCGATGGCAGATCGGCACCGACCTCGGCGTCGAATATATCGCCTGACGACCGAGCGTTTTGCTACAGCGTGGGGTTTCGCAATCGTCTCAGCAAATCGTCGGCAGCAGACGGCGAACTTCGTCGAGCAGATCCGGAACGGCCTTCCTGTCATCTGCGAGGTGCCTGAGCAGCGCGCTCTGGAACAGGCCGTCGAACAGCGCGTAGAGTGCAGCCGGTGACGATGCCGGGCGCTTGTTGCCGAGCTCGGCGTAGCGCGTGGCGATGCGCCAGATCATCGCTTCGAGGCTCTTGTCGATCTCGAGCACGTCCTTGCGAAACGCCGGCTCGAACATCGCCTGCGAACGCAGATCGTACCAGAGCCGATGCATGCGCGCTTCGTTCTCAAGCGTTGCCGCGAGCTTGGCGAGGAAGCCCTCGGTCAATTCGTCGCGGCTGCGTGCCGTCGTCACCACCTCGTCATATCGCGTCACGCATTTCGCCTTGTAGTGACGGACGCAACAGCAGATCAGATCGAGCTTGTCGCTAAAGTAATAGTGAAACACGCCGTGCGTGAATGCGGAGTTCTGCGCGATCTCGCGCAGGCTGGTGCGCGCGAAGCCGAGCTCGCCAAGCGTTTCCAGCGCGGCTTCCGCAAGCTCGATGCGCCGTGCGTTGAACTTCTCGTCGCGCAGCGTCTCGGCCGCTACGGCCACACGCTGGGCCGCTCCTGTCGCTTGCCGCGCCATCCGGTGCCTATCCTCTGTCTCTTCCCTCTAGAGCCTATTCCGTCCCGATTGAATCGGAACGGGGCTCTAGATTCTTGTCCGACGCGTTTTCTTCACGCGAACCGGAATCCACTTCGCTTGAAAACGCTTTGAGCAACTATACCGCGGTGACTGCGGTGTGCTCCATCCCTTCACAATCATCCTATTTGACACTTGTCAAATTCAGGCTTGACAAGTGTCAAGTTCCTGGACGAGGGTTGGGTCAATAATTTGGACAACCGTCAAGACGGCTGACCAATCGACAAAACAGGAGGAAACGCATCGCCGGGCGCGCCAACGCTGCGCCCCGCCGACCCCGGCCGCCATCACCAATACGCTCAGACTATGCAGGCCGCCGGCCGGTGCTGCCGCCGGCCGCGTCACCGATCAAATCACCAAGCAAAGGGAGGACTACGTCATGAGTGGGAAGAGCCTTGAAGGCAGGAAAGCCCTGGTCACCGGCGGCGCCCGGGGGATTGGCGCAGCGATCGCGCAGGCGCTGGCGCGGTCCGGTGCCGCGGTCATGATCGGCGATATTCTCGACGATGCCGGCAAGGCGACCGCCGCCGAGATCGCCAAGGCCGGCGTGAAGACCGGATTTGCAAAACTCGACGTCACCGACGACGCGCAATGGGAACGGGCTGCGGCCGCGACGGTCGAAACCCTCGGCGGCTTCGACATCTTGATCAACAATGCCGGCATCGAGATCACCTCGCTGGTCGCCGATATCAAGGCCGAGGACGCGCGCCGCATGTGCGACGTCAACATCGTCGGCACCGTGCTCGGCATGAAGCACGCCTTCCACGCGATGCGGCCAGGCGGCGCCGCGGGCAAGGGCGGCGCGGTCGTCAACATCGCCTCGGTCGCTGCGACGATCGCCTTCCCGAGCATCGCCGTCTACTCCGGCACCAAATCCGCGGTTGACCGCATGACCCGCGTCGGCGCGATGGAAGCCGGCAAGCTCGGCTATGGCGTGCGCGTCAACTGCATCTATCCCGGCCTGATCCCGACCGACATGGGCCTGCAGCTCGCCAATGACATCGTGAAGATCGGTCTTGCGCCCGACGTCAACGCCGCCGTCGGCTCGGTGGTGGAGCAGACGCCGCTCGGCAAGCTCGCCGAGGTCTCCGACATCGCCGACGCCGCGGTGTTCCTGTGCTCGAACGAGGCCCGCTTTATCACCGGCATCGGCCTGCCGGTCGATGGCGGCATGGGCATGTAGCAACAACGTCGACAACAAGCATTTCGGAGGATCGCAATGAGCGAGAAGAAGCCTGTCATCGTCTATGGCGCGTCCGGCTACACCGGCCGGCTGGTCTGCGAATATCTGCGCGAGTACAACATCCCCTTCATCGCCGCCGGCCGCAGCGCCGAGAAGCTCAATGCCGCGATGAAGTCGAACGTGGCCGGCATCGAGACCGCCGACTACGAAGTGGTGACGGTGCCGCACACCGTCTCCGCGCTGACTGAACTGTTCAAGGGAGCCTCGGTGGTGCTCAACACCGTGGGCCCGTTCGCCAAGTTCGGCGTCGAGGTGGTGCAGGCTTGCCTCGCTGCCAAGTGCCACTACACCGACACGACCGGCGAGCAGGACTGGCTGATCACGCTCGATCAGGAGTTCGGCACGAAGTTCGGCAATGCCGGCCTGCTGCTGGCGCCGGGTATCGCGCAGATGTACACCACCGGCGAGATCGCCGCGCAGCTCTGCCTGGAAACGCCCGGCCTCGACACGCTTGATATCGCCGTGTTCTGGGGCGGCAGCCCGACCATCGCCTCGACGCAGACCATCCTGGTCAACGCCGCGATGGCCAAGGCCTACTACCTGGAGCAGAACAAGTACGTCGAGCATCAGCCCGACGCCGGCCTCTACAACCTCGCCATCCCCGGCCAGCACGAGCTGGCGCTGGCGCTGCCCTGGGGCGGCACCTCGCACCCGGTGTGGTTCAAGCGCGATCCGCGCGTGGCCAACGTGAAGGTGCTGGGCGGCGTGTTCAACCGGGCGCTGATGCTGGGCGTGCCGCAGATCGTTGCCGCCGCGCTGGAGGCGACCAAAGACATGAAGCCCGACGAGCGCTACGCCGCGTTGGCGCAGACCGCTGCCGGCGTGATGAACACCATGCCGCCGCGCGAGAACCCGCGCGTCAACAAGTCGATGGATTCGGTGTATGCCTCCGGTCCGCTGGGGCGCGCGCACTGCGTCATCTACGGCAACAGCAACTACAAGCAGACCGCCATGCTGCAGGCCTTTGCTGCGGCGTACCTGCTGCAGCAGCCGCCCAAGCGCGTCGGCTTCGCCTCCGGTTGCCAGGCGTTCGGCCATCACGAACTGCTCGGACAATTGCGTAGCTTCGGCCTGGTTGGCAAGCCGGTCCTGACTGTGCACGACTAAGCTTGAGCCCCGGTCGGATCGGGGCTCAACACTCCGTTCCCTGAAGCGTTTTCGTCAAACGGGCCCGCATCCAATTTGCTCGAAAACGCTCTACCCGCGGGTGACGCAGTCGCGCGTCACCCGCATCTAGCGCGAGACCCGCCATGCGCTTCATCGATTATCTCGACAAGGGTTCTTCGCTGGGCGCCGACGCGCCGTGCCTCACCATGGACGGCCGCGACCTCAGCTATGGCGAGGTCCAGCGGCTGAGCTACCGGATCGCACGCGGGCTCGAGCGGTCGGGCATCGCTCCCGGCGATAAGGTCGCGATCCTGTCCGGCAACGATCCGATCGCTTTCGCCTGCGTGTTCGGCATCTCGTGCGCCGCCGCCGTGTGGTGCCCGATCAATCCGCGCAACGAGGCGGCCGAGAACAAGTTCATCCTCGATCAGTTCGATTGCAGCCTGCTGCTGTTTCATTCGAGCTTCGCGCCGATGGTCGAGGCCGTCAGGCAGGATCTGCCGAAGCTGCGCGCGCTGGTCTGCCTCGATACCGAGCTGCCGTTCGCACCGTCGTTCGACCGCTGGCTCTCCGGGCTCGCCGACAATCTCCATCAGCGCGCCACGATCGACGATCTCGCGATGATCCCGGGCACCGGCGGCACCACCGGCAAGCCCAAGGGCGTGATGCTGTCGGGGCGCAACATCGAGGCGATGACCGCGCTGACCCTGATGGGCTACCCGTTCAAGGGCCGTCCGATCTATCTCGCGCTGGCGCCGCTGACGCATGCCGCCGGCGTGCTGTGTTTTCCGATCATGACGCTCGGCGGCCGCGTCGTGATCATGCATCACCCTGACATCGGCGAGTTCCTGGCGCTGATCGAGCGCTATCGCGTCACCCACACGTTCCTGCCGCCGACCGTGATCTACATGCTGCTCGATCATCCCAGGCTCGACGCGGCCGATCGCAGCTCGCTGCAATGTTTCTGGTATGGCGCGGCGCCGATCTCGGCGACGCGGCTCGCGGAGGCCTTGAAGCGGATCGGGCCGATGGCGCAGCTGTTCGGCCAGACCGAGGCGCCGATGATGATCTCGATGATGGCGCCGGCGGACCACTACAATCCGGACGGCTCGATCGCGCTGGAGCGTCTCTCCTCGGCGGGGCGGATCGGCCCGCTGGTGCAGGCCGGCATCATGGATGGCGACGGCAAGCTGCTGCCTGCCGGCTCGCGCGGCGAGATCGTGGTGCGCGGTTCGCTTGTCATGGAAGGCTACTACAAGAACCCGGAGGCCACGCGTGAGGCCTCGGCGCATGGCTGGCACCACACCGGCGATATCGGCTACATCGACGGCGACGGCTACCTCTACATCGTCGACCGCGCCAAGGACATGATCATCACCGGCGGCTTCAACGTCTACTCGATCGAGGTCGAGAACGCGTTGCGCGCCCACGAGGCGGTGCAGGATTGCGCGGTCATCGGACTGCCCGACGACAAATGGGGCGAGCGCATCGTCGCCGTGGTGCAGCCGCGCGCCGGCCAGACCGTCGATGCGACGGCGCTGGCCGCGTTCGTCAAGCAGCAGGTCGGCAGCATCAAGACGCCGAAGCAGATCGAGGTCTGGGACGATCTGCCGCGTTCCAAGGTCGGCAAGGTGCTGAAGCCGGACATCCGCGCGCGCTTGACGGAGCGTTCAGGCAGCTAGA
>NZ_JACMYO010000185.1 GCF_020889685.1 Bradyrhizobium oropedii
CGCGGCGGCAGGCTCCGAGGCCGCGACCGGCGAGGTGTCCGCGTTGCGGGCGTTGTCGGCATCGGCAACCTCGACATTGGCGTCGGCCGGATTGCGCTCGGTGATCGCGGCGGCAGTGCGGGTGGTCCCACCCTTGCCGATGTTTTCGGCCAGCAGGTTGCGCATGATCGCGTCGCGGGAGCCGCCGCTGCGGCCGCCGAGCACCACGCCGACCAGGAAGCGATTGCCGCGGTGGATCGAGGTCACGAGGTTGAAGCCGGAGGCGCGGGTGTAGCCGGTCTTGATGCCGTCGACGCCTTCGACGGCGCCGAGCAGGCGATTGTGGCCGGTGATCGTGTGGCCGCGGAAATTGAACGCCGTCGTCGAGAAGTAGCGATAGTAGCGCGGGAAGCGATCCTGGATGGCGCGGCCGAGCGTCGACTGATCGCGCGCCGTCGTGATCTGCTCGTCGTTGGGCAGGCCGGAGGCGTTACGATAGGTCGTGCGGCTCATGCCGAGCGCGCGGGCCTTGCGGGTCATCATCCGGGCGAAGTCATCCTCGCTGCCGCCGATCGCCTCGGCGATCACGACCGCGGCGTCATTGGCGGAGCGGGTGACGAGGCCCTTGATGGCGTCTTCGACCCTGATGGTCTGGCCGGGCCGCAGGCCGAGCTTGGTCGGGTCCTGTTCGGAGGCATGCTCGGAAACCGGCATCTCGGTGTCGAGCTTCATCTTTCCGGAATCGAGGCGCTCGAACAGCAGGTAGAGCGTCATGATCTTGGTGAGCGAGGCGGGGTGCCGCAGGCCGTCAGGACTGTTGGCGTTCAGCACCGAGCCGGTATTGCCGTCGACGATGATCGACGCGAATTGCGGGCTGTAGCTTTCGCGCGAGGCGGACTCGCTGTGATGGTGTCGAGCGGTGTGGCGCCGGTGGCGGCGCGCCTCGGCGCTATCACTGGTGATCAGGATCGCCGTCGTGACGGTCACGAGCCCAAGAACGCCAACTCGCAGCGCCCGCGAGGAAGCCAAGGTTGTTCGAAGCATCTACTTCCCCGTCCCAATTTCTATCTAGATCACTGGCTCGTGAGGCGAAATTGTGCCCGGCGGCCGTCGATCCTTGCCTGCGCAACAGACCACTTCGGGCAGAACCATCGGCCCTGGTGGCGGCTCAGGTCGCTCTTCTAGCTAAGGTGTTGTTCACAAACAGCTTTCGAGGCTGCCTGTCGGAAGGCGAACAAAGTCCGGGAATCAGGTTAGGCGGCCCGAGTTTCCAAAAGATTAAGCAACCGTTGCGTAGTCCCCCGGGGTTTATGGCAAATGCCCAGGATTCGGGCAAATGTCGTTGTGCGTTGCACAATATTCGTTGACTTTATTGTGCGATGCGATATTCGTATCGGCGTCAGGGGGCCGGGAGCTTCCCGGCAATGGGAATTTGCGCCTTCAAAGTCTGGGAAAAGGAATTCCATGGTCAAGATCGAAGACATTCAGAACTACGGCAAAGAGCATTTCGAGTCGGTCACTGCGTCTGCGAACAACCTGCAGAGCGGCGTCCAGGCGATCGCCACCGCCTATGGCGACTACGCCAAGAAGTCGTTTGAGGACACCAAGTCGTTCGTCGAGAAGCTGTCGGGCGTGAAGTCGCTGGACAAGGCGCTCGAGGCGCAGACCGAGTACCTGCGCTCGTCCTACGAGACGTTCGTCGCGGAATCGCAGAAGATCGCCGGCCTGTACAGCGACTGCGCCAAGCAGACCTTCAAGCCCTATGAGGGCCTGGTCTCCAAGTTCGCGCCCGCTCAGTAAGCGCCGCTGACCAAGACAAACGAAAAGCCCGGCCGTTTCGGCCGGGCTTTTTTGTTGTGCCTGAAGCGGAGCTTATTTCGCCAGCCGCAGCTTGCTGAGCGCGGTGCCGATCGTGTTGAACGTCGTCACGATCTGGGTCGAGCTGGTCAGCATGTAGAACTTGTCGGGGCTGCTGGCGCAGTTCTTGAGGACGGTCGAGGTCGGATCGGCGGGCGTGCTGGTGTTCACCTGGATCGCGTAGATGGTGTACATCGGCGCTCCATTGGAGTCCTTCGCGGCCTGCAGATTCTGACACTGGAGGGTCTGGCGGACATCGATCGGGTTGCCCGAGGCCTGCGAGCTGCCGTCGCCGTAGTCGGGCCAGCGGTCTTGGGTATTCAGACCGTCGGACAGAATGATGATGACCCGGTTGTAGGTGGTGTTGGAGTCCTCCGCCGGCGTGTTCAGCGGACCGCCCACCAGAAGGGACTGCCACCCCACGGCCAATCCGATCGACTGGTCGGTGCCGCCGGTCGGCTGCATGGCGTTGACCGCCGTCTTGAGCGCGCTCCAGTTGTAGCTCAGCGGAATGACCGGCTCGAGCGGTGTAGATGCGCTGCTGCTGCAAAAGGCGTTGCCACCCCAGGTGTCGAAATACTCGTTGGCCGGAAACAGCGTCGTCACGTCGGATGACGCCGGCAGCACGCCCGTCGCATCGTTCGGCTGGGTGCGGTCCGCGACGCAGCCGGTCCAGGTGCTGATCGGGTTGGTGGAAGGCTGGCGCCAGTCGTTCTTCACGGTTGGCGTCTGATTGGTCGCAGTCCATTGGTTGTTGGTCCATCCGACAACGGCGCTGACGCGGGGCTGGTTCTGGTTGTCTGCCGTGTCGTTAGGCCCAGGCTGAGTCCAGTTGTGAACATAGGTCCACCCGGTGCAGGATTTGCTGCTGCCGCTGCCGCTGCAGGTACAGCCCGAGACGCTGGAGCCGGACAAGTTCTTTGGGCAACTGCAGTTTGAGCTTCCGCTGCAGAAAGTCTCCTTCAGGCCGGCCACATTGGCCGCGCTTGGCTCGCTTGACCAGCAGCCGTTGTACTTTGCCTGGGTGTTGTTATCGGCGGTCGGGCAAATCGGATTTTTGACGGATGCGCCGTTCACTGTGATCGTCGTCGACGGGATCGTTGACGTAGTCGAACTGTCGCTTGCTGTGGGACCCGTTTTGCAAACGAAGCCACCGTTTGCGGCACCATTCGTATTGCCAGTGGTGTTGGTGAACGGGCATCTCGCACCAGGTCCCACGGCATGCCAGTTGTAGGGTAGCGTCGCCAGCGTGCTGCCGGCGGCTTGCTGCGTGGTTGGCGGATTGAGCCAGTCGGTCCAGTCGATCCAACTCTGGCCGTAGTTGCTGGAGCCGACATTGACGGCCTTGGCGAACGGGATAACGGAAATATAGACGTCGCCGTTGTTCTTGCTGAGCGCGCTGAGCTGATCAATCAGGCCGCCGGATCCCGCCACCGCGTTGCGCAGCGCGGTAATCTTGCCGTTGTCCGCCATCGATCCCGTGTTGTCGAGGACAAGGGCGACGCGCATCTTGGCGTTGCCCCAGGTGGTGGTCGTCGAACTATTGAAGTTCAGCGTCGGAAATCCGGCGAGCTGCATGAAATCGGATTTGATGTAGCCGGATCCGCCCAGGAGAATGGTCGCCGCTGAGCTCGTGGTTGGGGTCGTGTAGGTGGCCGTGACGGCAATGCCCTGGCCGTCCTTGTTGGTGAAGAGGGCGTTGAAATAGCTCTGCGCCTTGCTCGGGATTTGCGCGGCCGTGATGCTGCCCATGGTCAGATCCTTGGACAGCATCAGCGCGGTCGAATCGAGCGCCGACTGCATCGCAGTGCGGGCGTTATTGGCGCGGGTATAGTCGATCGCAGCTCCTACGAAGGCGAAGATCGGCAGGATGGCGAGGGTGAAGATGACAGCGACATTGCCGTCCGCTGCCCCGGAAAACCGGCGGGCAGCCGTGCGGATGCGGTCGAAAATGGCTGAACCAAGCATGGCACTCTCATGGAAATGGATTGCGCGGCCATCTCCACGTGCGCGGCTAAACAGATTGTGAATCGGGCAAGGGAAACCTGACAGGTCGCCCGATAGAGGATCAAAAGCTGGGCAAAAGCCCTCGCTATCCTGAACGCCCCCTAAATTGGATACCCGGCTCCTTTGTCAAATCAGGCAGAAACGATTAACCTTCCAAGGGTTGCCGTAGCGGGAATCGGACCGGTGGGCCGCGGCGGGTCTGCGCTTGCGGCAGGGCCTCGCGAGGCCCATATTCGGAAGGTCGATCCGGCCGCCGGATCGGACCGGGAGCGGCAATCTGGAAAGCATTGCTGGGGGTTCCGCGATCAGTCTTGCGGCAATCGCGACCACTTCCAATCGCCATCCGGTTTCCCGCCGGCCTCCTTTGGGGAATTCGAACGCCTGAGCCATGTTGCGATCCAAGTTGAAAGCCCTGATCTCCGAGCCGGTTTCGTCCATGCCGGCGGTGCCCGCCGCGCCGGCGCCGAAAATGAGCAATGACGACCACCGCAATGGTGCGGGCAGCGGCCCGTCGACCTCGGTCATCACCAAGGTCAAGCCGAAGACCAAGCGGCCGAACCTGTATCGTGTCCTGATCCTGAACGACGACTACACTCCGATGGAGTTCGTCGTTCACGTGCTGGAACGATTCTTCAACAAGGACGCCGAGGCGGCGACCAAGATCATGCTGCACGTTCACCATCACGGGATCGGTGAGTGCGGCGTGTTCACCTATGAGATCGCCGAGACCAAAGTGACGCAAGTCATGGACTTCGCGCGCAAGCATCAGCATCCACTGCAATGTGTGATGGAAAAGAAATAGCGCGCCGGAACGATTGACCCCGCCGCGGGGAGCGGAACGGGTCTTGCATCGCGTTTTGTGTGGTGGTGAACCGCGTTCCCGTATGATCACGGGGCGCGGGCAAGCGACGTTGCCAGGCGACGTTCCGATGCCCCGAATTTAGAAGAAAACCATCATCGCGAGACCGGTCTTTCGCCACGATCCGTCGTAACTATATCAATGGCGATCACGAAGGTTGTTATTGCCTGACCCGGTAATGGCGATCATGATGGCAGGGGGCCATAGAGGACGCGAATGCCAACTTTTTCCCAAAGCCTTGAACAATCGCTGCACCGTGCATTGGCGATCGCAAACGAGCGTCATCATCAGTATGCGACGCTCGAACATCTGCTGCTGTCGCTGATCGATGACTCGGATGCGGCGGCGGTGATGCGGGCCTGCAGCGTCGATCTCGACAAGCTGAGGACGAGCCTCGTCAATTATCTCGAGACCGAATTCGAAAACCTGGTGACGGACGGCGCCGACGACGCGAAGCCGACCGCCGGGTTCCAGCGCGTGATCCAGCGCGCGGTGATTCACGTCCAGTCGTCGGGTCGCGAGGAAGTGACCGGCGCCAATGTGCTGATCGCGATCTTCGCCGAGCGCGAGAGCCATGCCGCGTATTTCCTGCAGGAGCAGGACATGACGCGTTACGACGCCGTCAACTACATCAGCCATGGCATTGCCAAGCGGCCCGGCGTCTCCGAGGCGCGCCCGGTGCGCGGCGTCGACGAGGAAACCGAGGCCAAGGGCAACGAGGACGCCAAGAAGAAGGGCGAGGCGCTCGATACCTATTGCGTCAACCTCAACAAGAAGGCACGTGACGGCAAGATCGATCCGGTGATCGGCCGTAATGCCGAGATCAACCGCGCGATCCAGGTGCTGTGCCGCCGCCAGAAGAACAACCCGCTGTTCGTCGGTGAAGCCGGCGTCGGCAAGACCGCGATCGCCGAAGGCCTCGCCAAGCGCATCGTCGACAGCGATGTGCCTGAGGTGCTGGCAGCCGCGACCGTGTTCTCGCTCGACATGGGCACGCTGCTCGCGGGCACCCGCTACCGCGGTGATTTCGAGGAGCGGTTGAAGCAGGTCCTGAAGGAGCTGGAGGCGCATCCGAACGCCATCCTGTTCATCGACGAGATCCACACCGTGATCGGCGCCGGCGCCACCTCGGGCGGCGCGATGGATGCGTCCAATCTGCTGAAGCCCGCGCTGGCTTCGGGCACGATCCGCTGCATGGGCTCGACCACCTACAAGGAATACCGTCAGCACTTCGAGAAGGACCGCGCGCTGGTGCGGCGCTTCCAGAAGATCGACGTCAACGAGCCGACGGTGGAAGATGCGATCGCGATCCTCAAGGGCCTCAAGCCTTACTTCGAGGATTACCATCGGCTGAAATACACCAATGAGGCGATCGAGGCGGCGGTGCAGCTGTCGTCGCGCTACATCCACGACCGCAAGCTGCCCGACAAGGCGATCGACGTGATCGACGAGTCCGGCGCGGCGCAGATGCTGGTCGCCGAGAGCAAGCGCAAGAAGACGATCGGCATCAAGGAGATCGAGACCACGATCGCGACCATGGCGCGGATCCCGCCGAAGAGCGTGTCGAAGGACGATGCCGAGGTGCTGAAGCACCTCGAGCAGACCCTGAAGCGCACGGTGTTCGGCCAGGACAAGGCGATCGAGTCGCTGGCGGCGTCGATCAAGCTGGCACGTGCCGGCCTGCGCGAGCCGGAGAAGCCGATCGGCAGCTACTTGTTCTCAGGTCCGACCGGCGTCGGCAAGACCGAGGTCGCCAAGCAACTTGCGGCGTCGCTCGGTGTCGAGCTGTTGCGCTTCGACATGTCCGAATACATGGAGCGGCACACCGTGTCGCGCCTGATCGGCGCGCCTCCCGGCTATGTCGGCTTCGATCAGGGCGGCCTGCTCACGGACGGCGTGGACCAGCATCCGCATTGCGTGGTGCTGCTCGACGAAATCGAGAAGGCGCATCCGGATCTCTACAACGTGCTGCTGCAGATCATGGACCATGGCCGGCTCACCGACCACAATGGCAAGCAGGTCAACTTCCGCAACGTGATCCTGATCATGACCACGAATGCTGGCGCGGCTGACCTTGCGCGGCAGGCCTTCGGCTTCACCCGCTCGAAGCGGGAAGGCGACGACCACGAGGCGATCAACCGGCAGTTCGCGCCGGAATTCCGCAACCGTCTGGATGCGATCGTCTCGTTCGCGCACCTCAATGCCGAGGTGATCGGCATGGTGGTCGAGAAGTTCGTGCTGCAACTCGAGGCGCAACTCGCCGACCGCGACGTCACGATCGAACTGTCCGAGCCCGCCAAGGCCTGGCTGATCGAGCACGGCTATGACGAGCAGATGGGCGCGCGTCCGATGGCGCGCATCATCCAGGAACACATCAAGAAGCCGCTCGCGGATGAGGTGCTGTTCGGCCAGCTCAAGGGTGGCGGACACGTCCGCGTCGTCCTGGTCAAGGACGAGGCGACCGCCAAGGACAAGATCGGCTTCGAATATGTCGAGGGCCCGGTCACGCCGAAGCCCGAGAACCTGCCGCCGCGCAAGCGCAAGCCGCCGAAGGGCGGTCCGAACAACGGCGGCGGAGGCGGCACCAAGGGGCCGGCCTCCAAGGGGCCGATGGTCAAGGCCTGAGGCGCGAACAAGCAATCAAATGAAAAGGCCGGCCGCACAGCTGGCCTTTTTGTTTGCGGTGATGCACGGGTGCGTCCCCGCGCAGCTTCACTCGCCCTTCAAACGCTGGCCCTCTTGAACCCGCACCCGCTCGGCGCCGCGGCTGCCGGCTGACGACAGCCGCAGCGTGCTGAGCACGGCGCCCACGACGGCAAAGCCGACGCCGACCATCAGCGAGATCCGCGTGCCGTCGGCCGGATAGCGCGCCAGCAGCATCGCTACCAGGGCGGCGCCGATGGTCTGTCCGAGCAAACGCGCGGTCCCCAGCATGCCGCTGGCGCCGCCGGAACGCTCGCGCGGGGCGCGGCGATCATGGTGCGGTTGTTCGGGGTCTGGAACAGGCCGAAGCCGGCGCCGGCGAGCGCCATGCGCCAGACCACGTCGATCGGCGCCGCATGGGCCGGCATGAAGGCCAGCGTGCCTAATCCCAGTGCGAACAGCAGCAGGCCGATGCCGCCGAGCAGGCCGGCTGGGTAACGTTCGACCAGCCAGCCGGCGATCGGCGCGGCGAATGCGACCGCGATCGGCCACGGCGTGATCAGCAGGCCGATCTGCACCGCCGAATAGCCGAAATGGTTCTCGAGATAAAACGGCATCGCCACGAAGGCCAGCATCTGGCCGCAGAACGAGGCGATCGAGGTGCCGATCGACAGCGCGAAGATCGGAATTCGCAGCAGGTCGACGGGCAGCAGCGGCGAGGGCAGATGCTGCTGCCGCCGATACAGCAAATGCGATGCGACTGCCGCGACCGCGAACTCCAATGCGCAGACATACAGCGCCTCGCCATGGCCGGCGCTGTCGATCGCGCTGATGCCGAATCCGAACGCGATCGCGCTCATGGCGGCGCTCTGCCAGTCGAAGGCGTGCACGGCGGGCCTGGTATGCGGCAGGAAGCGCCAGCCCAGTGCCAGCGTGACGATGCCGAGCGGAACGTTGATGGCGAACAGATAGGGCCAGGTGCCGATCGCCAGGACGAACGAGGCGATGGTCGGGCCGACCGCGGCCGAGATCGCGACGACCAGCGCGTTGACGCCGATGCCGCGGCCGAGTTGCGAATGCGGATAGGTGAAGCGGACCAGCGCGGAGTTGACGCTGAGGATGCCGGCGGCGCCAAATCCCTGCAGGATGCGTGCGATCGTCAGCAGTGGCAGCGTATGCGACAGCGCGCAGAACAGCGACGCCAGCGTGAACAGCAACAGCCCCGCCAGATAGACCCGGCGATAGCCGATGATCTCGCCGAGCGAGGCCAGCGGCAGCAGCGAGATCGTGATCGCCAATTGATAGCCGTTGACGATCCAGATCGAGAACGCGGGGCTGGCGTTCAGATCCCGGGCAATGGTCGGTAGGGCGACGTTGGCGATCGAGCCGTCGACGACGGCCATCACCAGCCCGAGCGCGATCGTGAGAATGGCCCAATTGCGCTGCGGCTGCGGCAGCCCGTCGGGATGCTCAATGATCGCGGACGACATGTCGTGAAGTGGCTCTCGGTTCCGGCATTGCGGGCTTACCGCATGCTGGATTAGCCGGGCCTTTGCAACCCCCGAAATGGCGGCCCCGGGTGCATCGAAACAGGGCCAGGGAACACGAAAAGCGGCTCAGCCCTGGCCGAGCAACTCCTTGATGCGCTGCTGCAACTGCCGCTTCTTGATCTCGCTGCGGCGGACCCGCTCGTCGAGATCGCTGACCGGGGTGTCCGAGGTCATGATCCGGAAGGCGAGACCGACCTTGTTGGCCTGGCGCCAGATCAGGCGCGCGAGGAACGAGCGGCCCTTGCGCGCGATGTTGAGATTGATCTCTTCGGGCAGCCGCGTGGCGTCACCGAATTCAACGCACGCGCCGTGGTCGCTGATGTTGCGGACGACGCAATCCATCGTCGAGCCACGCTCATTGATCTCCGCAACCGCACCGTAAAACACCTTGTCGCGTGGGCTTTGGCGCCGGTCCTGCATGGGAAATCCTCCTAAATGAACGGCAGGACTCTACCGGTCCGCGTCAGCGAAAAGAAGGGTAGCAACGGAACCCGTTGCAGTTAGTGTAAATTGTTTGCATCTCGGAAGGTCCGGATTCCCGGCTATTTTGCGCCGCAAAGGGCCTCGTGAGCTAGTTCGGCACCCGGCTTTGCCGCCAATCGCGCGGCGACAGGCCGTAATGGTCGCGGAACACGCGGCCGCGATGGGCGAGAATTTCGCGGCAGTTCGTCTAGAACGGCTCTTTCAACACCTGTGCTAACGGGCCGTCTTTCGCGGCCAAGGCCGACCAGCCTGGCTTCATCCCAACTCTCAATCTCGCGAAATGCTTCCCCGAAATAAAGACGTTGGCGTCATCCGGGCTATCAGAATCGCCCCACTCAACGGTGATATCTCCTGGAGAATCCGGGGGAGAGAAGGAAAGATCATCAGTGGCAAACGGCGCGGGATTGGCAAACGGCATTCTTGTCGGATCGTACCACTCAGGCTCGACTGGAGTTTGACAGCGATTGTAGAGCCAAACGTCGCTACGAATACGTCCGTCGCAGTCCAGCAGATAGGCATAGGCAACCCGACCATCATCCTCGATGATGACGGTTTTCTGATCAAACGGTGAGTCGAATTTGGCGACGAGACCTCTATTGCTCATCGTGCTCCTCATCAACTTGTCGAATGAAGCTCTCGTCGTCAATTCGGCACCCGGCTTTGCCGCCAATCGCGCGGCGACAGGCCGTAATGGTCGCGGAACACGCGGCCGAAATGCGAGAGATCGTTAAAGCCCCAGGCAAACGCGATCTCGCCGATGTGGCGATGCGCGTGCGTCGGCGAGGCGAGGTCGCGCTTGCAGCGCTCCAGCCGCTGCGCCAGCACGAAGCGCTGGAACGAGGTGTCCTCGTCGGCCAGCAGGCTGTTGACGTAGCGCGGCGAGATGCCGAGTGCGGCGGCTGTCTCGGTGAGGCCGAGCTCGGGGTTCGGCAGATGCGCGAGCACATGCGCCTTCAGCCGATACAGCAGGGCGGAGCGGTGGGTCGAAGCCGGCAGCGCGGCGCCGCCGAGCCGCTCGCTCATCGCCATCGCGAGCAGGTCGGCGGCCTGATCGGCGAGGCGGATCGCATTGTCCGGATCGAGCCTGTCGGCGATCTCGGAGAGCCCCGAGATGAACTGAAAGGCCAGCCGCTGTACCGGGCGATCCGATGCGAACGTGGTCGCCGTGAGGCCCTGGGTGCCGGCAAAGCGCCGGTGCAGCATCTCGCGCGGCACCTGGAAGATGATCTGCGTGAAGTCGTCGTCGAACCGCAACTCGTAAGGCCGGGTGGTGTCGTACAACGCGAACTCGCCGGGCTGGATCACGGTCTCGCGGCCGTCCTGCAACACGGCGCCAGAGCCGTGCCGGCCGAGCGCGATCAGGACGAAGTCCTCGCTGGTGCGCGCGATCCGCGACGGTGTGCGCAGCACCCGTTGTCGGCCCGACGACACCGTTGAACACTTCACTGCGCCCAGTTGTGCGCTGGTGATCGCGCCGTGGAAGGCGGTGCCGAGATCGGACTTGCAGTCGAGCTGCACGAACACGTCGCAGACGATGTCCCGCCAGAGCGCGAGGCGCCGATGCGTTGGCGCGTCTTCCGTGGTGAACAGGGCCGGCATGATTTCCTCCCTTCACGAGTGCAACGCTGGCCACGCAAACAAAGCAAGCTTCGTACCGGTAACGGCCGGGGGAATCTCCTCCGCAGTCGAATTTTCCTTCCGTCCTGGTCGAACGGCGTTCCCGGTCCCAAGGCAGCATGATGTCAGAAGCGGCTGCGGCCGATCAAGACCGAACCGGCCGGAGCGGCGGGTCACGAGGAGCACATCATGGGCATCGAACATCCGAAATATCGCGTTGCGGTGGTGCAGGCGGCCCCTGCCTGGCTCGACCTCGACGCCTCCATCGCCAAGAGCATTTCCCTGATCGAGGAGGCCGCCGCCAAGGGGGCAAGACTGATCGCGTTCCCCGAGGCCTTCATCCCCGGCTATCCCTGGTACATCTGGCTGGATTCCCCGGCCTGGGCGATCGGGCGCGGTTTCGTGCAGCGCTATTTCGATAATTCCCTGTCCTACGACAGTCCGCAGGCCGAGAAGCTGCGGCTCGCGGTGAAGAAGGCCGGCATGACCGCGGTGCTCGGCCTGTCCGAGCGCGATGGCGGCAGCCTCTATCTGGCGCAATGGCTGATCGGGCCTGACGGCGAGACCATTGCGAAGCGGCGCAAGCTGCGGCCGACCCATGCCGAGCGCACTGTCTATGGCGAGGGCGACGGCAGCGACCTTGCGGTGCATGACCGCCCCGGCATCGGCCGACTCGGCGCGCTGTGCTGTTGGGAGCATCTGCAGCCGCTGTCGAAATACGCGATGTATGCCCAGAACGAGCAGGTGCACGTCGCGGCCTGGCCGAGCTTCTCGCTGTACGACCCGTTCGCACCGGCGCTCGGCTGGGAGGTCAACAACGCGGCCTCGCGCGTCTATGCAGTCGAGGGCTCGTGCTTCGTGCTGGCGCCCTGCGCCACGGTCTCGCAGGCGATGGTCGACGAGATGTGCGACCGCGACGACAAGCACGCGCTCCTGCATGTCGGCGGCGGACATGCCGCGATCTATGGGCCCGACGGCAGCTCGATCGCCGAGAAGCTGCCGCCCGATCAGGAAGGCCTGCTGCTCGCCGATATCGATCTCGGCGCGATCGGGATCGCCAAGAACGCCGCCGATCCGGCAGGGCATTACTCGCGACCGGACGTCACGCGGCTGCTGTTGAACAAGAAGCCCTCCAAGCGCGTCGAGCATTTCGCGCTGCCGCTCGACAGCTTTGAGGAGGTCGACGCGGCCGCGAACTGACCGACATCCAACCGGAGGCGACTGCCATGGAATCCGCTATTCCATCCCATCTGCAAACGGCGCGCTCCCGTCATCGCCGCGTGCCCGACGACTACGCGCCGCCTTATCCGTCCTTCGTCGCGCGCCACAAGCCCGCGGTCGCAAGCGTGATCATGGCCTATTTCGGCGTCCAGTTTCGCGGCGAGGCGACCGCCGCGGCCACCGAGGCGCTGACGCAGATCGCAACGCGCTTCGCCGGCGAGAGCGGTCCGGCCCATTGGGACCGCGCGCAATATGTCGACCAGGCCGGCTTCACCAACGTCGTCTCGGTCGCCTATTGGGACGATGCCGGGCGCTTCGACGCCTGGTTCGAGGGCGCGCGCGAGGCCTGGACCGGCAGTAGCGCCGGCGATGGCGTCGGCCGCTTCATCGAGGTGCTGCGGCCGCATGTTGCGCGCTACGAGACGCTGTTCTCGTCGCTCGGCCGCCCCGAGGGCGTCGCCGTGCTTGCCGACGGCATGAGCGGCGAGGTGCAGGAGCACGCCTATTGGGGCGGCATGCGCGACCGCATCCCGCTGTCGCAGACCGACGCGATGACACCGGGCGGCGAGCCGAGCGTGATCCGCGATGGCGCACGGATCCGCGTGGTCGCGCATGACAATCTCTGCCTGATCCGCTCCGGCCAGGACTGGAGCGACACCGAGGCCTCCGAGCGCAAGATGTATCTCGACGATGTCGAGCCGGTGCTGCGCGAGGGCATGGACTTCCTGCGCGACGACGGCGTGCCGATCGGCTGCTACGCCAACCGCTACATGCGCGTCGTCGATGCGGATGGAAGGCTGACGGAAAAGTCCTACGGCCAGAGCTGGTGGAAAAGCCTCGCGGCATTGGAGCGCTGGGCGGAATCGCATCCGACCCATGTCAGGATCTTCGGTGCCGCGATGAAGTATCTGTCGACCCTGGGACCAGCTGCGAAACTCAGGCTGTATCACGAGGTCACGGTCGCGGCCGCCGGCGAGCAGTTCTTCGAGTATCTCGGCTGCCACGAGCAGACCGGCATGCTCAACGCGGTGCAGGTCGCGGCAACACCAGCCGCCTGACCGGGCCTCCTGGCCCGAGCAGGAGCCGCATCGAAACTGCATTCCCTCCCCCTGCAAGCGGGGGAGGGCTGTCGCGCATGGCGCTGGCGAGCTTCTGCAACCAACGTGTTCACGCGCACTGCCAAAATATCGAAAACAACCCCATGCAAAGTAGCCGGCGGCTGCCGGCGTTCGACACTGCACCTTGATTGTACTTCTACGGCCGCAGCCGGCCGCCATGCGTCGTGATCGCCTGGGCCAGCTCGACCGCCGGGCCGCGTTTGGTCCGCCGTGCGGTGCGAACCACGAACTCGACGCTGCCGAGCGGCGGCAATCCTGACGTCGGCATCGCTTCCAGTCCGTCCGGGATCAATCCCTGTGGCTGCGGGGTGATGCCGAGACCGGCGAGCGCTGCGGCGCGCAGCCCGCTGAGGCTGCCGCTGGAGCAGACGATGCGCCAGGGCCGCCCGAACCGCTCCATCGCCTCCAGCACCACGCTGCGGCTGACGCTCGGCGGCGCGTAGAGGATCAGGGGCAGGGGCCCGTCGGGATCGAGCCGCATCCCCGGCGCGGCGGTCCACACCAGGCGGTCCTGCCACACCAGCTGTCCCAGTGCGTCGCCGGGGCGGCGCTTGCCGAGCACGAGGTCGAGCTCACCGGCGTCGAGCTGCTGGTACAGCACGGCGCTGAGGCCGACCGTCAGTTCGAGATCGACCTGCGGGTGGCGGCGGACGAAGTCGCGCAGCAGATCGGGCAGGCGGGAACTGGCAAAATCCTCTGCGGCGCCGAACCGGACCTTTCCGCGCACCTGCGACCCCGCGAAATAATCGCGGGCGCGCGCGTTGGCGTCGAGGATCGGACGCGCAAAGCCCGTCATCGCCTCGCCGTCGGCGGTGAGCACCACCGAATGGGTGTCGCGCACGAACAGGCGGCGGCCGGCTGCGGCCTCGAGCTTGCGGATGTGCTGGCTCACCGTCGACTGCTTCAGACCGAGGCGGCGGCCGGCCTCGGTGAAGTTCTGCGTCTGCACCACGGTGAGAAAGGTTTCGAGCTGGGTCGGGTCGAGCACGGCCGGCGATCCGTCATTACATAATGTAATGACAATAACATCGGTAAGCGCGGTTCACAATCGGCATGGGGAGGAGCACCTTCCGATCAAGGAAAGGAAGCCACCATGACCATCAGCCGCCTGCGCTCGTTCGTGCCTGTCGACCCCTATATCGCCGCCATCGTCGGCATGGTCGGCCTCGCCACACTGCTGCCGCTGCACGGGCAGGGCACCGTGATCGGCGGCTACGCCACCGAGGTGGCGATCGCGCTGCTGTTCTTTCTCCACGGTGCTCGCCTCTCGACGACGGAGGCGCTGGTCGGCGCCCGGCACTGGCGGCTGCACCTCGTGATCTTCCTGTCGACCTTCGCTCTGTTCCCGCTGCTCGGGCTCGCCGCTCATGCGCTTGCGCCGCATCTCTTGACGCCGGCGCTGTGGGCGGGCGTGATCCTGATCTGCATCCTGCCGTCGACCGTGCAGTCGTCGGTCGCCTTCACCTCGATCGCGCAGGGCAATGTGTCGGCGGCGCTGTGCTCGGCGACCGCCTCCAACCTGCTCGGCATCGTCGCGACGCCGCTGCTGGCGTGCGTGCTGCTTTCCAGCCATGGCGGTTTCTCGGGCAACGCCGCGCTCGATATCGTCGTGCAGCTGCTGCTGCCGTTCGTGGCAGGGCAATTGTCGCGGCCGCTGATCGGCCGGTGGGTCGCCAAGCATCATGCGATGCTCGGGCTGGTCGATCGCGGCTCGATCCTCCTGATCGTCTACACCGCGTTCAGCGACGGCGTCAGCCACGGCATCTGGCATCAGGTCAACGCGACGCAGATGGCCATCGTGCTCGGCCTCGATGCGCTGCTGCTGGCGATCGTGCTGCTGGTCACCAATTTCGGCAGTCGGCTGCTCGGCTTCTCGCGCGCCGACCGCATCGCCATCATGTTCTGCGGATCGAAGAAGAGTTTGGCGAGCGGATTGCCGATGGCGAGCGTGCTGCTCGCCGGGCAATCGGTCGGCCTGATCGTGCTGCCGCTGATGCTGTTTCACCAGATCCAGCTGATGACCTGCGCCGCGCTGGCGCGACATTATGCGGGTGCTGAGGAAGCAGCTTCACACGGTGCAGTGCCGGTGCTGGTGAAGGCGCGTTGAGCGAGGTCTTTCCGCTCGTCGTCCCCCGGCTCGACCGGGGGACCCAGTACGCCGCGGCTTCTCAGTGACTGACCGGCGTCTCTGGAATACTGGATCGCCCGGTCGAGTGTTCAGCCCGGGCGATGACACCGAGAGTTGGGTGAGTGATCGTGTCTAACGCACAGCCCTAAGCGACGCGCAGACCCTTCGCGATTTCCTTCTGCGCGTCGAACTCGCGGCGCAGGCGGGCCAGCTCCTCGGCGCTCAGGGTGTCGGCGTTGCTGTAGTCGCGCTTCCAGGAGGCATCCTCGCTCCAGCGCAGCGGTGACTGCACGGTGGTCTGTGGACCGGGCGCGGTCTCCAGCACGCGCAGCGCGAGCTCCAGCGTGAATGCCTGCGAGGATTCGTCATGCGGCTTGCCGGCGGAGTTGCCGAGCGGGAAATCGGAGAACAGGAAGCGCGGCACCGCGGCGTGCTCGACGATATCCTTGGCGCAGCCCATCACGACGGTCGGGATGCCGTTGGCTTCGAGATGCCGCGCGACGAGGCTGACGGTCTGGTGGCAGACCGGGCAGTTCGGCACCAGCACCGCAGCGTCGACACTGTCGGCGCGGCTGCGCTGGAGAATCTCCGGCGCATCGGTCTCGATGGTGACGCGGTGGCTGCGGTTGGTGGGGGCGCCGAAGAAGCGCGGCGCGACTTCGCCGATCTTGCCGGCCGCGGCGAGGCGCTTGAGTTGCGCCAGCGGGAACCAGGTGCCGCTATCGGTCGCCGTGGTGTGGATGCGGTCATAGGCGATGTGCGAAATTCGCAGATCGTGCTGCTGCGACGTTTCGCCGTCATAGACCGAATAGAATTTTGCCCCGCCATTGTATTTCGCGCCGGGGCCCTGGTCGCCCCGGGCGGGATCGAACGGCGCCGCCGTCGTGATGATGGCGACGCGGGACTGGCTCAGCGGCTTCGTCAGCGGCTGGAACGGGGCGGAGGTGTAATGGGCCCAGCGGTAGGGGGTGGTGTAGCCGATCGCCGCGTAATAATCGCGGGTCCGCTTCATGTAGCCGATCGGGGCGTCGTCGTCTGGCGCGAAGCCTGTTTGATCGTCCGAAGCTGCGGCCATTTTGCGCTCCCTTTTGCGCGCCATCATTTCAGTCCATAGCTAGACCACGAGCTTGCGGTGTCAAGCCGCGCAGCGCGGGAACAGATTTGCGATGCGAACAGGTCTTTGTGCCGCATTGGTCCTGCTTTTGACGCTGGTGCCGCCGATCGGTGCCGGCGCGGACGACGCGCCTGCCGCGGCG
>NZ_JACMYO010000186.1 GCF_020889685.1 Bradyrhizobium oropedii
CTGCTCCCGTGCGCAATTGCGCACTAGGCAGGGACGACGGAGGTACGGTGGACCGAAACTACTCCGCGGCGCCGGCCGTCTCCGGCACCTCGGCGCCGGCGCCGTACTTCTGGTCGATATAGTCGATCACCAGCGCCTTGAAGTCGGCGGCGATGCCCGGACCGCGCAGGGTGCGGAACTTCTTGCCGTCGACGAACACGGGCGCAGCCGGCGCTTCGCCGGTGCCGGGCAGCGAGATGCCGATATTGGCATGCTTGGATTCGCCGGGGCCGTTGACGATGCAGCCCATGACAGCAACGTTGAGCTCTTCGACGCCCGGGTACTTGGTCTTCCAGGCCGGCATCTCGTCGCGGATGAAATCCTGGATCGAGCGCGCCAGCTCCTGGAACGTGGTCGAGGTGGTGCGGCCGCAACCCGGGCAAGCCGCAACCAGCGGCACGAAGGTGCGGAAGCCCATGGTCTGCAGCAATTCCTGCGCGACCTGCACCTCCAGCGTACGATCGCCGCCGGGCTCCGGCGTCAGCGAGATGCGGATGGTGTCGCCGATGCCCTGCTGCAACAGGATGCCGAGCGCAGCCGACGACGCCACGATGCCCTTCGAGCCCATGCCGGCCTCGGTGAGGCCGAGATGGATCGCATAATCCGAGCGGCGCACGACTTCCTGATAGACCGCGATCAGGTCCTGCACGGCGGAGACCTTCGCCGACAGGATGATCTTGTTCTTGGGCATGCCGAGCTCTTGAGCGCGGGCCGCCGACAGCAGAGCCGACTGCACCATCGCCTCGCGCGTCACCGCGCGGGCATCGCGCGGATTCGCAGACGCCGTGTTCTCGTCCATCAGCTTGGTGAGCAGCTCCTGGTCGAGCGAGCCCCAATTGGCGCCGATGCGCACCGGCTTGTTGTTCTTGTTCGCGATCTCGATGATGTCGGCGAACTGGGTGTCGCGCTTGTTCTTGAAGCCGACATTGCCGGGATTGATGCGGTACTTGTCGAGCGCCTCGGCGCAGGCCGGATACTCGGCGAGCAGCTTGTGGCCGATGTAATGGAAGTCGCCGATCAGGGGCGTGGTGATGCCGCGCTTGCGCAGGCCGTCACGGATGTGCGGCACGGCGGCTGCGGCTTCCTCGCGGTCGACCGTGATGCGCACCATCTCGGAGCCGGCGCGCGAGAGCGCGGCAACCTGGGCGATGGTGCCATCGATATCGGCGGTGTCGGTGTTGGTCATCGACTGCACGACGATCGGTGCGCCGCCGCCGACGGCGACGTTGCCGACCATGACCTGCGTGGTGTGGTGCCGCGGCGCGGGACCGGCGACGTCGTCTTGCGGCAAAATCTCGGGCTTGTTCATGGCGTCTCGAATATCAGGTTTTGGTGACATTCACCAAGGGGACGATGGGCCGCGCGCGGGGCGGGCCAAACGGTGATGTTTCGAAGTGAATTCAACAGCTTATGGCGCCGATTGAGGCCAAAGGCAAGCCATGCAGCGGCGTCCTGCATGCCCAGCTATATTGGACCGGATTGGGGTGAATCAAAGGGCAAAGTGACAGCTTTTCATGTGATCCGGAGCATCTTAGCATTGCCTTAAGATCATTCCGGGAGGGCGTGACATGGCCGGCCATAGCGAGCTGATCACCACGGCGGAACTTGCCGAGATCCTGACCCGGCCCGAGCTGCGCCTGTTCGACTGCACGACCTATCTGGAGCCGGCCCCCGCCGGCAGCAGCATTCCCTATGTTGTCGTCTCGGGCCGCCAGACGTTCGAGGCCGGGCATATTCCGGGCGCGAATTTCCTCGATTTGCAGGCCGAATTCTCCGATCCCCGTACCGAACTGCGCTTCATGATGCCGCCGACAGCTCAGCTCGAGGCCGCGTTCGGCCGCCACGGCATCTCAGCCGGCAGCCGCGTGGTGCTTTATTCGATCGGGACCGCGATGTGGGCGACGCGGTTCTGGTGGATGCTGCGCTCGCTGGGTTTCGAGGGCGCCGCCGTGCTGGACGGCGGCATCGACAAATGGACCACTGAGGGACGCGACATCGAGACCGGACTTGCCGGCGGCTATCCGCAGGCTGCGTTTCCGGCACGGCCGAAGGACGGCATGTTCGTCGGCAAGCATGACGTGCTCGCCGCGACCACGGAGAGCGACACCGTCATCGTCAACGCGCTCGGCCCGCAATTCTATAGGGGATTGGAGCCGAGCCGTTACGGCAGGCCCGGTCGCATCCCCGGCAGCGTCAGCGTGCCGGCGGCGACATTGATCGATCCCAAGAGCAAGACGTTCGTGCCGCTCGAAGAGGCCGAGGCGACCTTCGCTGCACAAGGCATCACCAAGGACAAGCGCGTCGTCGCCTATTGCGGCGGCGGCATCTCCGCAACCATCGACCTGTTCCAGCTGCACCGGCTCGGCTTCGACAATCTCACGCTCTATGACGGCTCGATGGGCGAATGGGCGAAGGATGCGGAGCTGCCGATCGAGACGGGGTAGCGGGCGGCGCACCTCTCTCTCCACGTCGTCCTGGCGAAAGCCAGGACCCAAAACCACCGCATTTGGTGATGAACGGGATTGTAGCCCCAGCGGCGCGCAACAAGTGAGATTTGGGGTAATGGGTCCTGGCTTTCGCCAGGACGACACCGAATGTGTGGGGCTGCCAGAGTGAGCGCGTTCAAGCCGGCTTCTTGACGATCTCAAATCCTCGAGCCGCCAATTCCTTCAAGATGCTCCTTGCCAAATGGGAGCACTCATCCGGCTTGATCCAGCATGCACTCCGCCAGTCCGGATCATCCTCTTTGGAATATGCGGTGAACGCGGACCGGATTCCGGCTTCGATTGCATCGGTGGCATCGATTGGCATCAGCACGCCTCCACGGCATCCCTCGCATGGGAGGGTTCACGGAATATCGGTGCCAGTGTTGATGTAAGTCAATACCGGAGCAAGAAGCTTCATCTTGCGACGGTCGACACCGGTGATGCGATCGCGCTGCGGCGCCGCCGCAGCAACCCTTACGCCGGAACGTTCGGATCCGGCGTCACCTTCGGGTCGGGCTTGTTGACGAGATAGAGGCCTGCGATCACGAACAGCGCGGCGACGCCGAACACCGCCGTCAGCGTGTCGTGCATGATGAAATAGGCCGCGACCACGCCGAACAGCGGCGTGACGAAGGTGAAGGCCGACAGCTTGCTCGCCGAATAGGTCTTCACCATCGCAAACCAGATCACGAAGGTGCAACCGACCACCCAGACCGCCTGATAGGCGAGCAGCGAGATCGACAGCGCGCTCGGCATGTGCGTGATCTGCTCGCCCGCGATCCAGGAGGCGAAGCCGAGGATCGGGACCGACACCGCGGCCTGATAGCCGAGCGCCTTTTCCGGCGCGGCCTTGCGCAGATTGGTGCCCTTTGCAACCAGCGTCGTTGCAGCCCACAACACGCCGCCGCCGACCACCAGGAGATCGCCGAGCAGTACCTTGGCATCGACATTCGGCTGCGGCACGCCGATCGCGAGCGCAACGCCGGCAAAGCTCAGCGCGAGCCCGCTCCACTGCACGGTCGAGAGACGTTCGCCGAGGAACTGGTGCGAGCCGAGCGCGACGAAGAACGGCGCGGTGTAGAGGAAGACCGAGGCGCGCGAGGCCGAGGTGAAGACGAGCCCGGTGAAGATCAGCACGAACTCGACCCCGAACATCAATCCAGCGACGAGGCCGGGCACGAGCGTGCAGTCGCGTTCGAAGAATTTCACGCCGCGCGCCCAGCCGACGATCAGCATCACCGGCAGCGCGCCGGCGGAGCGGATCATCGCCTGCAACATCGGCGGCACGTCGGGCAGCGCGAGCTTCACCGCAAGCTGGTTGAAGCCCCAGCTCACGCACAGCATCAGCATCACGGCGATGGCGCCGGGCGGCAGCCCGTGGCCGACACTGACGGGCCTGGTGACGCTGGCGGAGATCGCTTGGGTCGGCATGTTTCCTCGCGGGCCGGCCTATCGGCCTGTTGTTAGTATTCGCGTGTCGCTGGGATCGTCATTGCGAGCAGAGCGAAGCAATCCATTTCGCCACTTGCCGAGGCATGGATTGCTTCGTCGCTTCGCTCCTCGCAATGACGGGAGAAGGGTCTCGGACAAGAACAATCATTTCTGGCAATGCGCGCAGGTGCCGGCGATCTCGACCACGGAGAGCTTTGGGATGAACCCCGAGGCCCGCGCCGCGGCGGTCAAGCTTTGCGCCACCGGTGCGGCGGGGATCTCGCCGACCGAGCCGCAATGGTCGCAGATCAAGAACGCCACCATCGAGGTCTCGTCATGGTCGTGGGCGCAGGCGAGGAAGGCGTTGCGGCTCTCGATCCGGTGAACGAGGCCGTTCTCCATCAGGAAGTCAAGGGCGCGATAGACGGTAATCGGTGCCGGTCGCGGCATCGTCTTGGCCAGCTCGTCGATCACCTCATAGGCTCCGAGCGGACGATGGCTCGACAGCAGCGCCTGCAGCACCTGACGGCGGATCGGGGTGAATTTCTGGCCGCGGCGCGCGCAAACCTGCTCGGCATGCGCCATCGCGTCCGCGGCACAGCGGCCGTGATCGTGGTCGGGGGCAGGAAATGTCGGCTTGGCCAGGCTCATTGCCTCGACATGTAGCATTTTCGCGCGCCCGTTCCCATAGCCCGGCCCAAATCCAATTACCGCGCCCAGGCGCTCGCCGCCTTGCAGCCATGCCTGCAATGCGGGGCAGCCTCCCGTTAACCCGGCATGCAGAATTAATAAGCAAGCTTATTATATTCCAAGCTTATGGAGGTTGGATCGATGCGCGGTTCCGTGGACACGGATTTCTTGTTTACGCTGGGCGAAGTGTTCCGGCTGATCCGGGTCTATGCCGACAAGGAGGCCGCACGTTACGGCATCACCCGCGCGCAATGGGCCGTGCTGTCCAAGGTGGAACGTCAGGAAGGGCTGAAGCAGACCGAGCTCGCCGAGTTGCTCGAGGTGCAGCCGATCACGCTGACCCGGCTGATCGACAAACTCTGCGACAATGGCTGGATCGAACGCCGCAGCGACGAGAACGACCGCCGGGTCAACCGTCTTTACCTGAAGAAGGCCGCACGTCCGCTGCTCGGCAAGCTCGCCGGCCTTCGCTCCGAACTCACTGCAACCGCGCTCGAGGGCATCAGCCCCGCTGACGCACATCGCCTGCTCACTCAATTGGAATCGATCAAGGAAAACGTTCGCAATGCCATCCAAAGCCCAGCCGGCGAGCCCTCGCGAAAGGAACAGCGCTATGGCTGAACCCATCCTCAAGCTGGCGCCGGAGCAGAAGAGCAATCCGGGCGAGCCCGCGCCGGCAGGCAAGGCCAGCCGCGCGCCGCGCCGCCGCCTGATGGCAGGCCTGCGGCGCTATCGCCGCACACTGCTGCTCGTCGTGCTGCCGACCGTGGCTGCGATCGGCGGCATCGTGTTCTATCTCAATGGCGGCCGTTATGTCGGCACCGACGACGCCTATGTCGGCGCGCAGAAGGTGCTGATCACGCCGGAAATCTCCGGCAAGATCGACAAGATCGTCGTGAAGGAAGGCCAGCACGTCAGGAAGGGCGACGAGCTGTTCGAGATCGATCCGGTGCCGTTCCGCCTCGCGGTCGACCAGGCCAAAGCAGCGCTCGACCAGACCAGGACCGCCTATGACAATCTGGTCGACAACATCAAGATCAACACCAGGATGCTCGAATTCGCCCAGCAGAGCATCGAATTGAAGAAGCGCGACGTCGATCGCAAGTCGACGCTCGCCAAGCAGAATTTCGGCTCGCAGCTCGACCTCGACAACGCGGCGAACGCGCAAGTGACCGCCGAGAGCCTGGCGCAATACATCAAGCAGCAGATCTCCAAGGACAAGACGCAGCTGCTCGGCGATGTCGAGCTGCCGATCGAGCGGTTCCCGCCCTACGCCCAGGCCAAGGCCAAGCTCGACGACGCCCAGCGCAATCTCGATCACACCGTGCTGCGCGCACCGATGGACGGTGTCGCGACCCAGGTCGACCAGATCCAGCTCGGCCGCTTCGTCACCGCGGGTGCGCCGGTGTTCTCGGTGATCGACGTCGACCATCCCTGGGTCGATGCCAATCCGAAGGAAAGCGACTTCACCTATGTCGCGGTCGGCCAGCCGGTAACGCTCGACGTCGACGCGTTCCCGAACCACGAGTTCAAGGGCAAGGTCGGCTCGCTCTCGCCCGGCACCGGCGCGCAGTTCGCGATCCTGCCGCCGCAGAACGCCACCGGCAACTTCGTCAAGGTGGTGCAGCGCGTACCCGTTCGCATCTACTTCGACGAGAACGACCCGTTCGTGAAGAAGCTGAAGGCCGGCATGAGCGTCTACGCGACGATCGACACCAACCACCGCCGCACGCTGGCCGGCCTGCTCGGGCTGGGCTCAGCCTCCGCGCATCCGGACCACGAGTAGGATGAGCGGTCGACCATCGACCGCAGAGACAATGCGCTCCCTCTCCCGCTTGCGGGGGAGGTGACTTCATCGCCCGAACAGGACTGAACTGAATGAATGCACCGTCACCATCCGCTGTGCCCGGCATGCGCCGGAACATGGTGACGATCTGTGCCATGACCGCGACAATCATGCAGGCGCTCGACACCACGATCGCCAACGTCGCGCTGCCCTATATGCAGGGCTCGCTGTCGGCCTCGCAGGACCAGATCAACTGGGTGCTGACATCCTACATCGTCGCCGCCGCGATCATGACCGCGCCGGTGGGCTGGATCGCCAACCGCTTCGGCCGCAAGCGGATCTTCATCATCTGCTCGGCCGGTTTCACCATCGCCTCGGTGTTCTGCGGCCTCGCGCAGGACATCAACCAGATGGTGTTGTTCCGCCTGTTGCAGGGCGTGTTCGGCGCGGCGCTGGTGCCGCTGTCGCAGGCCGTGATGCTCGACTCCTACGCGCTGCACGAGCGCGCCAAGGCGATGTCGATCTGGGGCATGGGCGTGATGATGGGTCCGATCATGGGACCATCATTGGGGGCCTGGCTGACCGAGACCTATTCCTGGCACTGGGTGTTCTTCGTCAATCTGCCATTCGGGTTCTTCACCGTGCTCGGCCTGATCATCTTCATGGACGAGACCAAGCAGGACCTCAATCTGCGCTTCGACTGGTTCGGCTTCGGCGCGCTCGCGATCGCGATCGGCTCGCTACAGCTCGCGCTCGACCGCGGCGAGCAGCTCGGCTGGCTGGAATCCAACGAGATCATGATCGAATTCATCGTCTCGGCCGTCGGCTTCTACTATTTCTTCGTCCATTCGCTGACCACCAGCCGGCCGTTCATCCAGTTCGCGCTGTTCAAGGACAGGAATTTCCTCGGCGGCTGCGTGTTCATGACCGTGATGGGCCTCGTGCTGTATTCGACCATGGCACTGTCCTCGCCCTATCTGCAAAACGTGGTCGGCTATCCGATCATTACCGCAGGCCTCCTGCTGGCGAGCCGCGGCTTCGGCACCTTCGTCGCGATGATGCTGGTCGGCCGCCTGATGCGCTATATCGAGGCGCGCACGCTGATCATCTCGGGCCTCGGGCTGACCGCGGCGTCGCTGTTCCGGATGACCGGCTGGACCGACATGACGCAGGCGAACGAGATCGTCGTCGTCAGTGTCGTCCAGGGCTTTGGCTTCGGCCTCGTGTTCGTGCCGCTGTCGACGGTGGCGTTCCTGACGCTACCCAACCATCTGCGCACCGACGGCACCTCGATGCTGACGCTGTTCCGCAACGTCGCAAGCTCGATCGGCATCTCGATCGTGATCGCGCAGCTCACTGAGGGCGGGCGGCGGATCTACGCAAAGCTGTCGGAGCAGATCAATCCGTTCAACCACGCGCTGCAAATGCCCGACGTATCCGGCATGATCAACCTCAACACCGATGCCGGCCGCGCGATGGCCGACAGGATGGTGGCGGCGCAGTCGCAGATCATCGCGTTCTCGCATGACTATCAGCTGGTGATGCTGTTCATCCTGGTCTCGATCCCGCTCGCGCTGATGATCGGCTCGACCAAGGCCGCACTTCGCGCCCAGTCGGCGCCGTCGGATCATGCCGCGGTGATGGAGTAGCCTCGTCGTCATTCCGGGGCTCGCGGAGCGAGAGCCCGGAATCCATCAGGCCGCAGGCATTGAGGATGAATGGATTCCGGGCTCGCGCTTCGCACGCCCCGGAATGACGAAATGAAATACCGCCGCTTGCTGCGCGCCATTACCCCCTCCCAAAGCGCAAGACGCTGCCCCCCGCAATCGCGTTGACTTTCCGACATCGCCTCCCAATACTTCGCAAAAAACAAATACCCGTCGCAAATGACGGTTTCAGGGGAGGACGCAATGCCGACTTCACGCAGGACGCTGCTGAAGACTTCAGCGGCTGCCGCCGCTGCTTTCAGCTTCGATTGGACACGCGCGCAGGCGCAGGCCGAAACGGTCCGGATCGGCGTGATCTACGACCTGACCGGTCCGTTCGCCGCCGGCGGCTCGGTCGCCTCCTCGATCGGTACGCAGATCGCGATCGATCTCGTCAACGAGAAGGGCGGCGTCGGCGGCAAATACAAGATTGCGCCGGTCAACGTCGATTCCCAGAGTAAGCCTGATGTCGCGATCAACGAGGCCAATCGCCTGATCGACCAGGAGAAGGTCGACATCCTCAACGGCGTGTTCGCGAGCTCGCACGCGGTGCCGCTCGCCGCCAAGGTCGAGCAGCAGAAGCGGATTCTCTGGATCACGACCGCGGTCTCGACCGCCGTGTTCAAGGACAAGAACCTGCAATACGTGTTCCGTGCGCAGATCCATTCCGATCAATACGGCCAGGCCTTTGGCGGCTTCCTCGGCGAGCACGCCAAGGCCAGGCTCGGCATGGAGCCGAAGGACGTCAAGGTCGCGCTGATCCACGAGGACGGCCCCTACGGCGTCGGCGTCGCCGCCGCCGACGAGATGTTCGCGAAGGAAGCCGGGTTGCAGGTCGTGCTCAAGGAAGGCTATTCGGCCTCCGCGCCCGACCTTTCGGTGCTGGTGACCAAGCTGAAGCGCGCCAAGGCCGACATCATCTCGCATGCCGGCTACAACCCCGACATCACGCTGTTCCTGCGCCAGGCGCGCGAGAGCGGGCTGAAGTTCAAGATGCTGTTCGGCGCCGGCGCCGGCTACAGCCAGCTCGACAAGCTGCGGACGACGTTCGGCGCCGACATCGACAATTTCTGCAACATCGACCCGGTGCCGGCGCAGCTGCTCGATCCCGCCAAGCTGGCGCCGGGGGTCGGCGATCTCACCAAGACCATGGTTGCGCGCTTCCGCGAGAAGACCAGCGCGACCGAGGTGCCGCCGCATTGCTCGATGGGCTTCAACCAGACCTGGGTCCTGCTCAACAACGTGCTGCCGGTCGCCAAGGAGAAATATGGCGGCTTCGATCCCGAGGCGATCCGCAAGGCCGCGCTCGACGTCGACATCCCGCCGGGCGGCACCATCCAGGGCTACGGCGTAAAATTCTATCCGCCGGGTACGCCGATGTCCGGCCAGAACGAGCGCTCGACGCCGGTGGTGATGCAGAACGCCGGCGAGCGCATCACCGTGGTGTGGCCGACCAATATTCGTACCCAAGACCCGGTGTTTCCACTGCCGAAGGGATCGGTGTACGGGGCGTAGGGTTGCAGAACTGCGGCGGCAGCGGCGCTGCACCTCTCCCCTTGTGGGAGAGGTCGGATCGCATCGCAAGATGCGATCCGGGTGAGGGGTCTCTCTCCGCGAATTCTTCGAGCGATTGAGCTCGCGGAAGCAACCCCTCATCCGGCGCGCTTTGCGCGCCACCTTCTCCCACAAGGGGAGAAGGGAAGAAGCGCGCTCGGCTACAGCACCACCCGCCGCCCCTCATCCGCCGCCCAGTAGCCGGCGTAGTTCACCTTTGTGGTCTCATACGCAAGCGCGAGGTCGGCGAGCGGTGCGCGCCCCGTCGCCACGCATTCCATGAAATCCTGGATCTCCTGCAGATAACCGCGGGTCCACTCCTCCTCGAGGCAGACATATTGCCAGCCGGTTTTGCGATCGACCTTCTCGGTGATGTAGACGCTCGCGAGCTTCTCCTCCGAGGTCTGGTAGCTCGTCAGATGCGTGTTCGGTGTGATGTTGGCGAACAGCGAGCCGCCGCTCGTGTAGGTCTCGATCAGGTTGCGGACGCCACCCATGATCATGTCGCCGGAGAACACCGTCGCCTTGGTGCCGTCGGAGAAAGTTGCGGTCAGCGTGCCCCAATCCTCGACATCGACCGGATTGGCCTTGATGTAGCCGCGCTCCTCCGGCTTGAGACCGGCGGTGACGTTGCCGACGTCGCAGGTGACGCTCGCGACATTGATGGTCTCACCGCGCGCTTTGGCCTCGACCTGCTTGAGATAGAGCACGGCCGACAGCGGATGGCAGCCCATCCGGATCAGCGAGCCGCCGCCGGTCAACGCCCATTGCGCGGCGTGCGCGGCATGCGAGCCGGAATGGCTCTCCTCGCCCTTCATGAACAGAATCTTGTCGCCCGTCGCGCGGACGATCTCCGCGGTCTTGGTCACCGCCGGCGCATAGATCCAGTCCTCGGCATACATGAAGAGTTTGCCGGTTTTCGCGATCGCGGCGCGGGTCGTCTCCATCTCCTCCATCACGCGCTGGTACATCAGCGCTTTCGGCACATGCCTGCCGATCGGCGCCTTGTCGCCGGGCTGCCCGAAATAGCCGCTGAAGGGCTTCTCGCAGATCACATGCTTGCCGGCCTGCATGGCGTCGACGATCATCGCGGCATGCAGGTTCGGCGGCGTGCAGATGTCAATGACGTCGAGCTCGCGGTCGGCCACCAGCTCGGCAAAGCTGCGATAGGCGTTCGGGATTGCGTGCTTGCGCGCGAACTCGACCACATGATCGCCGCGCGCCGCGACCGCCCTCACCTCGACATCGACGCCATAGACCCGCCGGTAGGCAACCATATGCAGCTCAGACACGAAGCCGCAGCCGGCCAGACCGATCCTGATTTTCGCCATTTACTGCCTCCGCCCTTCAGGGCGCAGAGTAACGTGCGGCCATCACGGCGTCGAACGCATTTGCCATCGCGGCATCTGGCGGCGCCAATCCCGTGAACAGCTTGAATGCATCGGCCGACGCGTTGATCGCGAGGTCGCGTCCGGTCAGCACGTTTGCGCCCCTGGCCTTGGCTGCGGTCAGCAGCGGCGTCCATAGCGGGGTGTAGACGGCGTCGGCGACCCACATCGACGGGTGGAGCGACGCGTCCGGCACCGGTGTCTCGCGGCTCGGCAGCATGCCGACCGGCGTGGCATTGACCAGCCCGGCGGCGGCTTCCACCGCGATCTCGACGCTGGCGGCGTGAACCGCGTGGCGGTCCTGCAACTGACCGGCAAGTTGCGCGGCCTTTGCCGCATCTGCATCGAAGATGCGCAATTCGCCGACGCCGAGGCCGGAGAGCGCGAAGGCGATCGCCTTGCCGACGCCGCCGGCACCGATCAGCGCGATCGGACCGCGCGGCGAAGCGGCAAGCACTGGTTCGATCGCACTTGCAAAACCGGTCGCATCGGTATTGTGCCCGACCAGCCGCGCGCCGTCGACAACGATGGTATTGACGGCGCCGATCGCACGCGCATCCGGCGCGAGGTCATCGATGAGATCGATGACCGCTTCCTTGTAGGGAAAGGTGACGTTGACGCCGGCAAAGCCGAGCCGCCTGACGCCGTCCAGCATTGTGCGCAGGTCGTCGCGCCCGGCGCCCTTAACTTCGATGAGCTGGTAGTGACAATGGACGCCGAGCGCTGTCGCGGCCTGCTCGTGCATCGCAGGCGCCGCTGAATGCGCGATCGGATATCCAATCAGACCGGTCAGGAAACGGTCGCGCATTGTCCCTCATATCGGCAGTGCTCAGCTCATGCGGTCGAGCCGAGCATAGCTGTCTTCCATGCCGTGCTCCATGCCGGTCGCGAGCATCGCGGCGCGCGTCTCCGCATTCGGCAGCGTCATCCGCATGGTCATCAGGGTGCCGCTGCCGTCGGGCGCGAAACGCGTCTCGACATGATTGTCCGGCGTCGGATCGGGCAGATGCATGCGCTCGACATGCACGATGCGGCTGAACGGGTCGAGCTCGACATATTCGCCGGTCAGGTGAAAGCCGCCGCCCTTGCCGTCGGTCCATTCGTAACGGATCTTGCCGCCGGGCCTGAGATCGCTGATGCAGACCGGCATGGTCCAGCCTTCGGGACCGAGCAGCCACTTCTGCAGCAGCTCCGGCTCGGTATGCGCGCGATACACCGCTTCGGGCGGCGCGACGAAGCGCCTGGTGACAACGATGTAGCGGTCGCCTTCGGTCTTCAGCGTCAGCTTGCTCATGGGGATACCCTTCACTTCTCAGGCTTCATGGCGGCCAGCACTCCGTCCAGCCGGTCGTAATTGGTTTCCAGCGCGCGGCGCAGCATGCCGAGCCACTGATCGATCTCGGCGACCGCCGACGGTGCGAGCCGGCACGGCCGCTTGGTGCCCTCGATCCGCCGCACGATCAGGCCGGCACCCTCGAGCACCTTGAGGTGGCGGGAGATCGCGGGCTGGGTCATCTCGAACGGCTCGACCAGCTCCATCACGGTCGCCTCGCCCAAAGCGAGACGCGCCAGGATCGCCCGGCGGGTCGGGTCGGCGAGCGCGGAAAAGGCGGCATCGAGGTTGGCCATGCTTGATCTCATATCCTTTATATAACCTATTTGTTATATAACCAGCCACGCATGGTCAAGCAAAATCCGCTGCGGCGAAGGCGCGCAGCGGATTTTGGTGGTCCCTCGATGCTGGATTTGCGCGCGGCTTGCAGCGCGCGCCGGCTAGACGTCGAAGAACACCGTCTCGTTGTCGCCTTGCAGATGGACGTCGAACGTGTAGGCGTTGCCCGAGCCAGCCTTCTTCGCGATCAACGTGGCGCGGCGATCGGCCGGCACCAGCGCGAGCACGGAATCTTTGGCGTTGCCGGCTTCGTCGTCGAAATAGATCCGGGTGTAGAGATGCAGCAGCATGCCGCGCGCGAACACCGCGAGCACGATGTGCGGCGCCTGCGGCTTGCCGTCGGCATCAGGCACCACGCCGGGCTTGATGGTGTCGAAGGCGTAGGCGCCGCTCTTGTCGGTGCCGCAGCGGCCAAAACCCTTGAAGCTCGAGTTCGCCAACGCGCGCTGGTCCTGCGGATCGGAGAAGCGGCCCTGGCTGTCTGCCTGCCAGACTTCCAGCATGCAGTCCGGGATTACGGCGCCGTCGCCGTCATAGACATGGCCCTCGACGCGGATGCGCTCGCCCGAGACGTCGGGCGTCAAGAGGTTGTTGGTGAAGGCATCGTTCCATTCATACTCGCCGTTCGGCGTCAGGCCGTACTTGAAATAGGGGCCGACGGTCTGCGACGGCGTGATTCCATCAGGACGCTGGTTCGACACTTACTTGGTCTCCATCGGAGTGGCGTTGCGCCCGCGCAGCACGATATCGAAGCGATAGCACAGCGCCCATTCCGGCTTGGTGTTGTCGAGATCGAACGACGAGATCATCCGCGCCCGCGCCTTCGCGTCGGTCACCGAATTGAAGATCGGATCGAACGGAAACAAGGGATCGCCCGGGAAATACATCTGCGTCACCAGCCGCGAGACGAACGAATGCCCGAACACCGAGAAGTGGATATGTGCGGGCCGCCAGGCGTTGTGATGATTGCCCCAGGGATAGGCGCCGGGCTTGATGGTGATGAACTTGTAGTAGCCGTCGGCATCGGATTGCGTGCGGCCGGCGCCGGTAAAGTTCGGATCGAGCGGCGCCGGATGCTGGTCGACGACGTGGATGTAGCGGCCGCAGGCATTGGCCTGCCACAGCTCGACCAGCGTGTTGGGCACGCCGCGGCCATCCTCGTCGAGCACATGACCATGCACGATGATGCGTTCGCCGAGCGGCTCGCCCTTGGCCTGGATGGTGAGATCGTTGTCGTGCGCGCGCACGGTCTCATGACCATAGACCGGCCCGGTGAGTTCGGAGAGCGTGTGCCGCATCGGGATCAGCGGCTTTTGCGGCGAGCGCTTCACGGTGGAGCGATAGTCCGGCGACAACCGCGCCGGATGGGCCGCAAGCGATTGCAGCGGGTACAACAAGGTCATGGCGAATTCCTCCGCGGCCCACGCGCCCGGCGGGCTCACATCAGATCATTATAGTGCATAACCAAATTGGGGAAGGGCTGTTTTCAACCCTTCCAAGCCATTGACTTAATTGATCTTTTCGATCGCGACCGCAACGCCCTGGCCGACGCCGACACACATAGTTGCCAAGGCAAGCTTCCCGCCCCGCTTCTCCATGCCGTGCACGGCGGTCAGAACCAGCCGCGCGCCGCTCATGCCGAGCGGATGGCCGAGCGCAATCGCGCCGCCATGCGGATTGACGAAATCGGCGTCTTCCTTGACGCCGAGCTGGCGCAGGCAAGCGATGCCCTGCGAGGCGAAGGCCTCGTTGAGCTCGATCAGATCGAAGTCCGACACCTTGATGCCGAGACGCTCGACCAGCTTCCTGGTCGCCGGCACCGGGCCGATGCCCATGATGCGCGGCGGCACCGCGGCCGAGGCGAGGCCGAGGATTTTTGCACGCGGGGTCAGACCGTGCTTCTTCACCGCGGCTTCGGAAGCCAGGATCATCGCGGCGGCGCCGTCATTGACACCCGACGCATTGCCCGCGGTCACCGTGCCCGGATTGCGCACGATCGGCTTCAGTTTTGCCAACCCTTCGAGCGTGGTCTCCGGTCGCGGATGCTCGTCCTTATCAACGATGATCAGGCCGGCCTTGCCGCCGGGCACCTGGATCGGGATGATCTCTTCGGCGAAATAGCCTGATGCGATCGCCGCCCCCGCGCGCTGCTGGGAGCGGATCGCCATCGCGTCCTGATCGGCGCGCGACACCTGGAATTCCTCGGCGACGTTCTCGCCGGTCTCCGGCATCGCATCGACGCCGTACTGCGCCTTCATCAGCGGATTGATGAAGCGCCAGCCGATCGTGGTGTCGTAGATCTCGGACGAGCGCGAGAACGCTTCCGCGGCCTTGCCCATCACGAACGGCGCGCGCGTCATCGATTCGACGCCGCCCGCGATCGCGAAATCGATCTCGCCGGCGCGGATGGCGCGGCCCGCGGCACCGACTGCATCGAGACCGGAGGCGCAGAGCCGGTTCAGGGTCTGGCCGGGAACCGACTCCGGCATACCGGCGAGCAGCAGCGCCATGCGCGCGACGTTGCGGTTGTCTTCGCCGGCCTGGTTGGCGCAGCCGAAATAGACCTCGTCGACCTCGTTCCAATTGATCGTCGGGTGCTTGGCCATCAGCGCCTTGATCGGGGCCGCGGCGAGATCGTCGGCGCGCACCTTGGCGAGCGAACCGCCGAAACGGCCGATCGGGGTCCGGACGGCATCGCAAATGAACACATCACGCATTGAATCTCTCCCTGAATGCCGCGACTTAGGCGCTGGATCGGTGGAACTTGAGGGGAGTTTTAGGAGCGTGCCCGCAGCAGGTCAATTGACGCCGCTGCGCGCCCCGCACGCATTACCGTGAGGGCTGACATAATGGCACCGTGGACAGGGTGGAAAACCCCGCCTTCGCGGATAGGACCGCACGACGAAATTTTGTAGTTTCCCGGCCCTCATGACCATTCAGCAGCCCATCCCCGTTCCGCCCGAGCCCGCTCCTGCCGCCGAGGCGCCGTCGCGCGTCACGCCGATGATGGAACAGTATCTGGAGATCAAGACCGCCCACCCCGGCCTGCTGCTGTTCTACCGGATGGGCGACTTCTACGAGCTGTTCTTCGAGGACGCCGAGATTGCCTCGAAGACGCTCGGCATCGTGCTGACCAAGCGCGGCAAGCACCAGGGCATGGACATCCCGATGTGCGGCGTGCCGGTCGAGCGCTCCGAGGATTATCTGCATCGCCTGATCGGCGCGGGGCACCGCGTCGCGGTGTGCGAGCAGACGGAGAATCCCGCCGAGGCAAAGGCCCGCGGCAACAAGAGCGTGGTCCGCCGCGGCGTGGTGCGGCTGGTGACGCCGGGCACGCTGACCGAAGACACGCTGCTCGACGCCCGCACCAACAATTATTTGATCGCGATCGCACGCGCGCGCGGATCGGCCGGCGCGGATCGTCTTGGTCTTGCCTGGATCGACATCTCGACCTCCGAATTCATGGTGACGGAGTGCGCGACCGCAGAGCTCGCGGCAACGCTGGCGCGCATCAATCCGAACGAAGCGATCGTCACCGACGCGCTCTATAGCGACCACGAGCTGGCGCCGACCTTGCGCGAGCTGCCGTCGGTGACGCCGCTGACCCGCGACGTGTTCGACAGCGCCACCGCCGAGCGGCGGCTGTGCGACTATTTTGCGGTCGCGACCATGGACGGCCTGTCCGCGATGTCGCGGCTGGAGGCGACTGCCGCAGCCGCCGCCGTCACCTATATCGACCGCACTCAAGTGGGCAAACGTCCGCCGCTGTCGCCGCCGGCGCGCGAGGCTGCCGGCACCACGATGGCGATCGATCCGGCGACCCGCGCCAACCTGGAACTGACGCGGACGCTGGCCGGCGAGCGCCGCGGCTCGCTGCTCGACGCGATCGACTGCACCGTCACCGCGGCGGGCTCG
>NZ_JACMYO010000187.1 GCF_020889685.1 Bradyrhizobium oropedii
ATCGCGCTGACGCCGTCGACCACCTTCGCCGCCACGCCGGGGCACGCGCCCAATGCGGTGCGGCTCGCGCTAGCCGCGCCGCCGATGGAGCAGCTCGACCTCGGCCTGCGGACACTGGCGGGAATGCTGAGCGCGACCGAAGAGGATTTCGACTCGACGGAGTGACGTCGCGCATTCACTCCGAGTTATTGGCCTTCGGAACGCAGCGCCAACATCAATAACCACAGGCGGCATACGTCTTTCGAGCGAGACGAAAATGCGCGCCCTCGGCAACGAAGTCCACATCGAGGCACTGGTTGCCTCTGCGATATTCCCCGATCACGCCGCACTGCAGATATTCGAGGTTGATCCGCCAGCGCTTTTCCTGCGGTGAGTAGGTCGCGAAGTCGTGCTGCGCGACCGGCGTTCCCTTGCAAATTCCGGCAACGTACTGCCGCACGTCCGGCGGCAGATTGTCGACGTGATTGTGATCAAGCGGATCATGCTTGTTGCCTACGCTGCCCTTGGAAAGCGCCGGCGGGATGCTCAGGAGCACGAGGCATAGAGCCAAAAATGGAGCCCGGATTGTCATCTGACACTCCAGCTGCAAGCAAATCAGTCGGCAATGTTACAGCGTGTTGCTTACAGCCCGCTTACAGTTCGGTCGCGAGAGCGGCCAACTCACTGACTGCGATCGGCCTTCGGCAAGAGCGCATCGGGCAATTGATCGAAGCTGTAGCGCCGTGGCCGATTGCGGGTGACGAAGCCGCCGACCTGCCAGGTGAACAGCGCGGCAAAGCCCACCAGGAACAGCGCGCCGGTCCAGTTTGCCGTCAGCAACGCCATCAGCAGCAATCCGATCATTGCCACCGCAAGACAGGCCAGCAGCGCCAGTGCGGCAGTGTATGTCTTCGGCCCGAGACCTCCGACCAGCCTGGCCGTGCTGCCTGCCGCCTGCATCCGCCGATGCAGCTCGACGATGAAATCGCGATAGAGATGGCCCTGCGGCGCCACCAGCGTCGCGGTCTGCCAGGTGGTCGAGAGGATCGCGATCCGCCCACCCCTGGCGTTGTCGATGTCGGCGCGAAATCGCTGCTGCTGCATCGAGACCGGGCGATAGGACAATTTCACCACGGAGATGTCGGCGTAATCCCACAGGCCCGACCTGCCGGCGATCCGCCACGACAGCCCGTCCTCGGTCAGCTCGAACTGGTGCGCCGAGCCGATCAATGAGGCCTTGTAGGCATAGCGCACCGCTGCGCCCTCGCCTGCCTCCGGCCGATCCTGCAACGTTGTTGGCAATCCGCCGTTCCACCTGTTCAGACACATCCGCGCGCTTGCATCGGATGTCGCGCCTATCCTACAAGCGAGCCATGCCCGAGACGACCTATTTTCCGCGTTACCTCATCCTCGGCGGCGCGATGATATCCGGCGTGCTGCTGGCGCTCGCCGTGCATATGCTCGGCGCGCGCTACGGGCTCGATCTCGGCGGCCTGTGGCGCTCCGATAGCCACGAATTCATGCCGGCCGGCGCGGCGATCGCGTGGTGGTTGATCGCATCAGTCGGGTTTTCGGGCGGCTATTTCACGGCCAATCTGATGCACAGCGCGGTGGCCGGCCAAATCCCGCAGCGGATGCGGCAGTTCCTGATCGTCGTCGGCGTGCTGATGCTGGCCGGCGCCGGCCAGGCCGCGTCGGCGCCGAGCGCGGTCTCGACAATCTCCGCCGTGCTCGCCGGCCTCGCCGCCCTGTGCCTCGGCGCCGTGATGGCGTTTTGCGGCGCCTATTTTGCTTTGCGCAAGAGCTAGAACGCTTTCGAGAACAATCCAGCGACCCAGCCTTCTCGCAAAATCAGGCCACCGACCGCTCCGGCCGCCGGTGCAGCATCTTGATGATCTCAGCCGCCGGCCGCGGCGGGCTGAACAGATAACCCTGCGCCTGGGTGCAGCCTTCCCGACGCAGCAGGTCGAACTGGGTATCGGTCTCGACCCCCTCGGCCGTGGTGACGATGCCCAGGCTCTTGCCGAGGCCGGTGACCGCGCGCACGATCGCCATCGAGTCCTCGCGTGTCGCAAGGTCGGTCACGAAGGAACGGTCGATCTTGATCTTGTCGAACGGGAAGCTGCGCAGATAGCTCAGCGAGGAATAGCCGGTGCCGAAATCGTCCAGCGAGATCCGGACGCCGAAACCACGCAGCTCGTGCAGCACCGCGAGCGTCGCCTCGCTGTTCTGCAGCAGCACCGATTCGGTAATCTCGAGCTCGAGCCGATCCGCCGACAGGCCCGACGCCTCCAGCGCCGCCTTCACCGACGGCACCAGATTCGGGTTCTTGAACTGCACCGGAGACAGGTTGACGGCGACCGCGATGTCCGCAGGCCATCTCACCGCCTCGGCGCAGGCCTTGCGCAGCACGATCTCGCCCAGCGGCACGATCAGCCCGGTTTCTTCGGCGACCGGAATGAAATTGTTCGGTGCGATCAGCCCGCGCAGCGAATGATTCCAGCGCACCAGCGCCTCGAAGGCGACGACCCGATCGCCCACGACATCGCGGATCGGCTGATAATAGACCTCGAACTCGTCGCGCTGGAGCGCGAGCCGCAGGTCGCGCTCGAGCAGGCGGCGCGCCTGCGCACGCGCATCCATCCCGGTCTCGAAGAACCGATAGGTGCAGCGGCCGTCGGCCTTGGCGCGGTACAGCGCGAGATCGGCCTTTTGCAGCAGCTCGTCGGGATCCTTGCCGTCCTCGGGCGCGAGCGAGATGCCGATGCTGACGCCGATCACGAGTTGATGGCCACCGATCTCGTAGGGTGCGGCGATGCGCTCGACCACCTGACTTGCCAGCGACGACACGACCGACGGCTCGCAGTTGCTGCAGAACTGCACGATGGCGAATTCGTCGCCGCCGAGCCGCGCCACGGTGTCGTGCTCGGTCACGCATTCGCCGAGCCGGCGCGCGACTTCGCGGAGCAGCGCATCGCCGATCGGATGTCCAAGCGTGTCGTTGATTTCCTTGAAATGATCGAGATCGAGACAGAGCACCGCGAGCTGGTCGGAGCGCTTGGCCAACCGCGAGGCCTTCTCGAGCTGCTCGCGGAACAGCGTCCGGTTCGGCAGATTGGTCAGCGCATCATGCCGCGCCATGTGCGAGATCTGTTCCTGGGCCTGCTGCCATTCGGTGATGTCTTCGAAGGTCGCGACCCAGCCGCCGCCCTTCATCGGCTGATCGACGACGCGGATCGCGCGCTCGTTGCGGCTGATGATCCGCGTTCCGCTGTTGCCGGCCTTGGCCTCGGCGATCAGGGCATCGCAGAGTTCTTCGGGATCGCCGTCCCACTCGTCGATGGAATGGAGGTCCTGCAGGACGTCGATCAACAGACGTCCCTGGAGCGGCACGCGATTGCGCCCCATCATTTCGCTGTAGCGCTCGTTGAACAACATGATGCGGCCGTCAGCGTCGAACATGCACAGTCCCTGCGACATATTCTCGAGCGCGGTATCCAGCACCATCTTCTGCTTGTGAAGCTCGGTCTTGGCGCGACGATCGAGGATGGAGGCGATCAGCGAGAGGCCGAGGATCGCGAACGCTGCAACTGCGGTCATGAACGACAGCACGCGCGGCGAGACCGACATTCCGTCGGGAACGATCGTCGGATCCGGGACCAGTGTCACCGCGCCCATCGCGGTGAAATGATGCGAGACGATCGCGACGGTCAGAAGACCGGTGGCGGCGGCCGTCAGTCCAAACCGTTCGCCACGCGCGGCAACGACGAGCGCGAGCGCGCCAAGCAGGCTTCCGAATGCGATCGACGCGGCCACGATGCCGGGCGACCAAACGATGCGGGCGGGCAGCTCCAGCCCCAGCATGCCGGTGTAGTGCATGGCGGCGACACCGGCGCCGACGATCGCGCCACCGGCCGCAACCGTCCACCAGCGCTGATCGAGTGTTGCGACCGCCAATCCGACGGCAAGGATCGCAACCGCGAGCACCAGAGACAGCAACGTGATGGGAATGTTGTATCCGGCCTCGATGCCGGGATCGTACGCCAGCATGGCGACGAAATGGGTAGCCCAGATACCGCAACCGCCGACCGCCGCATCGAGACCGATCCAGATCTCGCGGGCACGGCCCTCCGCAGCGCGGGCGCGGTGAAACAGGCTGATCGCGACGGCACTAGCGAGCAGGCAGATCACCCCACCAAGGACGACCAACCGCCAGTCATGTTCCAAGGTGAGACAGGTTAGAACGCGATACATATAGGCCCCCGTTATGGACCCATAAGAACAGGCGCATTCGTGTACGAACGGTAACCGCATCGCAGCAAGGCTCCACGCATGGTGAAGAAGCCTTGAATGAGAAGGAATTCGCCTCGGAAAACGGTGGCTGCGCGGACGCTTAGCTGCGCGGACGCTTATCTGACTTGCTCACGCAAGCCCCAGCGCAATGTCGCGTTCGCGCCAATTCTCGTAAGCGCGCTTGCGACGATGCGCCGATCCAGATCAGCGCGGCGGCCGCAAGCAACACAGCGGCCGAGATACCGAGGGCCGCATGCAGGCCGGCGATGAAGGCCGCGGACCGGCTGACCATCGAGCCGAACAGCGCGACGCCAAGCACGCTGCCGGTCTGCCGGGTCGCATTCAGCACCCCGGCAGCGATGCCGGCATGCTGCGGCTCCGCACTGCCGAGCAACGTCGACGTCAAGGGCGGGACCAGAAGGCCGAGGCCGCCGCTGATCGCCAGCAGTTGCAGGCAGATCGCCGGATAGCCGGTGCCGGCGCCAATGAACAGCAGCGCCAGGCATCCGGCGGCCGAGAGCGCGGCGCCGAGCGCGATTGTCCGCGGCGCGCCGATCCGCTCCGCAACATGCGGCGCGATCAAATTGGCGGGCAGCACGGCGCCGAGCATCGGCACGAACGCCAGGCCAGTTGCGAACGCCGACAGTCCGTTGACCTGCTGGAAGTAGAGGCTGAGCACGAAGATCAGGCCATAGAACGCGACGTTGACGAGGAGGCCGACGATCGACGTCAGCGCGAACATCCTGCGGCTGAACAGCGCGAGCGGCAGCATCGGCTGCTCCGCGCGGGCCTCGCGCCAGACGAACAGCACGGAGAAGATCGCGGCGAGAACGAAGCCTGCGACCACGAACGGGCTGCCCCAGCCGAGCGCACCGCCTTCGATCAGCGCGCCGGCCAGCGTGCCCAGCGCGGCAATCGCGGCTAACTGGCCCGGCAGATCGAGCCGGTGCTGCTGATGGCGCGTGGTCTCGCCCGCAAAACGCCAGGCGAGCCAAAGGCCGGCCAGGCCGATCGGCAGATTGACCAGGAAGATCGCGCGCCAGCCGACCAGGGTGATCAGTCCGCCGCCGACGAACGGGCCCGCGGTCAGCGCAAGGCTCGCACCTGCGGCCCAAACGCCGACCGCGCGTCCCCGCGCCTTCTCGTCGGCATAGGCGTGGCGGAGCAGCGCGAGCGAGTTCGGCACCAGGATGGCCGCGGCCAATCCCTGCACGCAGCGCGCAACGATCAGCGTCACGGCATCAGGCGCGAGCGCGCAGGCGACCGATGAAGCGGTGAAGATCGCAAAGCCGGCCATGAAGATGCGCTTGGCACCGATCCGGTCGCCGAGCGCGCCTGCGGTCAGGATGAACGCGGCGAATGCGATGGTGTAGGCGCTGACCACCCATTGCAGTTCGGCAACGCCGCCGCCGAGCGAGGCGCCGATGGCGTTGAGCGCGGTGTTGACGATGGTGACGTCGAGCTGCACGACGCCGTAGCCGAGACTCATCGCGGCGAGCGTCAACGTCGCCGCAAGCCCGCTCGACCGTTGATGCGGCGCCGCGCGCCGGTCGGGCACGCGCCGGAGATTCGCAGATGTCTGTCGCATGGTGCTGTCCTCGCTCTCGGCAACCAATGCGAGACATAGGCATTCGTTTCGATAGAACACTTCGTCAACGATCGAAGTGTGGCATCGTCATGCCGGCCGGGCCGCACGACCGTGGCCCAGCTTGCGCGGCGTTTTGCCTCAATAGACCTACGGACCGCCTCCGGAGCGCCGCATTCCGGCCCGCGCAGTGGTCCACAGAACACTCCATGCTCATGCGCGCGTCGACTTCACACTTTGGTAAACGCCACGGCGGGCTCCAACGTCCCCGTGCCGATGCATATCGTCCATTCGCTTCGCGCCACCTGCCCCGCGGCGGCGCCGAGACGACCGCAAAATCGGCGAAATTGCCGACGAAATCGCCGGGAACGGCGGAACATGGAGTGATCCTGTCACAGCGGACGGCATGTCTGCGACTCACATTCCGCAGCGCGAGAACATATGTAGCCAGTATGACAATGACGCTGGACAGGAGCGGAAGGTTGGCTTGTCAAGGGCTGCACAACGCATCGGTTTTGCCTTATGGGTCATCACGTACGGTGCGCTTGCCCGTCACCCGTCGCCGTACGTGACCGGGTCCCACTGAAATTGCCGCCCGCCGGGAGGATGAATGCTTCGGCTGCTGACCACGCTTGGGCGTGGTTTCAAGGAAACGATCGGCTGGAAACGGCTCGGGATCGCTGCGAGTGTGTTGATCATCGCGGCTGCGGTCACGACGCTGGTGCACACCCTGAAGGGCGTCGATACCGGCATCATCCTCACCGCGCTGACCGACATCGCGCCGCACCGGATCGCGCTGGCGGCGCTGTGCGTGGTCGGAGCGTTCTGCACGCTGACCTTCTATGACTTCTTCGCGCTGCGCACGATCGGCAAGACCCACGTCCCCTACCGCATCGCAGCGCTGTCGAGCTTCACCAGCTATACGATCGGTCACAATATCGGCGCCACCGTCTTCACCGGCGGCGCGATCCGCTTCCGGATCTATTCCGATTACGGCCTTTCCGCGATCGACGTCGCCAAGATCTGCTTTCTGTCGGGCCTGACCTTCTGGCTCGGCAATTTGTTCGTGCTCGGCTTCGGCATGGCCTGGCATCCCGCGGCGGCATCGGCGATGGACCTGCTGCCGCCGGCGATGAACCGGCTGATCGCGCTCGGCTGTCTTGCCGGCATCGGCGCCTATTTCGTCTGGCTCCTGACCGGCGAGAAACGCCGCGAGCTCGGCCAGAACGGCTGGAAGGTGGTGCTGCCATCGGCCAAGCTGACGCTGTTGCAGATCTTCATCGGCGTGGTCGATCTCGGCTTCTGCGCGCTCGCGATGTACCTCTTGATGCCGACCGAGCCGCATATCGACTTCGTCTCGCTGGCGGTCGTGTTCATTCTGGCGACGCTGCTCGGCTTCGCGAGCCATGCCCCCGGCTCGATCGGCGTGTTCGATGCCGCGATGCTGGTGGCGCTGCCGGAGTTCAGCAAGGAGCAATTGCTGGCGACGCTGGTCGTGTTCCGTATCCTCTATTTCCTGATCCCGTTCGGGATTTCGATCTCGATCATGGGCATGCGCGAGCTGTGGCTCAACGTGGTGCAGCCATGGCAGGAACGAAAGAGATTGAGCCAAGCCTGCACGGCTTCGGCGACCGTGCGGCAACCGATCGAAAGCCGGCAGCAGCGGATCAGGCAGCTGAAGCGGTAACAGGCAACGTTATCGGCCCTCGTCCGGGTTCTTCGATCCCGGATTTTCGATCCCCGCCGCCGCTTCTCTTATTTTCGCCGTACCACTCGCGTCAAACCGCGCCATGATTGGCTTTTTGGTTCGATTTTCGCTACGTGTGACGATCGGCAGCGTGCTGCTCGGCAGCGCACTGACGGCGGTATTCCCGTCAGCCGCGGACGCCCAGGACAGCTCGCTGCAGATCTCCTGGGAGGTCCGCAACCGCTTCCGTCTGTTCCGCGAGGAACGCGACTTCCGTCTGCATGTCGAAAGCGGGCTGGGCCGCAGCGTGCTGGCCTCGGAACAGGCGCTGGAACTGCAAAGCGACGGTCGCGGCTGGGCACGCAACACGGTCAACCGGCTCTGCATCGACCTGCAAGGCCGCGTCAACGAGCCCTGCACCCGCGACAACGTCAAGGAAAGCTATCTGACGCCGATCGATCACCCGATCGTCGTGCGGCTCACCGGCCCGGTTCCGGTCGGCGCCACCTGCGCCTGGTCGTTCGACGACGGCGACGGGCCGCAATCCCAGACATTCGATTGTGCCGAGCCGGTCAATCTGCGGGTCCGATACGGCCGCACCACGGTCGCGACCGTCGACGTCGCAAGCGGCGCGGAGGCCAACCAGCGCGTGACGACGCAGATCGCGGTGCGTGACCTGCTGATCGCGGGCCTCGGCGACAGCATCGCATCCGGCGAGGGCAATCCGGACCGCGCGATTGCGCTCTCCGACGATGGGTTCTGCTTCCGCTCCTATCTCGGCGGCGCGCAGTATTACCGGCCGAGCCGCGCCGGGTACAAAGGCGGGCGCGCCTGCGAAGCGCCGGATACCCTGACGAACTGGCAGCGCCAGAGCGCGCTGTGGCTCAACTCGGCGTGCCACCGCTCGCTGTACAGCTACCAGACCCGCACCGCGCTTGCGCTCGCCGTGCAATATCCGCACATCGCAGTGACCTATCTGCCGCTGGCGTGCACCGGCGCCACCATCGCCGACGGCCTGCTCGGCTCGCAGCAGGCGCGGGAATGTCTGCCGACCAAAACCGCCAACACCTGCTCGGGCACCGTCAACGGCCAGATTGCGGAGCTGCGCACGGCGCTCGCCGCCGCCAAGCGCCGGCAGCCGGACCGCACGCTCGACCTCGTGCTGCTGTCGATCGGCGCCAACGATATCTACTTCTCCGGCCTCGTCGCCAACGTGATCGTCGACACGCCGACCGAGCGTACGCTGTTCAGCCGCGGCAGCTCGATGGCCAGCGTCGACGATGCCCGTTCGGCACTGGCGCGCGACCTGCCGACTGGTTTTGCCAAGCTGCGCGATGCGCTGAAGCCTCTGGTCGGCGGCGACCTGTCCCGCGTGATCTACACGGCCTATGCCAATCCGGCGCTGGCCAATGGCGGCACGCACTGCCCCGGCGGCCGCGCCGGCTTCGATATCCACCCCTCGTTCAATGCCGATCCGCGGCGGCTCGCGGAGGTCTCGAGCTTCGTGCAGAACGAGTTCCTGCCGCAGCTCAAGGCGCTCGCGCAGTGCCAGTCCGGCATCATCTGCCGCAATCCGCAGGCTGACCGCATGACCTTCGTCGACGCGCATCAGGAGGCGTTTGCGAGCCACGGTTTCTGCGCGCGCGCATCGACCGATCCGGAGTTCGACCGCGACTGCTTCGCCGCCAATGGCGACAGCTTCGAGTCCGACATCGTCGCCGCAGCCAACCAGCCGCTCAAATGCGGCCGCAGCGCCGGCGAATACCGCGCCTACCTGCCGCGCGCGCGCTGGATCCGCGACGCCAACGACAGCTATTTCGCGGCGATGACGTACCCGCAGGGCCTGCCGTCCTCGATGCAGCCGACCGACATCCACGACGCGACCTGGGGCATCCTGTCGGCAGTGTATGGTGGCGCAGTGCATCCGAGTGCCGAAGGCCATGCGGCAATGGCCGATGCCGCAGCGCCCGCGGCCGCCACCGTGCTGCAGTTGAACACCAGTGTGCCCGAGGTGATTTCCGAGCCGGTCGCGCCGCTGCCGACCGCGCCGGAGCAACGCTGAACGCTCGCGCTGAACGCGCGCGGCTGCGTGTGAACGCGATCCTGATCGACAACGAGAGAGAGAGTGTGTGTGAGGTCTTAGTGCCGCTTCGTCGCCGGCACGGGCGCTGGCGGCGGCTTCACCGCCGCAGCTTGCGCCGGCAGATATTTGGCGACGATCGCCGGATCGAGCTGGGCCATCGCGGTGTCGGGCAGCCGGGTCCAGACCTCATCCTTGCCGAACAGCGAAATGCCGAGATAGCCGCGCATGGTCAGCGTCTGCCCATCGGCACTCAGCGTCATCTTGGCCTTGTAGATCTTGCCGTTGCGCGGATCGAGCACGTTGCCGCCCTCATAGGCCAGCCCGTTGCGCTTCATGTCGCGGATGAGAGGGATGCCGAGCCACGGCATGTCCTTGCGATCGTCGGTGCATTTCGAGCAGACCGGATTGGGCGGATCGGCAGGCGATGAAAACATCTTTGCGATTATGCCCTCGAACAAGCCGTTGCGCTCGATCACCAGGAACCAGCCCTCCGGCTTGCCGTCTTCGATCTTCTGCCAGAGGCCGGCCGCCGACAGCTCGGCCGCCGAAGCCGCAAGCGGAGCGGCTAGCGCAAAGGCCGTCGCGATCGCAAAGATCAGCCGAAGTCTGGACAGCGTGTTCCGCATCATCATCACCTGATCGATCGACAAACCCGAATGGCAGCAGACTACGGCCATTTCACGGAGCGTTCCAGTACCCGCGCCGCGCAGCAACAGGCCCATGCCCCTGGCATTGGTCGCTGTTGGAGTGGAATCAGTTCACTCCAAGCTTCTTCTGCAAACTCGATGACGAGGTTGTGTACTGGAACACCAGCCGCTTGTCCGGATACACGTAGCGGTGCGCCTTCTGCGCCATCAGCGCGCCCTCGTGGAAGCCGGAGAGAATGAGCTTCAGCTTGCCCGGATAGGTGTTGATGTCGCCGATCGCGAAGATGCCTGACACGTTGGTCTCGAACGCCGCGGTGTCGACCGGCACCAGATTGTTCTCCAGCGCAACGCCCCAGCTCGCGACCGGGCCGAGTTTCATGGTGAGCCCGAAGAACGGCAACATCGTATCGCATGCGATCGTCGAAACCGCATTGTCGTTGGCCTTCAGTGCGGCGCCCGAGAGTTGACCGTCGGCGCCTTCGAGCCCCGTGACCTGTCCGATCTTCAGATCCATCCTGCCGTCGGCGACCAGCGCGCGCATCTGCTCGACGCTGTGCGGCGCCGCGCGAAAATCGTCGCGCCGATGCAGCAGCGTGATGCGCTTCGCGATCGGATGCAGATTAAGCGTCCAGTCGAGCGCGGAGTCGCCGCCGCCGACGATCAGGACGTTCTTGTCGCGGAACTGCTCCATCTTGCGCACCGCGTAAAACACCGACGTGCCTTCATAGGCCTCGATGCCGGGCACCGGAGGACGCTTCGGCTGGAACGAGCCGCCGCCGGCCGAGATCACGACCACCTTGGCTTCGAACTCCTTGCCGGCGTCGGTCTTCACGCGGAACAGCGGATCGCCGATCTTCTCGATGCTCTCCACCATCTCGTTGAGGTGGAAGGTCGGGCCGAACGGCTTGATCTGCTCCAGCAGCTGCTCGGTGAGGCCCTGGCCGGTGACGAACGGAATACCGGGAATATCGTAGATCGGCTTCTCGGGATAAAGCTCGGCGCACTGCCCGCCGATCTTGTCGAGGATGTCGACCAGATGCACCTTCATGTCGAGCAGGCCCAGTTCGAACACGGCGAACAGTCCGCAGGGGCCCGCGCCAATAATCAGCACATCGGTCTTGATCGCTTCGCTCATGTCCGCTTCTTTTCAGTTGAGGTTGACTGGACGGCTTTTCGCCTGTCCCGCCAAGTATGGCCGGATCGGGACATGCATAATAGGGACAGCGGCTGGCGCGGCAACCCCTTGCCGAGCTTGCGCAACTCGGCTGTATGGGCAGGAAACCGACGGAGATCCCTCGTGAACGCCCCTGTCCGCGCCGACGATGCACTGCGCCTGGAAGACTTTCCCTACCGCCTGTCCGACAATGTGCGCTTTGCCGATCTCGACCCCAATGGGCACGTCAACAACGCCGTCTATGCAAGCTATTTTGAAACCGGCCGTGTCACGCTGGTGAAGGATCCGACCATGGGGCTGATGCCGGCGGGGCTCGGCTGGATCATGGTGCGCCTCGACATCCATTTCCGCGCCGAGCTGCACTGGCCCGGCCAGATCGAGCTCGGGCTCGGCCTCGTCAAGTTCGGGCGGACATCGACCACCTTCGATCAAGTGGTGTTTTCGGAGGGGCGCTGCGTTGCGTCGGCGAAAGCGGTCACCGTGATGATCGACGAGGCCACGCGCAGGCCGACGCCGCTGACGGCGGAGGTCAAGGAGAACTTCCGCCGCTGGGTCCGTCGCGGCGTGAATCCGGACGGCGAATAAGAGACCTCAAGGCGTTTTCGAGCGAAGTGGACGCCGGTTCGCGCGAAGAAACGCACCAAAAACAAAGCTGGAGCTTCGGTTCTGATTCAATCAGAACCGAAAAGCTTTAGGCCTGCCGTTCCGGCGTCGACACGACCAATCCGTCGAGTTCGTCGGTGACCTTGATCTGGCAAGACAGACGCGAGTTCGGACGCACGTCGAAGCCGAAATCCAGCATGTCCTCTTCCATCGGCGACGGCGCGCCGACCTTCTCGCGCCACGCTTCATCGACATAGACATGGCAGGTCGCACAGGCGCAGGCGCCGCCGCATTCGGCTTCAATGCCGGGAATGGCGTTGCGGATCGCGCCTTCCATCACCGTCGCGCCGTTCTCGATATCAATGGAGCGTTTCTCGCCGGAATGGTCGATAAAGTGGATTTTGGCCATGATTGCTCGTGCTGCCGGAATGCGCCGGACGATGGATGGAAAGGTCCCGGCAGTCGTATAACGGGTCGATCCGCACAGCGCTAGCGCGGAGACCGAAAACCTGCCAGCCGGCCAGGACGGTATCCAGGCCGCTGCGGCGAGCCGTTGAGGTCAGGCAGAAGCCTAGGAGCGGCCCAGAATCAGCTCGATCGCGGTGCGCGCCTCGGCAATTGCGGCCCCGAGCGCGGCAAGCGGTTGGGCCGGATCGGAACCAGCGGCCAGCGCGTTCTCCAGATGGGCGGCAGACTCGGCGACGCCGAAGGCGCCAATCGCCCGCGCCGACCCTTTCAGGGTGTGGGCGTGGGTCGGAGCCTCGGGCGGCAAGGCGGCCAGCTCTCCGAGGATCCGGGCCGACTGGGTCGAGAACATGGCCAGGACTTCCCGCTCCAGGTCCGGATCACCCAATGTCATGCGCCGAAGGTGATCGACGTCGATCGGGCCGCCGCCAGGCGCGAGCGGCGGTGATTGCGTCCATTCAACCCGTTCGAGATGAAGCGGCATGGCCTGTCCCTGTCGTCTCCGCCAGGCCTCGCCGGGCGGATCGTCGGCCAGCCAATCACGAAACTGGTTAACGGATTGTTGTCGGGATGATCGGCAAAACCGCCCGATTCTGGACAATTTCCGGACACAATCGGCGCGCTACGGCAGGAATTTCGAGTACCCATAAGGCCTTATGGCGCAAAGCTGTTAACGATGATTAAGAAAGTATTAATCGCAAGCATTTCATTCGCATCACTCTCCCCATAGGATGTTTGCGGATGTAGCGGACAAGCCGCCGAGGGGGGCGCTTGCGCTCCGCTTGTGGGCACCGGCTTCGAGCTTGCGTGGGGACAATCGCAGGCTCGCCGACGCGTAAAATAGTGAGAGGGTCAGACTGAACATGGCGAACACTCCCAAGAAGGTCAAAGATCCCACCGAAGTCGCGCTTTCTGCCATCCAGGAAGCCCTCAACATCAGCGAACAGGGCGCGGAGCACCGCAGCTCCCTCAACGAAGGCGCCGCGCCGCCCAGCCTGCCGCCATCAGCTCCGGATTTTTCGGCCACAGCGTTCGAGTCCCGCGCGAATAACGATCGATCGGCGTTCGAGCCGATCGAGGAGCCGCGCGCCCCGCGCCGCGCCGCCAACGATGATCGCGAGACCATCGGCCAGATGCTGCAGACGCTGCAGGGAGGCGCGCCCGCAACGCCTTCACGCTGTTCTTTGTCTGCTCCGGCGCCTGGCTGCTCGGCGGCGTCATCCTCACCATCGCGTTCTGGCCGGCCCTGCAGGCTTCGATGGCCCAGGGTACCGGCGTGCTGGTGCTCGCCGGTCTCGCCGCGCTGTTCGCCGTTCCGGTCCTGCTGTTCTACTATCTCGCCAGCCTCGCCTCGCACGGTCAGCGCATGCAGATGATCGCGCAATCGATGGCGCAGGTCGCGATGCGATTCTCCGAACCGGAAAACGCCGCCGCCGATTCCATGGTGACGGTCGGCCAGGCGATCCGCCGCGAAGTCGCCGCGATGGGCGACGGCGTCGAGCGCGCGATTGCGCGCGCCGGCGAACTCGAGACCCTCGTTGCCAACGAGGTTGCGGCGCTGGAGCGCGCCTACTCCGACAATGAAGTGCGCATCCGCGCGCTGCTGCAGGACATCGCCCACCAGCGCGACAACCTGGTCGGCCAGGCCGAGCAGGTGCGCAGCGCGATCTCCGGCGTGCAGATCGACCTGCGCCACGACATCGCGCTGATCTCGGACGCGATCGCCTCGCGCGTCGACGAGGTCGCCAAGAGCATCACCGGCGCGCTGGAAGAGCGCGGCCAGCACATCACGACCGCGCTGAGCCATGCCGGCGACAACATGATCCTCGCGCTCGGCGAGCGCGGCGGCGACCTGCTCGACCGCCTCGAGGAAGCCAGCGCCGAGACCACGCGTGCGGTGATGGACGCCTCCGAGCGGCTGACCACCAGCCTCAACTTCAAGACCGGCCACGTCCATGACGAGTTCGTCGATCTGGCCGATCGCGTCCACGAGATGCTGAACGAGCGCATCGATCGCATCACCGGCGAGTTCGAGCAGCGTTCGTCGGTTATCGTCGACGGCATCTCCGACCGCACCGAGGAGGTCCACGATTCCCTGAAGAACTCCGCGGATTCGCTGCTGCTCGAGCTCGAGCTGCGCAGCAACGACCTCGTTAGCAAGATCGACGACGCCGGCAACCGCCTCGCCGGCCAGATAATGACCTCCGGCGACAGGGCGAGCGAGGCGCTCGACGTCACCGTCAATTCGCTGGTCGCCAAGGTGGTGGGCCAGACCGAGACCGCGCACGACTCGCTGTCGCTGCAGATGAGCGCGTTCGACGACCTGGTGAGGAACCACGGCAGCGAGCTCGCCGAGAAATTCGCCCGCGATTCCGGCACGCTGGGCGCCCTGATCACCCGCCACATCTCGGAATTCGACCGCACGGTGAAGACCTTCGGCGGCGACATCGTCGAGCGCATGGGCCAGCGGACCCAGGACATTGCCGACAGCCTGAAGACCTATGTCGACACCTTCGACCATCGCGTCACCACGAATAGCGGCGAGATCACCGCTTCGCTCGACCAGCGCCTGCTGCAGTTCGAGACCACGCTCGGCAGCCGCGTCACCCATCTCGACGCCTCGCTGAACGACAAGCTGTCGTCGTTCGACAGCTCGCTCGCCACCAAGATCGGCACGTTCGACGGCCGCCTGCAGTCGCTGGACGACGCGATCGACGGCCGCATGAAGACGATCGAGGTTACCTTCGAGAGCCGCGCCAAGTCGGTCACCGACACCATCGACGGCCATCTCGGTACGCTCGCGACGCAGCTGACCGAAGGCGCCACCCAGGCAATCCACTCGATCGACTCGCGGCTCGGCCTGCTCACCACGACCCTGACCGAGGGCACCGTGCAGGCGATCGCCGCGGTCGACCACCGCATCAACGGCGTCACCGAAACCATCGACGGCCACAGCATCCGCCTCGTCGACACCATCAACGGCCACAGCACCCGGCTCGCCGATACCATCAACGGTCACAACACCCGTCTCGTCGAGACCATCAGTGGCCACAGCTCGAACCTGACCGACACCATCTCGGCACGCTTCGCCGACATCCAGCAGGGCATCGAGAGCCGCGTCGGCGTGATCGCCGGTGACATCGACACCCGCGTCGCGCAGTTCGAGGACCTCCTGGGCTCGCGCGTCGAGGCCGTCGCTGGCCGCATCGAGAGCAGCGGCCGCCAGGCGAGCGAGGACCTGATGTCCCGCGCCGAGCTGTTGTCGTCGAGCATCAAGTCGCATGTCGAGGACGCCGAACGCTCGCTGACCAACCTCGTGGTCAACACCAGCGAAACCATCCAGACCGGCGCGCGCACCGCGCAGCAGGCGCTGCTCACCGTGTCCGCGGATGTCGGCAACCAGCTCAAGCAGAGCTCCGCCGAGGTCGAGAGCGTGCTGACCGCGGTCGGCACCAGCGCCGCCAACTCGATCCTCACCAGTGCCCGCGACGCCCAGGTCTCGCTGGTCTCCGCATCCGGCGACGTCGCTCGCAGATCAAGGCGCTGTCGGAGGACGTCGAGCGCACGCTGCAGGCGGCCGGCAGCGCCACCGCAGCCTCGGTGCTGTCCGGCGCCCGCGACGCGCAGACCACGCTGGTCTCGGCCTCGATCGAAGCCGCAAGCCAGGTCAAGTCGCTGGCTTCCGATGTCGAGCAATCGCTGTCGATGTCCGGCTCAGCGGCCGCCGAAGCGATCATGACCGGTGCCCGCGAGGCCCAGACCACGCTGATCGCGACGTCGGCCGACGTCACGGGCCAGGTCAAGTCTCTCGCCAGCGACGTCGAGCGCTCACTCTCGATGGCCGGCTCCGCGACCGCGGAAGCCGTCGTCGCCTCCGCCCGCGAGGCCCAGAGCACGCTGGCCGGCGCGTCGACCGAAGCCACCAACCTGGTCCGCACGCTCGCGGCCGACATGCAGCACTC
>NZ_JACMYO010000188.1 GCF_020889685.1 Bradyrhizobium oropedii
ATTAAGCAACGCACGAAAAGTCGTTTCGATAGCGTACACCTTGAGGGTACTGCTACCATACAATGGACTTGGTCGTTCGTCGCTCAGTCCAGTTCTGGGGATCTTCTGCGGATCAGAAACGTGCCGTGATCCGTTACTTTGTGCCCGTTCCGTGACCGAACTATTCGACGCTACGAGCGTTAGTCATCCTCGGCTGGAGGCTCAATTGGAATGGCAAAGCTCGCCTTCACGCGGTCCAATATAACCATCGTCTTGTACGTCTTGATTTCTGGGTTCACGTGGAAGAAACGTCGGGTGAACTGCTCATAATCTTCCATGCTACGAGAAGTTATGTATAGGACAAAGTCTGCGTCGCCGGTTACGAAAAACCCATTGACGACTTCAGCTGACGATTTGATGGCTTTTTTGAACTTGTCTACTATGTCCGAGCGCTCCCGCTCTAGAGTCACTAGCACGAGCATTTGGATAGGATTTCCCACCGCCTTCGGCGAAACGATTGAGACATCGGCTTCGATGATGCCGTCCGAACGGAGCCTCTTCAGTCGTCGTTGGCACGCGGTAGCAGACAGCCCGGTAAGTTCGCCGATCTCCTCGGACGTCAAGCGATTGTTTTTTTGCACGATCTCGAGGATGCGGGCGTCTATTCGATCGTAGCGCATGATCGGCTCCCAGCTTCCTTCAGGTGAATTTCGTTGCAAGATGTCTGTTTAATGCGGGAAAACGTCGGAGCCAACGAAAATGCGACGCAAATAATACCTGGCCTATGACCACTTCTGCCGCAAAAACCTTGCCCTTAAACGTATCTACTCTCAAATTTAAGGTATTATGACACCTCTTAAGCAGTGAATCCAACTCGCGCAGCCTGGGTTTAGAACGGTCAAAGATAGTGATGCTGGCGCTCAATCTAAATAACCGATCCGCATGGATTGCGACGGGGCCTCTCGTCACCACGATGCGAGCTGGCAAGCAAACCGGCCCCCCGACAGCCCACGCCCGGCCGCCAGCAGGTTCGCTTGAGACCTCATATCCAAGGGGCGGAAGCTGGATCGCGATTTCACCGGGAAACGGCAATACACCGAGACTTGATGAATTTCTTGGTTTGCTTCGGGCCTGACACTGAATGCTAAATGGACAGTCTCTGGTACTAGCGGTTGAACTTTGAGCGCTCACTCTTTCTCGCTCATCGCGAATACCTCGCGAGGCGGAGGCGAGAATCGTCGCGCCAGCTTTGCGACAATTCTCATCTGTAGCGGCAATACCCGCGATCGCATTGGTCGGAGCCACAAGCTGTGTCCAGCGGTCACACCTTCGCGAACTCCCATGCGTCAGTCCCACGCGATGCTCGTGCGTCTTGATTTCGTTGGGAAGACGAAATTCATCTGCGATCTCCTACTCAGACAATATTTCTAACCGGAAGAATCAAGCGAACACGCAGCGCATCGGCAAAAATATCGCAGAAAATCAGCTATTTTCGGCACAAATTCGCAGGATTCCGGACGAAAACGTCGGCATGCTACGAGCTGACTTGGCCAGCAGACCGAGAAGGATGGCCTTCTCCTTAGCCGGCCGGACATCCTAAAGCTAACATGACATTTCCATCTGATCCCGGGCCCGGATCGACGAAGAGCTCGGATACGCCTCAGCACCACCTTCTTGGTCGCAGAAAAGGGTGCTGGAATGATTTGCTTCAGGAACGGCCGTATCACAGAACGTGTTGCGGGCGCCTTTTTACGCAAACACGATTTCTGCCCCGCCCTGCCCCGCGAGGGACAACTCTTGCGTAATGGAAGGCCTTCTGACATGTAGAGTGCCGCAAATTCACACGCTGGCCGAGTTGTTCGGTGGTCACCCAATACTTATAGGCTGGTGGTCCTGCGGCGTGGGCTGCTTTGATGCGCGCCAGCGCGACAATAGTGCCGAACAAGGCTTGGGCGGAGGTGGTGGGCGAAGTGGCCTGCCGCGATTTTGTTCTGGTTCGCGGCGGACGGTGAAGGCTCCTCCGGAACGACGATACTTAGCTGCTGTCAGTAGCGGTCGCACTCGGCCACATCCGTTTGGCAGGATGAAGGCCCGCATGGGAGCGACACACTTCCTCACCAAAACGCTCCCAAAAGTAGCGGCCGAGATGGCACCTCGGTCTTGGCCTATAATCTGACACGGGTCATGAACATCATCGGGACCAAGCCACCGATCGCTGCGGCCGATGCGGTCAAGGTCGCCGCCTGCGGGCACGGCACGGAGCCGATCTCGAGCGCGGCGCCGCTGCGCATCCAGACGAAGTCAAACATGGGCGTCCCCAAAAACCGACGAGCGGAATACGGCTAGCGTCGGGTCGCGCACAGGCATCCGGCGTTGATTCAGCGCACGCCGCGCCCTTGCACCGCGCACGGGCTGAGGCTGTCCCGACACATCGGACATTGCGCCTGTAGCGCCGAGCCCCGACCAAGGCCATTGGATCCGGTTCTTCGCGCAGATTTCGTGCGTCTAGCCCCCCAAAGTTGAGGCATTGCGGCGCAAGCATAGACAACAATGCGCCGATGAACCAAAAATCCCCGCTACAACGAGAGCTGCTCATCCGCGTGGCAAAGAATTTGGTAATGCGTTTCCCCTGCAGTTATGAGGCGGCGCTAGAACCTTATGGAGATGACGGGGCTCGATCACCCGATTAACGCGGGAGCATTAGACGTTGAACGCGGCGCGTTGCCGCGATCTCTAGGAGGATCAAGAATGAGCCGATTGGCCGGCAAGGTGGCCCTCATTACGGGCGGCACAAGCGGGATAGGTGAGGCAACCGTCGAACTGTTCGTCGCCGAGGGAGCGAAGGTGATGATCATAGGGCGAAATGCCGAGAAGGGCGCCGAGATGGTGAGAGCTCTCGGATCGGGCACTCGGTTCTTCGCCGCCGACGTGTCTCGGGAGGAAGAGGTAGCGGCAGCTGTTCACGCGACCGTGGAAACCTTCGGTCACCTCGATTGTCTTTTTAATAACGCTGGCGCTTCCACCCAGAAGGGCGAGCCGGACACCGTCACAGCGGACGAGTTTCGGTATGCGATGGATCTGCTGTTGGGCAGCGTTATCTTCGGTATCCGCCACGCGGCCCCGATCATGAAGTCGCAGGGACGCGGCGCGATCATCAACAATTCGTCCGTGGCGGCCCTCCGCGGGCACATGGGCAACTACCTCTACTCGGTGGCTAAAGCCGGAGTAAAGCGCGCCACCGAGCTTGCCGGTCTGGAACTGGGCCGCTACGGCGTGACGGTGAACTGCATCTCGCCGGGGGCTGTCGTTACCTCAATCTTCTTCGGAGGATCTAAGGCGGCCTCAGGTTTAACTCCGGGGAAGGCCGACGAAAAGTTGGAGAAGCTCGCTCGCAATCTGGCCAAGGCGACGCCGCTTCAGCGCTCTGGATTGCCACGCGACGTCGCGACGGCAGCCCTCTTCTTGGCCTCCGATGAAGGGGCTTATATCAACAGCCACGACCTGGTGGTCGATGGCGGGATGATCGCCGGTGGGCGCACCAACTTCGAAGCCGCCCCTGCCAGAGCGTCGCGCCGATGACGCATTCAGCGCACGCGTCTGGCTCAGTGAAAGTCGAGATGCCCTGCCGTACTTGTCCCAAACTGCGTCGTTAGCGCCGTTTCGCTCAGCCCAGTTCCCGGGGGCCGCTGCGCCGTCCCAGCTGCGCAGCGCGCATCAGACACCCCTCGCCAGAGCTGAGGTTCTAAAGCTGTCTGGGGTTAGGTTGAATGTAAGCGTAGCTCTGAGGACCATTTGATTGGCGCTTGACGTCTATTTTGAGCGCGTGGTGCGCCGGCGCGGCTTCCATATTTCCGACAATGCGTTGACGGCGGCCTCGGGCGCCCTCCGGTCGACGACGTTGGGATCGAACTGCTCCGGACCCCAGAGGCGCATTTGTTCGTGCTCCGGATGGGTGGGGTCGCTGATGGCGTCGAGGTATTCGGCATAGCCTGATGCACCGCCGACATCTTCCGGAGGACAACGGCCGGTGGCCTCGAGCAAGAGGGGCAGTCCCTCCGTTGTCGTGTTGTCGAACCATTTTTCGAGCTTGATCACGTGATCCCAGCTGTCGCCGAAGTCGTAGAGATAATGGATCGTTTTGGCGCCGGTCTCGCGAACGATATCGCAAAGCCGCGCTTTGCTGGCATCAATGGGCTGGTGGCCGTAATCGTTGTGTGGATCAAGAATCCCCCAACGGACCTCACCAGCGAAGAACTCGAAGAGGTGGCCGTTCGTCCAGCCAAACGCCGCCTGAAGCGTCAGATGAAGCCGGTCAAGGCGCAGCGTGACGGGTACGACAAGGCGACGCATCACCTCCGGTTTCACGTCCTTGAGGGTCACCTTGATCCGGACGGCGGTCGTGTTGAGGCTCATGCCGCCAGCCTCGGATCGTGGGTATGCAACATGTAAGTCGATGCCCATGGAAGCAGTTCGTCCAGTCGCGCCGCAGGCCAACCATTGACGAGCTTCGCGAGAACGTCGGAGAGCCAGTGCTCGGCGCTGACGCTATTGAGCTTACAGGTCTCGATTAACGAAGCTAGTACTGCCCAACTCTCGGCGCCCTCGTCGCAACCGGCAAAAAGGGAGTTCTTGGCGTTGAGCTTGATCGGCCGCATCGCACGCTCGACAGCATTCGTGTCCATCTCGATGCGCCCGTCATCAAGGTAAAGCGCCAGGCCGTCCCAATGACGCAACGCGTAACGCAAGGTCTTCGCCGTGTCGCTCTTTTGTGCAAGGTAATCAAGCTTGGCCTCAAACCACCGCTTCAAGGCTGTAGCCAGAGGTCGGGCATGCGCCTGCCTGCCAGCACGGCGCTCGGCATCCGATCGGCCGCGGAGCGCTTTCTCGACCGTGTAAAGTTGGGCGATGCGCTCAAGAGCCTCGCGGGCAACCGGAGCTGGCGCCGGAGCAGCCTCGCGCTCGATCTTCACAAACTGGCGCCTCAGATGCGACCAGCAGAAGGCGAGCGTTCCGGACAAGGCGTCCGCACGCGTCTCTCGGGTCATGGTCTTGTAAGCCTGATAGCCGTCGCAGTGGATGATGCCGCGATAGCCCTCGAGCAGCCTCAAGCCATGAACGGCCCCACGGCCCGGTGCATAGGCGTAAACCACGCCAGGTGGGTCAGGTCCAGCCCAGGGCCTGTCATCGCGTGACAGCGCCCAGAAGTAGCCGGTTTTGGTCCTGCCGCGCCCCGGATCCAGCACCGGCGCCGGGGTCTCATCGACACAGAGCTTCGAAGAGGCGAGCAGAAGCTCGCGCAGACGATGCCACAAGGGCTTCAATTCTTGGGCGGCATAGCCAACCCAAAAAGCAAGTGTGGAACGATCAATGGCGATACCGTGCGTCGCCAGCATCTGCGCTTGGCGGTAAAGCGGCAAATGCCAATGATACTTGGCGTCGATCACATGCGCGACGAGCCGCTCGGTGGGCCATCCTCCCCTGATCAGTCGCTCGGGAGCAGTGTGCTGGAGAACGACGCCGTGACAGGCGCGGCAAGCCAGCTTGGGCCGGCGGGTCACAATCACTCGGTATTGCACCGGAACGACGTCGAGCCTCTGACTTTCATCGCGATCAATCTCAAAGAGATCGCCTTTGCAGCACGGGCAACAGGTTGCAGCCGGCATCAGGGTTTCGACGATGCGCGGCAAATGCTCCGGAAGCTGGCCACGGTTGCGCTTGGCAGTTCTCTTCTCGCGGGCTCTGGGATTGGCGCGATCCTCAGCTGCTTCGAGAGCCGCGACGGCCTCTTCGATGTCCTCCAGAACAAGCTGTAGCTGATCAGCGTCCAACTTTTCCGAGGACCGACCGAACTGCGCATCTTTTGCAAGCTTGAGCAACCGCTCGAGCCTGGCGCAGCGATCCAGCAGAGCCGCGGCAAAGATACGCAACTCGGCCGGATCGCTCGGCAGTTCATCAGGCAAATCACTCATTGGCCCAAGACTGCCATGCTTCGCGCCCCGATGAAGCGAAGATTTGTATCTTTACGCAAGCGCTTTCGGCTGCGGGATTCGAGGCGCGTGCATCCGCGTCCAATCCATGCCGGCCAGAAGGGCGGACAGCTGGGCGGCATTCATCCGCATCACGCCGGCCACGATGGGAGGCCATTTGAAGCCGCTGCCATCTAGCCGCTTCCAGTACATCACAAGGCCCCTGCCATCCCAGACGACAATCTTCACCCGATCGGCGCGCTTCGCACGGAACACCACCGCCACGCCCTTCATCGGGTCACGGCCCAGCGTCTCTTTCGCCAACAGCGCCAAGCCCTCCGCACCCTTCCTGAAGTCGACAGGTTGGGTCGCAACATAGATCATGAGGCTCGCGGGCGCCGTCAGCATGAACGTGTCCGTCGGAGCGCAATGAACACATCACTCAACACAGCAAGGCCAGGCGCCCCGCGCACCTCCACGCGTGCCCCCTGGAACTCGACCGTCACCACGGCTGCTTCCGGCGACCCGGTGGGCTCTGAGGCCGCCGGTAACGCCGATTCCGACACCACCGGCACGAACGACAGCGTGTCTGCCGAAGCCGGCAGCACCAACTGGCCCAAACGCGCCCGACGCCGCCAGTCATGTACCTGCTGCGGCCGGCAGCCATGGCGTCGTGCGACATCTGTGACAATCGCCCCCGGCTCGAGGCTTTCCGCGGCATTCTGTGCCTTCAAATCGTCCAGCCAGCGCTTTCGACCTGCGCCAGCGTACACTTCGATACGCGGCGACAATGGTCGTCTTATGTCGTCCGAATGGTCGTCCATTGTGAGCACCCTTGCTGAAGATGACTCTTCTAGCGGTGCTCTCACGACTGAGTACAAGAATTCTCAAGGGCCTCAACGCCACGCTTACGGTTGAAACGATTTGGGATTCCCAAATGAACGTGTTTCCGAATCAGCATGCTGGCTGGGAAGGAGGCCAGCATGGATGTGCAAGCCTTACCTCTGGCCGCGATCGAGGGCGGGACGTTCCGCAATTCGGCCGCCAAGCAATTTGGCGTGGCAATCAGCACGGCCATCGGCTGGATGCGGCGGCTCGTGGAGACCGGCGGCATTGAGCCTGGCCACATTGGCGGCCACAAGCCGAAGGCAATTTCGGGAGAGCATGCGGCCTGGCTGTCGCAGCGGATCAAGGCTGGCGATTTCACCAAACCTAAGCTCGTTGCCGAGCTTGCCGGACGCGGCCTGAAGGTCGACTACCGCTCAGTGTGGGACTTCGTGCATGCCAAGAAGCCCGAATTCAAAAAAGCGTGCTGGCCGGCGAATGCGATCGTCCCGAGGTGCCGTGGCGGCGAGCCCAGTGGGCAAAGTATCAAAGTCGCGGCGAAGCTGAGCGGCTGCTCTTCATCGACGAGACTTAGACGCGGACCGACATGGCCCCCCTGCGAGGATGGGCGCCGCGCGGGCGCATACTTCCCACCAAGGTTCCCACTGGCGTTGGAAGACCATGACCCTTATGGCAGCCCTGCGCCATGATCGGATCGATGCGATGGTTCGTCAAGGGACCGATCGAAGGCGAGAGCTTTCGGACTTATGTCGAGAATTCTGCTGCCGACCCTTCGTCCCAGGTGCTGACATGTGTCCGGCCTCTGATGCGGCTGTCACATGCCGCCGGCCCGTATGGGAGTTCGCGGAACGGGTCCAACTCAACTTCGCGTGCTCGAAGCACGTATCCATGATCTGGTTTTCCCGATCCCGTCTCTTTGACCGTAGCGCCATACTCTCCGTTCGACTTTCTCACACTTGGGTAGCCCGCTCGAGGAGCGGACTATCTCGCTGCCAACGCCGGCGTCCGGTAAATGCCGCCCTTGGCCATCAACGCCCATACGATGCGCGCCGTCTTGGCGAAGGCGACGATCACCAGCATGGGCGGCTTGCGCTCTAGCATCCGCGAGAGCCAAGGATCCGTCATCGATCCCTTTCGCATGGCCCAGCGCACGGTGGCGCTGGCTCCGATGATCAGCAGCCGACGCAAGGTTCGTTCGCCCATCCGGGATGTCTCCCCGAGCTTCTGCTTGCCGCCCGAGGAGCGTTGCAGCGGCGTGAGGCCGAGCCATGCCACAAAATCGCGACCTCTCTTGAAGGTCTGAGCAGATGGGGCCAACGCGGCAAGTGCTGTAGCGGTGATCGGTCCTATACCGGGAATGGTCATCAATCGCCGGGCTTCCGCATCCTCTCTGGCGCGCCGGGCAATCTCGCGGTCAAGCACGGCCACTCCGCGTCAAGCGACCGTAGTTGCTCAACGAGCAGAAACAGGATTGGGCGGGCAGCTTCGGGGATGGTGGAATCCTTCTCAATCGCAGCAACAAGCTTGGTCACATGGAAGAGCCCCTGCGCGGCCACCAGTCCGAATTCGGCAAGATGCCCACGTATCGCATTGATGGTCTGGGTCCGCTGGCGCACCACAAGGTCACGAACGCGAAACACCATGGCCGCAGCTTGTTGCTCTTCGCTCTTCGCGGCAACGAACCGCATGGTCGGCCGCTGGGCTGCTTCGCAGATCGCTTCGGCGTCATCGGCATCGTTCTTTTGCCGCTTCACGAAAGGCTTGACGTAACCTGGGGCGATCAACCGGACAGCATGTCCCAGCTTCGCAATCTCCCGCGCCCAGTAATGGCCGCCGGCACAAGCCTCCATGGCAACCGTGCAGGTCGGTTGCGTGGCAAAGAACCCAGGCACCTGATCGCGGCGAAGCTTCTTCCTGAACAGCACACTTCCCGACGCATCCCCGCCATGCACCTGGAACACATTCTTCGCCAGATCCAACCCGATTGTGTTAACTTCCAACATGGACGCCTCCGTTCAAGTGATGATCAACGACACCACTACTTTGGCACAGCGATGCCGTCAGGGAGCGTCCACCCCATCAATCTCGGGCGCCACAAAAAGCGGTCTATCTGCCCCGCGGCTAGAATAGCGTCGGCTATGTAGTCGCCGACCAAAATGAGCTCCACGACTTACTCGATCACCTAGATCAAGGGTGGCTGACGCTGGTTCGAGTCCCCGCTCCCAACCAAGTACGTTTCCAACGTCCACCCGGAATAACGCGTCTGGCGCATCATTCGCCAAACGCTCATCGATTCCGCCGCCTCGCACCTGGAAGGCTAGCCGCGCCGATCACTCAAAATAGACTAGGTGGCGCGTCTCGACACTCCACCGCGGCTTCGCATCAGCGTGCGCGACGCGGTTGTCGAAAGCGGTATGAAATGCCTTGGCGCTAAGTTTTGTCTCAGTGTCGAAGCCCTTGAACAGGATGAATTCATCCCTGTTCATGTCGGGGAAATAGTACCAACGTTGGACTGGATTGTAGTACGCGAGCCAGACCTTACAAGAGATATCATCTCTAGCGAAGGGCGCTTCGACGACGTCCGCATCAGCAACGGACGATCCATCGCAGATAGTCAGAGGGAAATCTTGCGGACTCGCCGAAAGAGCGCGTCAGGTTTGAATAAGCATCATGCGCGAGTATGGCCGCGACTTTGTTCCTTGTTCATAGTCAGAAATTGCAGCAACCACAGGCGCGGAAATTGCCGCGTAATCAACATGGGCAAGGCGAGATGTCGGTTGATTTCCGTCGCTAGCACCGCCAGGGGATCGGACCATCGCGGGGGGAACAGAGCCGTGATGGAGATTCGTGACCCACGATGCGTTGAAATGGCGTTTCACGAACGCGTTCATTTCATCCACATATTCGTTGATCGTAGGCCGCGGATCCTGCCCCTTGAGGTGGGCCGGCTTGTGATTGATGAGAGTGAACCCTTCGCGATCCAGGCTTAGCGTCTTGACGATCGGGCGAGCATTGCGGATATCGACATCGCAATCAATCACAGTCGGCGAACCGTATCGTTCGGGACCCGGGCAGCCCGGTCCCTCTTCGACCGTTCGCCGCAGAAAGGTGACTTTCGCGCGCACGCCGTCAAATTGTTCGCTTGCTGCCGACAAAGTCGCGAATGCTGATCCCATTTGCGGTCCCTCTCCTTCCACTAGTTTTATCTGGTCTCAACCATAGCGTCAGCTTTACGCATAATTCCCGCAAATACGGGACCGGAACGACGTAGATCGGCCTTGGTTAGCCTTGGTGTGGATTGTTTCGCGCTCCATCCGGGCGCAGAGCCGTCGCACCCACCATTCATCCGGGCGGCAGAAAAATGTGCCCTATTGCTTCGACCGAAAAGCGGACGACTCAAGCTCGTGCGCCGGAGCTCGCGTTGGGATCCGTGGCCTGGGGAGGGTGCGAACATGCCTTGAGTTCCCGTGGCTCGCGCCAAGGAAAGGCAGTGACTTCCGCGTTCGGTGCCCGTGAGGCCACATCGATCGAGGTTTTGCAGCGGATGCGAGGTATATCGTCTGGTAAGACAAGGCCCGGCGTTCTGCAGTTTTTGATAGTGTCACGCGACATGCGGTAGAAGCAATCTGGCCACGCGCGAAACTGTGGATCTCAATCGTGTCCATAGACACCTCGGGTCGACGGGCGCGGAAATCAGCGAGCCAGTTTCTCGGCCTCTCCCGATACATGAGATCCGCGTCTTCAGGTCTGTGGCCAACTGACTGGCAGAATACCTTGGCACGCGGTCATTTGCGCACTGTGTGCGGAAGCCTCCGCGAATCCGCCTCCACAGAAGCCCATGTAGGAGAATTCGTAAACCTTGAGATAATCAGGCCGAGTTGGTCGTCGGCAAAAGAATCCCACGCGCGGTCGATCGCCACCGGACTGGCCGACTCTCCCCATTTGCAGCGCGCTGGTCTATCTTGATGCTGCGGCGCACGGCCCACCTTCTGCGTCTCCGCCTCATAGCGCGGTATCGACCTTACCCAATGTTTGGCCGATCAGTTAATCTGGGTCGCCCCCGTCGACTACGACCAGCCTCTTCGCAGACTCGTCTGCTGGCCAGTTTCTCCGCAAGAAAAGCTTAAGTGTCCTAAAGCGCGATGAGTTTTGGTGGAATCGATCTCGCCACAGGCTCGCATTTGCCTCTCCCGCTTGCGGGAGAGGTCGACGCGAAGCGCCGGGTGGAGGCTCTCTCCGCACGGGGAGTATCGAACCACCCCAGCCCTCCCCCGCAAGCGCAGGGCTATCGCATATCGAAAAACGCAAGGCGCGATCGACACTTGTAAAGAACAGGTTCGAGAAGCGTCGTTCCAGCTTCGCGGTTCGATTCCGTTTTGTTCTCGATCCGATTCCGTGGCTTGGCAGTGTCGCGCAAGCGCATCGCCGACTAAACCGCGGAAGAGACTCGGGATTCCATATGCGATAGCCCTGCCCGCAAGCGGGAGAGGGCGCGCATCTCCTTCGTGGCATCCAAACAGACCTAATTTCATCGCGCTTTAGCCCGAACTTGAAACGCCAAACTTAAAGCCTTTGAGGTTGTTGCACCCCAGATGGCTCCTCTTCATCGTTCATTGAGTACGCGTCTCTTCATGCAGGGAAATGTCAAGTGAAGTGTGATTCAAGCGAAAACACGATAACTAGACCCCCGCCGTGATTATTCCACCGTCCACGACGACGGTCTGTCCTGTCATAAACGCCGATGCATCCGACGCGAGATAGGCGACAGCGCCCGCGATCTCGTGCGGCTCGCCGATGCGACGGAGCGGCGTGGTAGCGCATTGACGCCTCAAGCGCTCCTCGTCTTCCCAGAGCGCGCGGGCAAAATCGGTTTTGACTAGGCCCGGCGCCACACAATTGACGCGCACACCCTTCGGGCCCCATTCGCCAGCAAGGCTGCGGCACAGCCCGAAATCGGCAGCTTTGGAGATGCCGTAGGCGCCGATTACGGTTGAGCCTCGCAGGCCGCCGATCGAGGAGATGATGACAACCGAGCCCTTACCACGCGCCGCCATCCGCGGAATGACTTGCGCGCGGAGCCAGACATTGCTTCTCACGTTGCTTCCCATAATCTTGTCGAACGCCTCGTCCGTTATATCGAGCAGGGGCCGTAATAGGGATTGACCGCCGCGTTGCAGACGAGGATATCGACACCGCCATAATGCTTAGTCGCGCCCGATATCAGTGCCTCGCCTCGTTGCGTCGGGCGACATTGCAGGGGATAACGTGCGCCTCGCCGCCCGCCTTCCGGATACCCTCGGCAACGTCCTCGCAAGCGTCGGTCTTGCGGCTGGAAATCACGACTTTTGCGCCGAGCGTGCAAGTAGTTCGGCCGACGCGCGACCGATGCCGCGGCTCGAGCCGGTGACTACAGCGACCTGGCCGGAAAGATCGAACGGTATCTTGGTCATAAAACGTATTCTCCTCTTGTTATCTAGATTTGCCTTGTCGCATGTGATGGCCGTACTCGCGGGTGCAAGCGGCACCCTTCTTGGGATAGACTTAGTGTGGTTGGCACACGAAAGGCGGCGAGCGGAGCGGCCAGCGACCCACTAAGCAGGCCGCTGCGAGATGGGTGCTCCACTCGGGAGTTAAGGTGTTAATCTCGGTTACTTGAAGACATCAGGATTTTCTTTTTTCGCGAGCAACGGGTCGTTGCAGCGACTTAGGTTAGATCGCGCCCGCTCTCTGCGCATATTCCCACGACGCCTTTGCGAGCGGGACGGTGCGATTGGCGGATTCGATCGCTCTGGCGTTAACGGCAGTACCGTCGCGGATGCGCCCGGCAATACCTTGTGTGATGCCCACAAGGCGGAACAGATTGTATGACAAGTACCAGTTGAAATCCGGCAGCGTAGTATTGGTGCGATCGCAATAGATCCGCGCAGCCTCTTCCATGCTGGGGATATTCGCCACCTTCAGGTCGGCGCCCTTGAGACCCGGCATGATCCACCGCATTAGCAAATAAGTGAGATCGGCCATAGGATCGCCAAGCGTCGACAATTCCCAGTCGAGCACCGCGATAACCGTGGCTCGGTCGCATGGAAGATCATGTTGTCGAGGCGATAGTCGCCATGAACGATGGAAACGCGCTTCTGTTCAGGAAGCGTTTTCGGCAGCCAGTCAATTAGCTTCTCCACTTCCGGAATGTGCTGCGTCTCGGATGCGCGGTATTGCTTCGTCCAGCGGTTGATCTGGCGCGCGCAGTAATTGCCTGACTTGCCGAAGTCACCAAGCCCAATCTTCTCGGGATCGTACATGTGCAATTTTGCCAATGTTTCAATTTTGCTGCGGAAGAGCTTTGGCCGCATATCGGATGGCGGACTTGGAAGCGCGGGATCCCAGAACACCCGACCCTCTTCCATAGACATTATGTAGAAGGCTGAGCCGATCACACTATCGTCGGCACAGAATGCATAAGCATTCGCCACTGGAAAGCCCAGACGTCCAAGCGCGGATATGACGCGGAACTCGCGATCGACCGCATGCGCCGAGGGCAGCAATTTGCCAACGGCTTACGTCGCATTACATAAGATCGCGTGGGCGTATCAAGCCGGTAAGTCGGATTCGACTGGCCGCCCTTGAACTGCGGTACCGTCAGTCATGCTCCGCCAGCCAGCGGGCGAGGCTCGCCTCGTCGATGCGATGCCGCTCCTCGACCGGACGAAAACTCTTGGTACTTGCTGATGCCAGCCGTCATGGTGACGCTCCCTCTTCTCCGCAATCATTCTCGGTCATTCATACGCAATGGCTCAGCATTGAACCCCGAATCTCGACATTCCGGATTTGCCTCTTCCAGGCGGTCCGGAATGACGCGAGGAAGCGATCGCATTGCCCCTTTCAGTTGGACGAGTTTTCATACTTCCGAAGTTCAAGTCTGGTAATGGCGCGGCAATGGACTTCATCGGGGCCATCCGTCAGGCGCATGGTGCGCATAGAAGTATAGTCGCGGCGCTAGGCCCGCTTCATCCGAGACGCCGGCGCTGCCGAAGGCGTGGATCGTCTCGTCGATGATCCGAAGCGCCATCATCCTGACCGTGGCCGACGATTGCATCCCCGAGTGTCTGGCTCTGGTGGCCGATACATCGCAATAGGCTTCCATCATCGCCGCCACGAGTCGGCACTGGGATCGGCGCCCGAGTCCCGAAGCTGCTCCCGCGGGAGAGAACTGCCTAGCAAGAGGCCGATCTCCAAGACCTCGACTCCGATGACCGGAGGACCAGGTTGCCGAAGGGTACCCGCCTTTGGGCGAAGGACATGTGAGCTGGCACCAGGGCGGCGCGATGCCTGATCGCCGCGCCAACCCACTCCTTAGCCGGCGACGACGGGAAGAACCGCCGGAATCCCACGACCAGCCAAGGCCTGTTCTAGGCTGGCGGCGCGTCGCCTTGTGCCCATCGAACCATATGAACGGTTGAACAGTGGGCAGTGCCTTTAGTGCGCGGCTCGAAGGAATTTCTCCTTCTCGCAAGAATCTGTTAGCTGTCTCGAGATAGGCTGCTTTCTATCACCCTTCGTCTGCGGGGTTTGCAGCCGGCCTTCAATCCTCCTTTGTCGCATTTTCTAGGACTCGGTCCGCATGACTACTTGCACAGTTTCTTACACATTGCCTCCCCAGAAATTTGACTAATGAATTCAGAAACTCAGACTATCAATAAAGAGACTTTCGGCAAACTGGTTACGGAGATTCGCCTGTCCGGTGCCGCCTATCGATTGTCCATAGATAAGGAACGCGTCTCCGACTATTCAAAGCCCGTTTCGGATTGCCCGTTCACTACCGGGGCACGACTGCGAGATCCACGATAACCTGGCGCTTAGTAGCCTTTAGATTTGACGTGGTCTCCTCCATCTGTGATATGGGGAACCCTTGAGACCGTGGCGATCGAGCCGCGCGGCCAACTTCGACAAGCCGACCTCCGAGAGCAAAGCAATTAGCCTGAACGTCGGAAGTGCCTTCACGAATTTGGTCGGATAGGCCATCTTGTGCTCGAGCCTACGCCCAGTATTTTCCAGGAGACTGCGCACTCAGTTCGTCACCGCGTCAAGAATGTCCTATTGATCTTCTTGCACGATGATTCCATATGGCCGCTACAGGCAAACTTGGTAATTTGCCGTGCGCCTCTGTTCGGGCGCTGTGGATCCGGGAAGGCTCAGCCTAGCATCGTCAGCCCATTCTTTACGACGGTAATCTGGCGCTCTCGAACATGAGCCTCGATCGAAATCGAATTACCGTCCTTCCAGAGATTGACCGTGATGATCTCACCCGGGAACACCGGAGCCGAAAAGCGGACGCGATGACGGCGGAAGGCAGAGGGATCGTAATCGGCATACGTTTGCAACACGGCCCTGCAGGTCAGTCCATAGGTACACATGCCGTGGAGAATGGGCCTGGGAAAACCGGCCCGACGCGCGAATTCCGAATCGCTGTGCAAGGGATTTCGATCACCCGACAGACGGTAGATCAGCGCCTGGTCGGGTCGGGTCGGGATATCGACCGACCTGTCAGGCGCTCGGCGGGGTACCTGGTGCGGCTCGGGCATTCCCTCCGATGGTCCGCCGAAACGGCCGTCGCCCCTCGCAAAGGTCGAGGAAAGAATCGTGACAATCTTGTCGCCGTCGCCATCCCTGACCACGATTTCGTTCTGAATAATCGCGCCTTTCTCCTTGCCCTTGTCGTGCACGCCACGCACGCGAGCATCCGCGGTAACGCTCGCCACGACAGGTATCGGCTTGTGAAACGTGATGTCGCGCTCGCCATCAACGAGCATGAGGCGGTTGAGGTCGATGACTCCGGGTCGCGCCCCCCACACACAGACCGAAGCAAAGGTCGGAACCACCTTCAGCGGCCTAGGTGTTGCAAACGCCTCGTTAACAAATTGCAGCTCTTTTTCGTTCAGAGGATCGGCACCCATCCCGATGCCAAGCGCATAGAGCAGCACGTCGCGATCCCTCCACGAATAGGGAGCCGCCTCGGTTTTGAGTTCGAGTACCGCTGGATAATCGATTGGCATCGGGTCCTTTCTTTGTTGCTGCTTTCGTGAGCCTGTACTCTTAAGAACTCAAGCGCTGTCTTCATCTTGCAGTTGTATGAGGTCACAGAACCATGTTCCTCTCCAAAACCGATGCCGAACGTTGCGCGACTTTGTCCCCGAGCCTGTCTCCGTAGCAACGCGGGACACCGGTTCAGGGGAAACTCGTCCTGCGCGTCTGCGTGCACTCAGCCCTCGATCAGGGTCGCGGCGTCTCAAAAGCAATGGCTGTGCCAGCTCCATTGGCGCGCATCAAGTGCTTGAGTAGCGCGTTGAAAGCCCTTCACGGCGCCCGAAGATGGCCGGGTCTTGAACCTGACGGGCTTGTGCCGCGTCACAGATCGGACACAGATTGCGCACGCCTCGCCGGCGGGAAACTGTGGGCCAGGAGCATCCTCGGAAACGTCAGCACTATGGGATCGCGTGCAACAAGCCGCATGGTGCAGGCCGATGCACCTATGCTAAGCACTCCGTTGCAAGGTGCCGATTCCGAGATGATGGTGCGCACCGTACCGACTTGATGGCGCGCAGGGTTCCGAGATGATCGCGCGCAGCATTCCGAGCATTCTCCGCGCAGCATTCCGATTTGATCGCGCGCAGTTTCGGATGGC
>NZ_JACMYO010000189.1 GCF_020889685.1 Bradyrhizobium oropedii
CCCCGGCCGGTCGCGGGCGGCGAGCCGCCGTCTGCCCATCCCTCGCAAGAAAGTGAGCGGATCTCGGACGGACGGATGTAACGTCCAGGGGCGGGGTTCGTATCTGTGGACGAACCTGATCGCCAATTTGGCCGTCCGCATCGGAGATGATGATGATCGATCGCCGTATCCTGCTTGCTTCCGTCGCCAGCCTGCTCGGCCTCGCCGCCTTCCGCTGGCTGCGCGCCTCGCCGGCGCAGGCTGCCGAGAAATTCGAGATCGAGAAGACCGACGCCGAATGGCGCGCGCAACTCACACCGCAGCAATACGAGATCCTGCGCAAGGAGGGCACCGAGCGGCCGGGATCGAGCCCGCTGCTCAAGGAGCACCGCAAGGGCACCTTCGCCTGCGCCGGTTGCGACCTCCCGCTGTTCTCGTCCGAGACCAAGTATGAGAGCGGCACCGGCTGGCCGAGCTTCTACCAGCCGCTGGAGAATGCGGTCGGCACCACGTCGGACCGAACCTTCGGCATGGTGCGCACCGAGGTGCATTGCCGCCGCTGCGGCGGCCATCTCGGCCACGTCTTCGACGACGGCCCGAAACCGACCGGGCTACGCTACTGCATGGACGGCTTTGCATTGGTGTTTCACCCGGCCGCGCCGTCAGCGACCTGATAGCGTTCCCGAGCGAAGCCTGTCCCGCACTTGATCCGGGATGGGCACCGGTTCGCGTCAAGAGAACGCGTCAAACACAGCGGCGTTTTCGAGCGCAGCAGCGCGGGCAGAACTGCGCTGTGTCCCGGCAATTGTTGCCTGCCCGGCAATTGTGCCCCGGTTAAACGGCCGGGGCTTTTTTTTCAAGCGCATGATTTTGTTACGATTCGTTTCCTGGCACGACCTTTGCGACATGCTCCTCCGATGCGGCCATCTGCTGATTGCCAGCCGCCGGGAATCGAATTGGAGAACATGTCATGGGTATCTTCGGCGCTCTTACGACGGCGGTCGGTGGCTTGCGCGCAGGGTCGTACGCGCTGGAAAACATCTCCGGCAACATCGCCAACTCGCAGACCACGGCCTTCAAGCGCATCGATACCTCTTTCCTCGACCTCGTTCCGCAGACCGCGCTGACCGCGCAGCTCGCCGGCGGCGTCACGGCGCAGTCCCGCTCGACCAACTCGGTGCAGGGCGACGTGCAGTCGGCGTCGGTCGCGACCTTCATGGCGATCAACGGCAACGGCTTCTTCGCGGTGCAAAAGCCCGGCGGCTTCACCGACGGCTCGCCAGTGTTCGACGGCGTCGACCGCTACACCCGTCGCGGCGATTTCCAGCTCAACAAGGACGGCTACCTCGTCAACGGCGCCGGCTATTATCTCGAGGGTGTGCCGATCGACCCGACCACCGGCAACCCCTCGGGCTCGTCGCCGCAAACGCTGCGGTTCAAGAACGACTTCCTGCCGGCGCAGCAGACCACCAAGATCGACTATCGCGCCAACCTCGCGTCCTATCCCCTGACCACCGCGCACGACACCTCGGTTCCGGGCTCGGAGCTGATCCGGCCGGGCGCGTTCAGCGCCGGACATAACCCGCTGGTGCTGGGCACGCCGGCCGCGCCGTATACCGATTCCTCCGTCACCGGCACCGCGCAGAACAACAAGGCGACGCCGTCGGTCGCCAATACCGCCGCGACCTTGCTTTCCGGCGCCGCGGGCAGCGATTCGATCAATGCCAGCTTCAGCGCCGGCTCTGCCGGCCCGCCTGTCGTGCCCGCCGATACGATCACGGTGAACGGCACCGTCATCACGTTCGTGGCTTCGGGTGCGACCGGCAACCAGCTCAACGTCACCGACAGCATCGGAACGCTGCTCGCCAAGATCGACTCGATCACCGGTACAGCGACGCCGTCGACGATCAGCGGCGGCAAGATCACCCTGCATTCCGGCACGTCGGCCGACCTCAACGTGACGAGCTCGAACTCGACCGCGCTCGCGGCGCTCGGCTTCACCGGCTCGGCGGTTGCCACCCGCGGCGGCGGCGGCACGGTCGGCACCGGCCAGGTGGTCGGCAACGACAACTCGACCTTCCTGAACGAATCCGTCTCGGGCGGCGCCGTCACGGCTTACGATGTGTCGGGTGCGCCGGTGAATCTGCAATTCCGCTGGGCCAAGACCGACAGCTCCTCGCTGGGCTCCGGACATACCGATAGCTGGAACCTGTTCTATCAGGTCAATCCCAATGCAACCGGCACGCAGGTCTCCTGGCAGAACGCCAACATCAACTTCACCTTCGCGTCGAACGGCCAGATGTCGCCGGCGATCTCCTCGGTCGCGCTCAACAATGCCGTGGTCAACGGCGTGTCGCTGGGCAGCCCCGTGATCAATTTCGGCTCCGGTGGCGTGACCCAGTTCGCGGACGCCAACGGCAACGTCCAGGTCAACCAGATCCAGCAGGACGGCTTCCCGGCCGGCCAGCTGCAGTCGGTCAGCGTTTCCACCAACGGCCGCATTGTCGGCAACTACACCAACGGCCGCAACATCGACCTTGCCGAAATCTCGGTGGCGACATTCAACGGCACCAACTTCCTCAAGCGCATCGACGGTGGCGCGTTCGAGGCGACCGACGAGTCCGGTGGCGCGCTCTTCGGCAAGGGCGGTAGCACCATCGTCGGTTCATCGCTCGAGAGCTCGAATACCGATATCGCCGACGAGTTCACCAAGCTGATCGTGACCCAGCAGGCCTATTCGGCCAACACCAAGGTGATCACGACAACCAATTCGATGGTGCAGGACCTCCTGAACGTCGTGCGCTGATCGCATCGATGATGCGCGTGTGAAGCAGTAAAGGCGAGTACACACCATGGGTTTGAGCCAAGCCCTCTCCACCGCGATGTCGGGCCTGCGCGCCACGCAGGCCTCGCTCTCGCTCGTGTCGTCGAACGTCGCCAATGCGGAGACGCCCGGTTACGTCAGGAAGACGCTGAATCAGGATACCGGCACCACCGGGCAGTTCGGATCGAGCGTCCTCATCACCGGCGTCAACCGCCAGCTTGACGAATTCCTGCAGACCCAGCTTCGCACCGAGACCTCGGGCGCCTCTTACGCCGACGTCCGCTCCAGCTTCCTGGCCAATCTGCAGGGCGTCTACGGCAATCCCGACTCCACCGGCACCATCGAGGACGCCTACAACAAGTTCCTGACCGCGGTGCAGGGGCTGTCGACCAGCCCGGACTCGCAATCGGCCCGCATCGGCGTCGTCAATGCCGCGCAATCGATGGCGCAGCAGCTCAACGCGACCTCGCAGGGAATCCAGTCGCTGCGCGCCAATGCCGAGGCCGGCATCAGCGACTCCGTCAATACGGCCAACAATGCGATGCAGCAGATCGCGCGACTCAATGTGCAGCTGCAGGCCAGTGGCGGCACGGCCGACGCCTCGACCGCGGCGTTGCTGGATCAGCGCGATCGCTACGTCACGCAGCTTTCGCAGCTGATGGACATCCGCACCGTCACCAACAGCCAGAACCAGGTGACCGTGTTCACCAATTCCGGCGTGCAGCTGGTCGGCACTGAAGCTGCGTCGCTCAGCTTCAATGCCCAGGGCACGATGACGCCCAACACTCAATACAATACCGACCCGACCAAGAGCACCGTCGGCACCATCACCATCAATTTCCCGCATGGCGGCACCTATGACATGGTGTCGACCAACTCGATCCGGTCAGGCAAGATCGCCGCCTATCTCGAGCTGCGCGACAACACGCTGGCGCAGGCCCAGACGCAGATCGACCAGTTCGCCGCTGCAATGTCGAGCGCGCTGTCGGACAAGACGACCGCGGGCACCGCTGCGACGGCGGGGGCGCAGTCCGGCTTCGACCTCGATCTCTCGGGGCTGCAGAGCGGCAATACCATCCACGTCTCCTACAAGGACAACACCACCGGCCTGACGCATAATCTGTCGATCATCCGCGTCGACGATCCGAGCGTGCTGCCGCTGAGCAATACCGCAACCGTCGATCCGAACGACGAGGTGCTGGGTGTGGATTTCTCCGGCGGCATGAGTTCGGTGCTGTCGCAGCTCAATGGCGCGCTCGGCGGAACCGGCCTGCAATTCTCCAATCCCTCCGGGTCGACGTTGCGCGTGCTCGACGACGGCGCCGCCAACAAGGCCGACGTGACCGCGGCATCGGTCACATCAACCGTTTCGTCGCTGACGTCGGGCAATCCGCAGCTTCCGCTGTTCACCGACAATGGCGGGCTCTACACCGGTGCGATCACCGCGAACGGTGCGCAGTCGACGGGCCTCGCGGCACGCATCAGTGTCAACACCGCCCTGGTCGGCGATCCCTCGCGCATGGTCGTGTACTCGACCAATCCGCAGACGCCGGCCGGCGACACCACGCGCGCGAACCTCATTCTGAACCAGCTCTCGAACGCGTCGTACAGTTATTCGCCGAAGACCGGCCTTGGCACGTCAGGCGCGCCGTTCACCGGCACGCTGCTGAACTTTGCCAAGCAGTTCATCAGCCAGCAGGGCGAATCGGCGACGGCGGCCAAGCAACTGGCTGACGGTCAGGACGTCGTGCTGAACACGCTGCAAACCAAGATGGACTCGACCTCCGGCGTCAACATGGACGAGGAGATGGCGCATCTGCTTTCGCTGCAGAACGCGTACTCCGCCAATGCGCGCGTGATGTCGTCGATCAAGCAGATGTACGACGCGCTGCTGCAGCTCACGTGAGGGTAACATGTCGATCGACGGCGTAAGCGGCAGAACTTCCTATATCGGCACCACGATTCTCAACCTGCGCAGTCAGCTCAATGACCTGACGACGCAGCTTGCGACCGGCAAGGTATCGACGACCTATGCAGGGCAGGGGCTCGATCGCGGCTTCGCGCTCAGCCTGCGCGCCCAGATCAGCGGCATCAACGCGTTCTCCGACACGGCCACCAACCTCAACACGCGCCTCGGTGTCGCCAACCTCACTTTGCAGGGGCTGTCCGACGTCGGGAGCCAGGTGAAGAACGCCGCGACGACCGCGACGCTGACGCTCAACAACAGCGGGCAGACGTCGGGCCAGATCACGGCGCAGGCCGCGTTCTCCAATGCGGTCGCGATGCTGAACAGCCAGTCGGGCGACCGCTATCTGTTCTCCGGCCGTGCGATGGATACGCCGGCCACGGTGTCCGCCGACACCATGTTGAAGGGGACGGCAACGCAGGCCGGCCTCACCCAGCTCATCAATGAGCGCAAGCAGGCCGATCAAGGCGCCAACATGATGGGCCGCCTGAGCGTCTCGTCGCCGCCGGCGACCACGACGGTAACCAGCGTCGCAGAGGACGGCTCGCCTTTCGGCCTGAAGCTGCTGTCGGTGCAGTCGTCGTTGACCGGTGCCACCGTGACGCAGCCGACCGGCACGCCGAAGTCGGCCTCGGTCGATCTCGGCGCCGTCAATCCGAAGGAAGGCGACAAGATCAAGTTCAACTTCACGCTGCCCGACGGCACCACCGATGCGATCGAACTCACGGCGACGGCGACGAACCCGCCGCCGGCCGGTTCGTTCCTGATCGGCGCCGACACCACGGCGACGACGGCCAACCTTCAGTCGACGCTGACCTCGTCCATCAAGACGTTGAGCGATACGTCGCTGGTCGCCGCCTCCGCGGTCGCGGCGTCCAACAATTTCTTCAATCCGGTCGCAACCGTTTCGGGCGCAGCCGTCAACAACCAGAACACGCCGCCGGCGCCGATCAGCGGCGCCACCACCCTCTCGGGCGCAGCGGGCACCGACTCGCTGTCGACGAGCTTCGCGGCCGGTGACACCATCACGGTGAACGGCACCCCGATCACCTTCGTGGCCTCCGGCGCCACCGGAAATCAAGTCAACATCACCGACAGCGTGCAGACGCTGATGGCGAAGATCGACCAGGTCAGCGGTACCAAGAATCCGTCGACGATCAGCAATGGTGTGACCAACCTGCACGGCGCCGACGGCCAGAACCTCTCGATATCGAGCTCCAATACAGCGGCACTCGGCGCGCTCGGCATCGCCAACAATACGACCGCGACCCCGGCGCCGCTCAGGGTCGGGGGACCGCCGTTCAACACGGCAACCAGCCTGGTCGCCGGTACGCCCGCCAACACCGTCTACTGGTACACCGGCGAGAATGGCCCGGGATCGGCGCGCGGCACCGCCGTGGCACAAGTCGATCAGTCGATCACCGTGCAATATGGCGCGCGCGCCAACGAGCAGGCGTTCCGCTATCTGCTGCAGAATGTCGCGGTGTATGCGGCGGTGACCACCAACGCCAGCAACCCGAATGCAAGCGCGCAGGTGACGGCGCTCGCGCAACGCGTGAGCGGCAACCTCGCCCCGCAGAACGGTCAGCAGCAGATCCAGGACGTGCAGGCTGAATTCGCCGGTGCCCAGACGGCGACCAAGGCAGCCACCGATCGCCAGACCCAACTCAAGGCGATGGCGGAAACGATGCTCGACTCGGTCGAGGGCGTCAATCAGGACGAGGTCGCGACCAAGATCCTGGCGCTGCAGACCAGCCTGCAGGCGTCGTACCAGACCACGTCGATGCTGTATCAGACCACGCTGTTGAAATATCTGCCGGTCGGCTGATCGCTCGCCGCCCATCTCCAGCCAGCAAAAAGGCCTCCTCGCGGAGGCCTTTTTCGTTCGGGCGAGGGGAGGCTAGAGCGTTTTCAAACGAAGTGGACGCCGGTTCGCGTGAAGAAAACGCTTCAAAACGAGAAGCTCTACGCGCGCTTGCGGGTGTCGTCCTGATTGGACTTTTGCGGGCCACGCACGCTTTCCAGCAGCTTCTCCTCGTGCGCGATCAACTTCTTGGATTCCTTCAGCGCGTGATAGAGGTCGCCGTTGAGGATGAAGTTGTTGACGCTTTCGATGAACGGCCAGGCGCTCGGCATCGCGGTGATGATGTCGCGGACCAGGCTGAAATAGGTCGGGTGGTGCGCCATCGGGTCGGGCGACAGATACATCAGTTGTACGGCGAGATAGATCAGCTTCGCCGGCGTATCCGCGGTCTCGGGCGTCAGGATGTCCTTCTCGCGCAGGATCGGGATCCGGTCACCGTCGATCAGCAGGCGGGCACGCTGATCGGTGTTGGTGATCACGCAATTGCCGACGATGATGCGCTCGTTCGGTTTGAGTTCGACCTTCAGGGCCATGACCGTTCTCCTTTGCCGGCAGACGCGCGATGTCCGCTAGCGGAACATGTTCGGCACTGCTTAGCAGCCGCCGTTGCGGCACGGGGCCGATGCGACAGCGATCCTTTCCCATGATGGTTAACGCTTGGTGAACAGGGGACGCGCCCGGGCGCTGGCATCCGGCCGGAATCGGCAATCGTCTCAGTAGTTTTCACGGCGAACTTCGCCTGACCGCGACAATTTTATTCTTCTGCATTTGTCTCAAATGCCGCGCTGGAGATTTCTTTTTCCTTCGCGGCTCGACCCGCAGGATCGGCCATCCGCCCGGTCAGAAAGGATTGGCGCGGTTTTTTCCTCAGTTTCACACCAGAAAGGTATGAAAATGTCCGGTATCATTCTCTCCTCCTCCGTTCGTCAGAACCTCCTCTCCCTCCAGTCCACCGCCGATCTGCTCTCCACCACGCAGAACCGTCTTGCCACCGGCAAGAAGGTCAACACGGCGCTCGACAACCCGACCAACTTCTTCACCGCACAGTCGCTCGACAACCGCGCCAGCGACATCAACAACCTGCTCGACGGCATCGGCAACGGTGTGCAGGTGCTGCAGGCTGCCAACACCGGCATCACCTCGCTCCAGAAGCTGGTCGATACCGCGAAGTCGATTGCCAACCAGGTGCTGCAGAGCCCGACCGGCTACACCACCAGGTCGCAGGTCAGTTCCACCGCGGCGCTCGGCGGCACGGCGGCCAACCTCGTCGACGGTACCACGATCAAGAGCGGCGACGTTCTGGCGATCGCGGCTTCGGCCGGCCAGCCCGCATTCACCTTCACCTTCGGGGCCAGCAGCTCGCTGGCGCAGTTGAATACGACGCTCGCGGCCAGCAACCTGACGGCGAGCCTCGACAGTTCGAACAAGCTCGTCATCACCACGACCAATGACGCGGCTTCCTCGACGATCGGTGCGGTGACCTTCACCAACACCGGCGGCGGTACCGCGACGTTCAGCGCGGCCGGCACGGCTCCGGTTGCCGATTCGGCCTCGCAGTCGGCGCGCGCCGCCCTGGTGACGCAGTACAACAACACCATCGCGCAGATCACGACCACGGCGCAGGATTCGTCGTTCAACGGCATCAACCTGTTGAACGGCGACAACCTCAAGCTGACCTTCAACGAGACCGGCAAGTCCACGCTCGCAATCAGCGGCGTCAAGTTCGACGCTGCAGGCCTCGGCCTGAAATCGCTGGCCGCGGGCACCGACTTCCTCGACAACAACTCGGCGAACAGCGTTATCGCCTCGCTGGGTACCGCGAGCTCTTCGCTGCGCAGCGAAGCCTCGACGCTGGGCTCGAACCTCTCGATCGTGCAGATCCGTCAGGACTTTTCCAAGAACCTGATCAACGTGCTGCAGACCGGTTCGTCGAACCTGACGCTGGCCGACACCAACGAGGAAGCGGCCAACAGCCAGGCGCTGTCGACCCGCCAGTCGATTGCAGTCTCCGCGCTGGCGCTCGCCAACCAGTCGCAGCAGAGCGTGCTGCAGTTGCTCCGCTAAACGCGCCGACAAGCACTTCGATAACGGCGGGGAAAACCCCGCCGTTTTTCTTTGTCTCCGGGATATTACGGTATCTTTCCATGCCGTCAGAACGGCGCATTTCGTAACGCCTGCTAACCATATTTAAAGGCGCCGGATGCATAAATATCGAGCGCTAGAATTGCGTCTCCGCGGCCCGAGAAATCCGCATCCCATCGAGGTCATTAATGTCGAATGCAGCCCAGGCCTACGCCCGTACGTCAACGACGACGGCGTCCCCCCGTGAAATCGAAGCGCAGGCGCTGTTGAAGGCCGCGCGGCAGCTGCAGGAAGTCCAGGCGAACTGGAACGGCCTCGACAAGGCGCTCGATCACGCATTGCTGTTCAATCGCCGCCTGTGGTCGATCTTCCTCAGCGCGGCAGAGGGCGCCGACAATCTGCAGCCGCTCGAGGTGCGTCAGAACATCGCGAACATCAGCGTGTTCGTGATGAAGCAGACCATCGACATCCAGATGAATCCGGACCCGGCGAAGCTGAAGTCACTGATCGACATCAACTGCAACATCGCCGCCGGCCTCTCGGGCCGCGGCTGATCGGCCGGTTCACGACGGAGCTCCCGGCATGGCCGACGTGTTGAGCATCCTGTCCGCCAACTACAAGGCCGCGGGCCTGACGGTCCCGTCGAAGACGCCGTATGTGGCTGTCGATCCGAAGCTCTATGAGGGCAGCTGGAGCGGGAAGTATGCCAACAACAAGTCGTTCAACATCTCCGTGTCGAACGTCGATGGCTTCCGCGCCAAGGTCCATTATCAGAGCGACAGCACCAGCAAGTATCAGGACGTCCTGATCAAGGACGGCTCGTTCCGGGTCGGCGATACCAAGTTCTCGCTGGTGCAACAGGGGACGGCGTTGATCGCCAATGTCGTCACCGATCCGGCCACCGGATCGACCTATCTCGACAAGGCCTACGCCACACAGAAGTGAGGGGCCGATTGCTTGCGTTACGCGCGGCGGTCGGTCGCGCGCGCCCGCGTCGGCGCGTCCTTGCTGAGATCGAGCGCGTGGAAATAGGCGCGGCGGCGCAATACGGCTTCTTCCGGAAACTGCCTCACCACCAGGTTCGTGCGATTGTCGACCACCTGATAGACCACGGCGCGCGCGTCGCGGTCGATGATGACCTGGTCGGTGACCGAGGGCGTCTGATTTGAGAGCGACGCGTTGACGGCGTTGGGATCGATCGTGACGCGCACGCTCGGCTCCGGAGCGGTGACGCTCTGGCTCGCGGGCAATTCGGTCTTCACCGCCTTCTGCGCCGTATCGCTCACGGGAGTGATCATCGGCGCTGCAACCGGTGCCCCCACCGGCTTGATGCTGAAATCTGTACTCATGGCAGCCTCGTAGTGCACAGGCACTAGTTTGCTTGAGTCAAATCCCAACCCCTCACGATCCGCAACTCTACGGGGAACCTCTCAACAGGGTGTTAGAGAACACGCTGAACTCCGCGCTGCCAGGGCAGCGTCGAATTGAGCTAAATTGTCGGCGTGCCTGCGTCAGAGCGTGCGGCTGACGGCGATCGGCGTCATGTTGCGCGGGCCCGGCGCGGCGCGCTGTCCGTTCGCGGTGTAGGTGTTCGGGATGTTGCGCCGCTGCACCTCGGCATTGACGCCGCGGACGATGCCCTCGGAAACGGCGTGCGCGGTCGCAAGCACGGTCAGGTTGACCTGCAGCATGGCGCGGAACGTCTCGTGATGACGCCGCAGTGTCGCAAGCAGTTCGGGATCGGTCTGCGCCAGCATCTTCTGCATCGATTTCAGATGCTCGACCGCGAGCATGTAGCGCCGCGACAGATCGGACTTCTGCGCCTCGAGCCGCATGCCCTCGCGGATCTTGCCGGCGCGAACGAATTCGGTTTCCTGCTCGACGACGGCAAGCAGCGCGCTCATCACTTCGGTCAGCTCGTTGGCGAGACGCGCGACGTCTGGAGGCGTCGACGTCGCGGGCCGCGCGGCGGGGGCGGAGGCTGGACGGTGCTGTGGACGCTGGTTCATCGCGCTGCTCCTCGAAACAGAATTAGCTCTTGTTCGCCTGCTGCAGGATCAGCGAGCGGAACACTTCGTTGGAAATGCCGACGCCGCCGGATTTGGCGAAGTTCTTCGAATATTCGTCGGTCAGCATCGAGCGCCACGCGCCGGTGCCGACGGTGTCGCCGTACGGGCCTTCACCCTTCAGGCCGGTCGTCATCTGCGAGAACATCGTATTGAGGAACATCGATTCGAAATCGGTCGCGGTCGCCTTCGCCTTGGTGATCTGCTGCGGCGACACCTTCTTCATCGCGTCCTGCAGCACGGGATCGGGGCGACCATTGAACATCGGCATCAGCGCCTTGTTCGGCATGCTGCCGGTGGTGCTGTTGATCAGGCTTGCCATCACATCACCTCGATGTCGGCTTCGATCGCGCCGGCGGCCTTGATCGCCTGCAGGATGCTGATGAGGTCGCGCGGTCCGATGCCGAGGCCGTTGAGGCCGTCGACGAGCTGCTGCAGCGAGACGCCGTTTCTGACGAGCGCAAATTTCTTGCCGTCCTCGCTGACGCCGACGCTGGTGCGCGGCGTGACGACCGTTCGGCCGCGCGACAGCGGATTGGGCTGGCTGACCTGTGGGGCTTCCGAGATCGTGACGGTGAGGTTGCCCTGTGCCACCGCGACGGTCGCGACGCGAACGTCGCGGCCCATCACAATGATGCCGGAGCGCTCGTCGATCACGATCTTCGCGGTGAGATCGGGCTCGACCTGCAACTGCTCGATCTCGGTCAGGAAGGCAACGACGTTGCCCTTGAACTCCGACGGGACCGAGAGCTGCACCGTAGAGGGATCGATCGGCTCGGCAGTCTTGACGCCGAGATAGTCGTTGACCGCGGCGGCGATCCGCTTGGCGGTGGTGAAATCGGCGTTGCGCAGCGCGAGCCGTACATTGGGCAGGCGGTTGAGCGCGAACTCGATCTCGCGTTCGATGATGGCGCCGTTGGCGATCCGGCCGACCGTCGGCACGCCGCGCACGACGCTGGCGGCGGCGCCTTCGGCCGCGAAGCCGGCGACCGCTACCGATCCCTGTGCCACCGCATAGACATTGCCGTCGGCGCCGAGCAGGGGGGTGACGAGCAGGGTGCCGCCCTGCAGGTTCTTGGCGTCGCCGAGCGCGGAGACGGTGACGTCCATGCGCGTGCCCTGGGTGCCGAATGCCGGCAGATTGCCGGTCACCATGACGGCGGCGACGTTGCCGGTGCGGATGGTAGCGCCGCGGATGTTGACGCCCATGCGCTCGAGCATGGCTTGGAGCGATTGCTTGGTGAAGGGGATGTTGTTGAGCGTGTCGCCGGTGCCGTTGAGGCCGACCACGAGGCCGTAACCGATCAACTGGTTCTGGCGCACGCCCTCGATATTGGCGAGATCCTTGATCCGCGACGTCGCGGCCGCCGGCATGACGGAGGCCGCCAGCGTCAGCAACGCGGCGCAGGCCACTCCGAATAAACTTGCGATGCGGATGCCGGGCATCCCGATGCTCCCCTCGAACTGAACTCGCGGATCACGCGACACTCCCATGACGGGCGATCCGCCATTAACCATGCGAGCCGCGTGCCAGTTCGTTTCGCTGGGGCAATGTATTGATATATTTATCGAAATTGTCTGCTCGCCGTTTGGCTTGGGTTGGCCAGGGAGCGCGAAACTGCCGTGCGGCGGCAGAAATTGCCGGGTCGTTTACGTGTCGTTAACCATAAAACAGCGATGCTCGCGGCATTCAGGCCTGCGGGATCATCGCGATGCGCATCTACGGACCGAACGGCACCACGCTTGGCACGTCCACCAGTTCCACGCGGCGTACCTCGTCGAGCGGCTTCTCGCTGCCGGATGCGACGACCGCGCAGGAGGAGGTGCGCTCCACCTCCGCGCCGAAGGCCGCGGCCAGCCTGGACGCGCTGCTCGCGTTGCAGGGCGTCGAAGACCCGACCGAACGCCGCAAGCGCTCGGTGGCCCGCGGCAAGGGCGCACTCGACGTGCTCGACGCGCTCAAGCTCGGATTGCTGTCCGGCAATTTCGATTCCTCCACCGTGAACCGGCTGCGCGACGCTGCGGCGAGCCTGAAGGAATCCTCCGGTGACCCCGGCCTCGATGCCGTGCTCGGCGAGATCGAGCTGCGCGTGGAAGTCGAGCTCGCCAAGGCTGGACAGTATTAAGCTCCCCCTCCATCAACCAACCTGCCTCAGGCCGCCAGCGCCTTGCGCTGTGCGTCGTAGCGGCGTTGCGCGGCCAGCACCTCCTTCAGATTCTGTTCGGCCCAATCCCGTAGCGGATCGACCGCTTCGGCGAGCGTCGATCCGAGCGGTGTGATCGAATACTCCACGGTGACCGGAACGGTTGCGATCGCGCGGCGTCGCAGCAGCCCGTCGCGTTCCAGGCTCTTCAACACTTGCGACAGCATCTTCTGCGAGATGCCTTCGATGGCGCGGCGGAGCTGGTTGAAGCGCATCGGCTCGCTGCGCAGCAGCAGCAGGATCAGCACGGCCCATTTGTCGCCGACCCGGTCGAGGATCTGGCGCGTCGGGCAATTGGCGGCATAGGCGTCCGGCTTCAGGCTCGCGGCTTTCATCGGGTTACTCCGGCGTAATCAGGTGAGACAAGAGTGCCTTCTTCACACTTACATCCATTTCGCTATCTAGTCACCATTGGAAACCATCAATCGGAGACTTGAGATGAAGATCGCCATCGCCGGCGCGTCCGGCCAGGCCGGCTCGCGCCTCACCGCGGAGCTCGCTTGTCGCGGCCATGCCGTCACCGCCATCGGCCGCAACCCGGAGAAGATCGCCGGCCTCGCCAATGTCACCGCCAAGAAGGGCGATGTGAACGATCAGGCTGCCCTGGCCGCGCTGTGGGCCGGCCACGACGCCGCGATCAGTTCCGTCCATTTCTCGGTCAGCGACCCCGCCAAGCTGATCGGGGCGGCCAAGGCGTCCGGGGTGGGCCGCTATCTGGTGGTCGGCGGCGCCGGCAGCCTCGAGGTGGCTCCCGGCGTCCGCCTGGTGACCACCCCCAATTTTCCACCCCAATACAAGGCCGAGGCCTCCAAGGGCGCCGAATTCCTCGACCTGCTGCGGCTGGAGAAGGACCTGAACTGGACCTTCCTGTCGCCCTCGGCGCTGTTCGTCGCAGGCGAGCGGACCGGCAAGTTCCGCCTCGGGACCGACCAGCTTCTGACCGCCGCCGACGGCAAAAGCTCGATCTCGTTTGAGGATTTCGCAGTTGCACTCGCCGACGAAATCGAGCGCCCGGCCCATATCCGCCAGCGCTTTACGGTCGGTTATTGAGGGGCCAGGAGAGGGGCAAGGGCTGGCCCCAGGCAGGGCGGATAAGTTTGCCTGTGCAAGGCCTTGGGGGCAGCCCGCCTTTCGCGGTGGCAGATATTGTCTGTCACATGACGTGGCTATATAAGGCGCCGCGCGGAGGGGTCCTGTTCCCTCCGCCTGACAGGGACATGGCTGCCTTTGGAAAAGCTGAAGAACTACCGGCCGACTGAAAAAGAGCCTTTCATGAATGAGCGGCAGCGCGACTATTTCCGCGCCAAGCTGCTGGCCTGGAAGGATGAGATCCTCCGCGAATCGAAGGTCACGCTGCAGACGTTGCAGGAAGAGAACGTCAATCATCCCGACCTCGCGGACCGAGCTTCCTCGGAAACCGACCGCGCGATCGAACTTCGTGCCCGTGATCGTCAGCGCAAGCTGATCTCCAAGATCGACGCGGCGCTCCAGCGCATCGAAGAGAACACCTACGGCTATTGCGAAGAGACCGGTGACCCGATCTCGTTGAAGCGGCTCGAAGCCCGCCCGATCGCAACGCTGTCGGTGGAGGCGCAGGAACGCCACGAGAAGCGCGAGAAGGTCTATCGCGACGAGTAGTGGCGGCGGATCGCCCCCACTGATTGGTTCCGGCGCGCACCGGTTGCAGGTTCGCGCCGCCATGATGACACGCACTCTCAACATCGCATCGGTCTTCTTCCTGGGCTGATCTCGTTTCCGCCAGGAAACACGCTTCCGCACGGAAGCGCTGATCGTCCCTCCGAGCTTGGGCTCGCGGGATTCCAGTGAACCGAATGGACCGGCCAGGTTCCGCGCATCGCGGACCAACGATGACCGGCGACAATTTGAGAGACAATCGTGATTGGTCGAGACCACGCGCGTGTGCTGAGCGGCGCGCAAATCGAGCAATTCATCGATAGGTCTTCGACCACGCCAGCAATTCGCGGAACGCCGGCGTCAGGCTCCAGGCCGAATCCGTCAGTCCGTATTCGACCTGCAACGGCTTCTCGGCGAGCACCTTGCGTGCCACCAGGCCGTCGCGCTCGAGCTCGCGCAGTTGCGCGGTCAGCACGTGCTGGGTGATCGGCACCAGCGCGCGGCGCAGCGCGCCGAACCGCACGCCGCCATTCATCAGCGTGAACAGGATCTCGAGCTTCCATTTTCCCCCAAGCGCGTGGATCGCGTGCTTGAACTCGATCAGCAGGGTGGGGTCGGTCGGGCAGCTCTCGCATTCACCGCCGTCACACAGATCGCTGGTATTGTTTTCCATACCGGTCTCGAATTTCATCCTACTTGTTCAATGTCAGATAGTGACCAGATGCGGCCTGTGCAGGGTGGACGGTGCAACAGCCCGAATGCCGAACCATGAAGAGGGCAGGGACATGAGCACGGTCTTGGTCACGGGCGGGTCGGGTTTCATCGGCGCGCATACCATTCTGCAACTGCTCGCCGACGGGCATGCGGTGCGAACCACCGTGCGCAATCCGGATCGCAGCAGGGACGTGATCGCGATGCTGCACGAGGGCGGCGCTGATACGGCCGACCAGGTCAGCTTCGTCACCGCCGATCTGCTGCGCGACGACGGCTGGCGCGAGGCGGTCACGGGGTGCGATTACGTGCTGCATGTCGCATCGCCGCTCGGATCGCACGTGCCTGAGGACGAGAACGAGCTGATCGTTCCGGCGCGCGAAGGCACGCTGCGGCTGTTGCGCGCGGCGCGCGACGCCGGCGTCAGGCGCGTCGTCGTGACATCGTCGTTTGCGGCGATCGGCTATGGCCATCCGCCGCAAGCCAGGCCGTTCGATGAGACCGTGTGGTCCAATCTCGATGGGCCAGACGTGCAGGCCTATCCGAAATCCAAGACACTGGCCGAGCGCGCCGCCTGGGACTTCGTCGCACGCGAAGGCAATGGCCTCGAACTCGCCGTGGTCAATCCGACCGCGGTGTTCGGTCCGGCGCTCGGTGCCGACTTCTCGGAGTCGATCGGAATCATCAAGGCGCTGCTCGACGGCGCGATGCCGGCGGTGCCGCGGATCCATTTCGGCCTCGTCGACGTGCGCGATGTCGCCGATCTGCATCTGCGCGCCATGATGTCGCCCAAGGCCAAGGGCGAGCGGTTCCTCGCGGTTGCCGGCGACACCATGTCGGTGTTGCAGGTGGCTCGGGTGTTGCGCCAAAAGCTCGGCAGCAAGGCGCGGCGGGTGCCGCGGTTCCAGGCGCCGGACTGGATGATGCGGCTCGCCGCGCGGCGCAACCCGCTGGCCCGCGCC
>NZ_JACMYO010000190.1 GCF_020889685.1 Bradyrhizobium oropedii
TTCACCGCCGCCCGCGCCAAAGGGACCCGAGATCGCCCTGCCGCCCCCCGCGCCTCCGCCGCCGGTGGCGATCCAGCCCACGCCGGCCCCGAGCAATTCGCCCGTGCTCGCCGATGATCCGACCATCAAGAGCTTGAGCGACAAACTGGACAAGAACCCCGACGACGCGGCCGCGCTGTATCGCCGCGGGCAGGTCTATGCCAGCAAGGGTGCCTATGACCTCGCGGTGAAGGACTTCACCAATTCGCTGCGGCTGAACCCGAAGGATGTCGAGGCCTATAACAACCGCTGCTGGGTCCGCACCGTGATGGGCGACCTGCAGGCGGCGCTGAAGGACTGCAACGAGGCCCTGCGACTGCGCCCGAATTTCGTCGACGCACTAGACAGCCGCGGCCTGATGAACCTGAAGGGCGGCCAGAACAAGAACGCCATCGCCGATTTCGACGCCGCGCTGAAGATCAACCCGCGGCTGACCTCGTCGCTGTACGGCCGCGGGCTCGCCAAGAAGCGCAACGGCGCGGTCGCGGAAGGCGACCTCGACATCGCCAACGCCAGGGCGATGGACCCGAACATCGTCAAGGAATTCGCCGACTACGGCGTGCAGTGACAAATCGATCAAGGCCGCCCCGGCCTCGAACCGCCGCTGGACTAGCGCGACTAATCAGAGGGTGCGCGCCGGGCCGCAACGCCCGCGATCTGAAGAGTTGCATGGAACCGCGCCAGCCTGCGCAGGAGGGACCGAAATGTTCAAGCCGTCGGCAAAGGCCGCGATCCTTTCAATCATGACCGCCTGCGCCGCCCTGTCGTTCGGCATGGCGGCCGCCCGCGCTGGTGACGTTACCGAGGATCAGATCATCAAGGCGCTGACGCCGGAGAAGAAGCCGCTGACCCGCGGCCTTTCGGTCGGCCCGCAGACCTCGCCCGGGCTGAACGCCGACCAGGCCAAATTCATGCAGAGCGTCCGCGGCCGCGCCACGCGCTCGCTGTCCTCGACTGAGCGCGAGGAAATCGCGACCATCGTCCAGGACAAGCCGAAGATCGATCTCGAGATCAACTTCGACTACAACTCCGCCGACATCAGCGCGAAGTCGCTGCCCTCGGTGCAGGCGCTTGGCCGCGCCCTTACCAATCAGGACCTGAAGGGCTCGACCTTCGTGGTCGCCGGCCACACCGACGCCGCCGGCGGCGAGGACTACAATCAGGGCCTCTCGGAGCGCCGCGCCGACGCCATCAAGCGCTATCTGGTCGATAAATATGGCATCAACGGCACCGATCTCGTCACCGTCGGCTATGGCAAGAGCAAGCTGAAGGACCCCGGCCACCCGCTGGCGGACGTCAACCGGCGCGTGCAGGTCGTGAACGTGGAGAACAAGGACACGGCCTCCAAGTGATCCAGTCCAAGTGATCCAGATGTGATGGGCGGTGGCGTGGCCGCTTTTTGAGGTTACAATGCGTCCCGCACCCCCGGCGGGGCGCATTTGCTTTGGGGCCGACGCCCAAAGCTGCCCACAGGTGACCCGCCTCACATGACGTCAGGGCATGATCCGGAACAATGGACACCGGCCTTCCGCATGCTCAAGGGAATACGATGGCGAGCGTGATGAGACTTCGACGAGCGCACATGACGCGCCAAGTTCTGGATTGATCAGGCGATGAATTTCTCCCAGTACCTCAAGCCTGCGCTCGGCACGGTGGTCTTCCTCGCATTGGCTATCGCTTATTACGCGTTCGAGCACCGCTCCCATCCCGAGGAGAAGGAGACGCCGGGCCAGGCGCTGGTCGTGGTGACGAAGTCGACCAATGCCTGCTTCTCCGACATGGTCCGCGTCACCGGCTTCATCGTGCCGCGCCGCGAGGCGCAGGTGAATGTCGACCAGGACGGCTCCAAGGTCACGGACGTGCTGGTCCGCGAGGGCGATATCGTGACCGAGAACCAGGAACTGGCGCGGCTGACCCCGCCGCCGCAACAGGCCGCCCAGGCCAATGCCAAGCCGATCGTGCTGCGCGCGCCGGCAGCCGGCCTCGTCACCGAGGTGCGCACCGCGCCCGGCGCGCCGGCCTCGCCGCAGGCGCCCCCGATGTTCAAGATCTCCATCGGCAACGAGATCGAGCTCGACGCCGAGGTGCCGGGCTTCCAGCTCCTGAAGCTCAATCCCGGCGCCAATGTGCGGATCAGCCGCGACGATGCGCCCGACATGGTCGGCAAGGTCCGCCAGATCTCGCCGCAGATCGACCGCGCCACCCAGCTCGGGCACGTCCGCATTACCATCAACAACAATCCGACCTTGAAGGTCGGCATGTTCGCGCGCGCCAATATCGACGCCAAGCGCTCCTGCGGCGTCGCGGTGCCGCGCACCGCGATCGACCGCCTGACCTTGCAGGTCGTGAAGGGCAACACCGTCGAGACCCGCAGGGTGCGCGTCGGGCTGACCTCCGACACCTCGACCGAAATCCTTGAAGGCCTCGACGTCGGCGAAATCGTCGTGGCCGATGCTGGCACCTCGCTGCATGACGGCGACCAGATCAAGACCATGTTCGCCGACGAACTCGATCGCACGCGATCACGGTAATTCGGGCACGCTAATGGCTTTGAACATCTCGGCATGGTCGATCCGGAACCCGCTTCCCTCGATCGTCTTCTCCATCATCCTGCTCGTGCTGGGCTGGGTCTCGTTCACCAAGCTCGCGGTGACGCGGCTGCCGAGCGCCGACATTCCGGTGATCTCGGTCGCGGTCTCGCAATTCGGTGCCGCCCCCTCGGAACTTGAGTCGCAGGTCACCAAGACCATCGAAGACGGCGTCTCCGGCGTCGAGGGCGTGCGCCATATCTCCTCCTCGATCACCGACGGCCTGTCGGTGACCACGATCCAGTTTGCGCTCGAAACCAACACCGACCGCGCGCTCAACGACGTCAAGGACGCGGTGACGCGGGTGCGCGCCAACCTGCCGCAGAACGTCACCGAGCCGTTGATCCAGCGCGTCGACGTGATCGGCCTGCCGATCGTGACCTATGCGGCGATCTCGCCCGGCAAGACGCCGGAGCAGCTGTCTTACTTCGTCGACGACGTCGTCAAGCGTGCGCTGCAGGGCGTGCGCGGCGTCGCCCAGGTCGAGCGCATCGGCGGTGTCGAGCGCGAGATCCTGGTTTCGCTCGATCCCGACAAGCTGCAGGCGGTGGGCCTCACCGCGGTCAATGTCAGTCAGATCCTGCGCGGCACCAATGTCGACGTCGCCGGCGGCCGCGCCGAGATCGGCAAGAACGACCAGGCGATCCGCACCCTCGCCGGCGCCAAGACGCTGAACGAGCTCGCCGGCACCATGATTCCGCTGTTCGGCGGCGGCGAGATCCGGCTCGACGATCTCGGCACCGTCACCGACACCATCGCCGATCGCCGCACCTTCGCGCGTTTCAACGGCGAGCCTGTCGTGGCGCTCGGCATCAAGCGCTCCAAGGGCGCCAGCGACGTCGTCGTCGCGGCCGCGGTGCAGAAACGCATCGACGCGCTGAAAATTGCCTATCCCGACGTCGACCTCAAGCTGATCGACACTTCGGTCGAATTCACCAAGGGCAACTACGAAGCTGCGATCTCGACCTTGTTCGAGGGCGCGATCCTCGCCGTCATCATCGTGCTGCTGTTCCTCCGCGACATGCGCGCCACGATCATCGCGGCGGTCTCGCTGCCGCTGTCGATCTTCCCGGCATTCTGGGCGATGGACCTGCTCGGCTTCTCGCTGAACCTGGTCTCCTTCCTCGCCATCACGCTGTCGACCGGCATTCTGGTCGACGACGCCATCGTCGAGATCGAGAACATCGTCCGCCACATGCGGATGGGCAAGACGCCGTATCGTGCCGCGCTCGAAGCAGCCGACGAGATCGGCCTTGCCGTGATCGCGATCTCGCTCACCATCATCGCGATCTTCGCGCCCGCGAGCTTCATGTCGGGGATCGCCGGGCAGTTCTTCAAGCAGTTCGGCATCACCGTGTCGGTGCAGGTGTTCTTCTCGCTGCTCGCGGCGCGCTTCGTGACGCCGATGCTCGCCGCCTATTTCCTCAAGCACCATGACCACGACGATCCGCCGCCCGGCCGCATCCTGCGCACCTATCACAGCCTGGTCACCTGGTCGGTGAAGCACCATTACATCACCGTGCTGGTCGGCTTTGCGGTGTTCGCGGCGTCGATCTGGAGCATCACGCTGCTGCCGCAGGGCTTCCTGCCGGCGCAGGACACCGCGCGCTCGCTGCTGGCGATGGAGCTGCCGCCCGGCTCGCAGCTCGCCTACACCGAGAAGGTCACCGAGGAGATCGTGGCGCGCTTGCGCAAGCGGCCCGAGGTGAGGAGCGTGTTCGTCGACGGCGGCCGCGTGCCGCCGGGCATCCAGGAGGTGCGCCGCGCCGCGCTGATCATCAACTACACGCCGAAGGCCGACCGCAGGATCACCCAGCGCGAGCTCGAACTGTCGATCGGCAAGGAGCTCGATAACGTCCCCGATATCAGGTTCTGGTTCCTCGACGAGAACGGCCTGCGCGCCATTTCGCTGGTCGTGACCGGCACCGACAGCAACATCGTCAACAACGTCGCCAGCGAGCTGGCGACGCAGATGAAGCGGATCCCGATCATCGCCAACGTGATCTCGGAGACCGCGCTCGACCGGCCCGAGCTGCGCATCCGCCCCCGCGCCGAGCTTGCGGCGCGGCTCGGCGTCTCGACCGAGAGCCTGTCGCAGACCATCCGTGTTGCCACCATCGGCGATGTCGGCCCGGCGCTGGCCAAGTTCGACGCCGGCGAACGCCAGGTGCCGATCCGCGTCCAGCTCGAGGACAATGCGCGCAGCGACCTGCAGATGCTGGAGCAGCTGCGGGTGCCGCTCGGCCAGCGCGGCGAACGCGGCGGCGTGCCGCTGTCCGTCGTCGCCGACATCCAGCTCGACCAGGGCCCGACCAGCATCAACCGCTACGACCGCGAGCGGCAGGCCACCGTCGCCGCCGACCTCGTCGGCAATGCCGCGCTCGGCGATGCCACCAAGCTGATCTACGATTTGCCGGTCATGAAGAGCCTGCCGAAGGGTGTGAAGGTCAGCCCGTCCGGCGACGCCGAGAGCCTCGCTGAACTCTCCGACGGCTTCGCCACCGCGATCACCGCCGGCCTGATGATGGTCTACGCCGTGCTGGTGCTGCTGTTCGGCACCTTCCTGCAGCCGATCACCATCCTGTTCTCGCTGCCGCTCTCGATCGGCGGTGCGATCGGCGCACTGCTGCTGACCGGCAAGCAGCTCACGACGCCCGTGTGGATCGGCATCCTGATGCTGATGGGCATCGTCACCAAGAACGCCATCATGTTGGTGGAGTTCGCGGTGGAGGCGATCCGCGACGGCAAGGCGCGCGAGGAAGCGATGATCGACGCCGGCATGAAGCGCGCCCGCCCGATCGTGATGACCACGATCGCGATGGCCGCCGGCATGATGCCGTCGGCACTGGCGTTCGGCGCCGGCGGCGAATTCCGCTCGCCGATGGCGCTCGCGGTGATCGGCGGCCTGATCTTCTCGACCGTGCTGTCGCTGGTGTTCGTGCCGGCGATGTTCATGGTGATGGACGACATCGGCGGCCTGATCTGGCGCTTCGGCAAGCGGCTCGTGGTCTCACATGCCGACCACGAGCTGACCCCGAGCGAGCCGAAGTCCGACGAGAGCAAGCGGCCGCCTGGCCCGCCGAGCGTGATCTCGCCCGCCGCGGAGTAAGCGCGGCTACCCTTCCGAAAGTTGTGCGCCGATCGCACTCGCGGCGTGGTAGAGTACCTGCCTTTCAGAAGGAGAGGAGGGCTCCCAATGGCAGACCGTGAAGCAATGCAGCGCTTGGTCACCCAGGCTTACGCCGCTCGCGGCAAGGGTGAAATTGATTCATTGATGGAAACGTTTGGTTCTGATTCGCGTTTCGAGCTGGTCGGTGACAAGAAGGCCCTTCATTTGACCGGCGTCGTCGAAGGGCATGCGAATGTCAGGCATGCGCTGGCGCAGTACATCGCGGCCTTCGAGTTCATGGATCGCAAGATCACCAGCTTTCTTGTCGACGGCGATCGGGCCGCCGTCCATTCGACCATCACCGTTCGCTTTATTCCGAAGAACATCACCTTCACCGCGGATGTTCTTGATCTCTTCAGGTTCGAAAATGGCAAGATCGCTGAACTCGTCGAGTTCACCGATACGGCTCTTCTGAAGCAAGTAACGTCACCCTAGCGGTCGCACCTGCCTGTGAGACCGGGCCCCCTGCGGTCGATGGCGACCGCAGGGGCGCCGCGCGTTGCACGCGGCAAACTCCCGCTCCGGTGCCACGTTCCTAGTAGAGCCGCGTGCGATAGGCTTCTTCCATCGCCTTCTCGGCGACCTCGACCTCGATCGCGGCGGTCTGCTCGGCGATGATCCGGCCGAGCGTCGGGAAACTGTGGCGCTCAACCTGCGCCGCCGGATTCCAGAGCTTCGAGCGCATCAGCGCCTTGCCGCAATGGAAGTAGGTTTCATCGACATGCACCTTGAGGCCGATGATCGGGGTGACGTTCTGCACCGTCAGCGGCGTCAGGAGGTCCGGCTCCTGCGAAATCTCCGCCCGCCCGTTGATGCGCAGCGTCTCATTGATGCCGGGCACCATGAAGATCAAGCCGATTCCGGGCGACGCGATGATATTGCCGAACGTATCGACACGGTTGTTGCCGCGCCGGTCCGGGATCAGCAGCGTCTTGTCGTCGAGCACGGCGACGAAGCCCGGCGCATCGCCGCGCGGGCTGGCGTCGGCGTGGCCCTTGCCGTCGCTGGAGGCGATGACCAGGAACGGCGACAGCGCGATGAAGTCGCGGCAGAACCTGTCGAGATGGTGGAGCACCTTCTTCTCGGCAAGCGGGCTCACTTGCCCGAAATGCCCACGAAGATCCTCTTGCGACTTGACCGGCGGCTTGCCGCCTGCGCCCTCGTGACCCATAGCGAACCTCCATTTTTTGTTAATCTATACCGCGTCGATGCCTGATTCGATCCCTGCTATGTGGCGTGCGTCGGCCGCAAAGCCCGGCTGGTCGAAGAAGTCGCGGCCTGGAATCGCATCGAGCAGGTCCCGCGTGTAGGCCTGTCGCGGCGCGGTGAAGACCTCGGCCGTGGTGCCTTCCTCGACGATTTGCCCCCTCTGCAACACGATGACGCGGTCGGCGATCTCCGCGGCAATTCGCAGATCATGGGTGATGAAGATCATCGCCAGCCGCATCTCCCGACGCAGCTCGGCGAGCAGCGCCAGCACCTGGGCCTGCACCGAGACGTCGAGCGCCGACACCGCCTCGTCGGCAATCAAGACCCGTGGCTTCAATGCCAGCGCCCGCGCGATGCAGATACGCTGGCGCTGGCCGCCGGAGAATTCGTGCGGGTAACGGCCCGCGGCGGTCTCCGACAATCCGACCCGCACCAGCAGCTTCCTCGCCTGCGCCATCGCCTCGGCGCGCGAGGTGCCATAGGCCATCGGGCCGCGCGCGATGGCATCGCCGACCTTCTGGCGCGGATCGAGGCTGGCAAACGGATCCTGGAACACGATCTGGAGCTGCCGCCGCGCCTGGCGCAACGCCTCGCCGCGCGGCTGCCGGAGATCAGCACCGCCGAAGCGGATGGCGCCGGCATCCGGCTCGGTCAGCCGCATGATCATGCGCCCGAGCGTCGATTTTCCGGAGCCGGATTCGCCGACGACGGCGAGTGTCTCACCCTCGTGCAGGGTCAGCGAGATGCCATCGGCGGCGAGCACCTCGCGCGGCGGCTGCAACCAGCCGCGCTTGACCCGAAAGGTCTTTTGCAGGCCGACGACCTCCAGCAGCGGCTCCGGCCGTACGATGGTGGCACGGATATCCGCAAGCCGCGCCTTCGGCACCGCATCGATCAATTCGCGCGTGTAGGCTGCTTGCGGATTGCGCAGCACGTCGCTGGCCGTGCCCTGCTCGACCACCTTGCCGTGGCGCAGCACCACGACGCGATCGGCGACGTCGGCGACGACGCCGAAATCATGGGTGATCAGCAACACGCCCATGCCGCGCTCGCGCCGGAGATCGTCGATCAGGCGCAGGATCTGGCGCTGGGTCGTGACATCGAGCGCGGTGGTCGGCTCATCCGCGATCAAAAGCGCGGGCCGGTTGGCCATTGCCATTGCGATCATCACGCGCTGGCGCTGGCCGCCGGACAGCTCGAACGGGTAGCTCTTTTCCAGCAGCTCGGGGTTCGGCAGCCCGACCTGCGTCAGCAGCGTCTGCACCCGCTCACGGACCGCCGCCATCGCGGGCGCGGGCCGCTGGTGCGCCAGGATCATCTCCTCGACCTGCTTGCCGACCCGCTTCAGCGGGTTAAGCGAGGACAACGGCTCCTGAAAGATCATTGCCGCATTGCCGCCGCGCAGCTTTCTCAAGCCGCGGCCGTCGAGCTTCGACGGATCCTGCCCCGCGACCGTCACGGTGCCGGACACGACATCGACGCCGCGCGGCAACAGTTGCAGCACCGCATGGGCGATCATCGACTTGCCGGAGCCGGATTCGCCGACCAGGCAGACCACCTCGTTCGGCTTGATCTCGAAGGAGACGTTCTCGACCGCGAAGGGCCGGTCGCCGCCCTTGGGCAGTGCGATCGAGAGGCCGTCGACCGCAAGAACCGGCGCGCTGGGCTGCAAGGCTTCGCTCATGAGCGACGCCTCGAGACCCGCGGGTTGAGGACATCGGACAATCCCTCGCCGAACAAATTGATCGCCAGCACGGTGAGAAGGATGGCAAGGCCGGGAAACACGCTCATCCACCACGCATTCCGGATCACGGTGCGCCCTGCGCCGATCATGAAGCCCCACGACATCAAATTGGGATCGCCGAGCCCCATGAAGGACAGCGCGCTCTCCAGCAGGATCGCGGTTGCGACCGTCAGCGAGGTCACGACCAGGATCGGCGAGATCGCATTCGGCAGGATGTGGCCGAGCACGATGCGCCAGGTGCGCTCGCCCTGGCACAGCGCGGCCTCGACGAATTCGCGGTGCCGCAGCCGCAGGAATTCCGCGCGGGTCAGCCGCGCCAGCGGCGGCCAGCTCACCGCCCCGATGGTCAGGATGATCGTGAGCAGCGACGGATTGAAGGTCGCGACCAGCAGGATGGCCAGCACGAAGGCCGGAATGGTCTGGAACAATTCCGTCATCCGCATCAGCACCAGATCGACCTTGCCGCCGAAATAGCCGGAGATCGCACCGATCACGACACCGATCGCCATCGCCGCGAGCGCCGACGCGATGCCGATCAGGAGCGAAACACGCGCCCCATAGGCGACCCCAGCCGCGACATCGCGGCCGAGCGTATCGCCACCAAGCCACAGCCCGTCCTCGCCGGGCGGCGTGAAGGGCGCACCGACCATTTCCCATGGCGAGACCGGAAACACCATCGGCGCGATGATCGCCACGACGACGACGACGAGCAGCAGGACGAGGCCGATCATGCCGCTGGGATGACGCAGGAAGGCGCGCACCGTCTCCATCAGGCCGCCCCCGTGGTCATGCGCGGATCGATCAGCCGGTAGACAAGGTCGGTCAAAAGGTTGAGCGCGATCACGACGATCGAGAGGATCAGGAAGATGCCGAGCAGGACCGGATAGTCGCGCTGCAGCAGCGCCTCGAAGGTGAGGCGACCGAGGCCGGGCCAGGCGAACACCGTCTCGATCACCACGGCGCCGCCGACCAGCGCACCGGCCTGCATGCCGGCGACGGTGACAACAGGCACCAGCGCATTGCGCAGCATGTGGCCGACGACGATGCGCGTTCCGGACAAGCCCTTGGCGCGCGCCGTCTTGATGAAATCCTGCTGGGCGACCTCGATGATCGAGGATCGCATCAGCCGCGCATAGATCGCCAGATAGATCGCCGCCAGCGAGGTGACCGGCATGATCATGTGCTTCATGATGTCGAGCGCGTGCTCGATCGGCGAAAGCTGGACGTTGATGGTCTCGTAGCCGAACGGCGGCAGCCAGCCGAGCGTCACCGAGAACACCAGCACCAGCATCAAGCCGAGCCAGAACACCGGCGTCGCATAGAGCACGAGCGAGAGCACGGTGAACACCGTGTCGAGCACGCTGCCCGCCGCGAGCCCCGCCAGTGCACCGAGCGCGGTGCCGATCACGAGCGCGAGACAGAACGCCGTGACCGTCAGCAACAGCGTCGCCGGAAGCCGTTCGAGGATCAGATCGACGACGGGGCGGCGCTGCCGATAGGAATAGCCGAGATCGAGCCTGACGACGCGGCCGAGGTGGCTCACGAGCTGCACGAAATACGGCTTGTCGAGCCCATACTCCTTGCGCAGATCGTCGAGCAGCTTCGGATCGGACGCACCGGATTGCCCGGCCATGACCTGCGCCGGGTCGCCGGGGGCGGCCCGCACCAGCACGAAGTTGAACGTCGCGATGACGAGGATCACGGCCACGAGCTGTGCGATGCGGCTGATCGCCTGGAGCCCGATCGCCGCTGCGCTCCCGAGTGGCGTCACGATTTGTAGACCGACCCGAAGGTTTCGTGCGATCCGATGCCCGTCGTCACGATGTTCTTGAACGCCTTGTCGTAGATGATGGGATATTCGATCTCGAGCGTCCAGGCCACCGGCACATCCTCGACCAGGATCTGCTGCACCTTGCTATAGAGCTCCTGGCGCCTGGCCGCATCGAGTGTGATTGCCGCCTCGTCGAACAGTTTGTCGACCTCGGGATTCGAGTAGCCTTGCGTGTTCGAGAACAGGATGCCCTTCTTGATGTTCGACGAGATATAGGTGCGCGCGACGCCGAGCGCGGGATCGCCGAGCTGGTAGAGCAGGTTCTGGGTCATCTCATAGTCCCAGTTGCCGACCTTCTCGGCCCAGCCGGCCATGTCGGTGCCGACCAGCACGAGGTCGATGCCGACGCGTGCAAAGCTCTGCCGGAAGAATTCGCCGGCGCGTTGATAGGACTCGCCATAGGGCGGCACGATATACTTGATCTCGGCCCGCTTGCCGTTGGCGCCAGGCTTCAGTCCCATGTCGTCGAGCAGCGCCTTGGCCTTGTCGACCGAGAACTCGTAGCGCTTCACGTTCGGATCGTAGAACCGCGTCTTCGACGAGATCGGCCCGGTCGCGACCTTGGCGTTGCCGAAATAAACCCGCTTGCTGAATGCCTCGCGATCGATCAGGTGCATCACGGCCTGTCGGAACCGCTTGTCGTTCATCGGCGCGATGCGGTTGTTCATCTCCAGCCACTGATGCGGCGCGAAATACTCGTAGCCCTTGGTGGTGAATTCGAGGTTCTTCTGCGCCTTGAAGCGCTGCACGTCATAGAATTCGACATCGGACCATTGCACGAGCTGCACCGTGCCGTTCTCGAGCGCGAGCGCGCGCGACGCCGCATCAGGAATCACCCGGTAGACGATCTCGTCGAGATAAGGCTGATCCTTCAGATAGTAGCCGTCGTGACGGACGAGATGAACATGCGAGCCGCGCACCCATTCCTTCAGCTTGAAGGGGCCGGTGCCGATCGCCTTGTCGTTCTTCGGATTCTTGCGATAGTCGGTGCCGTCGTAGATGTGCTTGGGTACGATCGGCGCGGAGGTGCAGTCGAAGCAGCCGATGAACGGCGCGAACGGCTGCTTCAGCTTGAACACGACGGTGAGCGGATCGGGAGCTTCGGCCGATGCCACGCGGGAGAAATTCTGCCGTGCGCGCGGATGGGTCTCCACCAAGAGCTTCATGCAGCTGAAGACCACGTCCTCCGAGGTCATCGGCTTGCCGTCGTGGAAGGTGATGCCCGGAAACAGCTTGAATGTGTAGGTCAGGCCGTCGGGCGAAATCTCCCAGGACTGCGCCATGCCGGGCATCGGCTTGAGGTCGGCGCCGTATTTCAGCAGGCCTTCATAGATCTTGCCGCCGAGCGTCAAGGTCGGCTGCTGCTGGTTCAGCGCGGTCACCAGAACCGGCGGCTCGGGCTGGATGATGGTGTTGAGCGTTCCACCGCGGGTCTGGCCCGCCGCCCGCGTGATGCCGAACGGGATGGCTGCACCGCAGGCCAGCATCGCCTTGGTGAATTCGCGTCTGTTCATCGGACCTCTCCGTCGCCGCGCGTCAGGCATTCGATTTCGGCGAATGTCGCGGGGTGAGGCATTGTTGCCAAATGCCATATCCCGCGCTACCTGAATGGGGACAACAACCATCGCGATCGGGCCAACTGGCCCGGAAGATGCATGAGCACCCTGCGAAAACGACGATCGATCAGGAGCTCACGACACTTGAAAGTCGCGGCGCGACGAAATGACACCATCGGCTTGCGCGTTTGCCGCAAGCAATCCGGTCCGGTAGCGGCAGCGCATTACGCAGGACAGTTGCAACAGGTCGAACGGCCGCTCGCGGCAATGGCGGCCTCCTATCCGAACGAAAGCACGAGCGCGCGACACACGCATCGACGCGATCAATTCATCCTGCAGACCGCAGGCGTGACCTCGATGATGACCGAGCGCGGTCATTTCGTCGTACCGCCCGGCCACGGTCTGTGGATTCCGGCCGGCGTTGCGCACCAGTCGCGCGCATGGGGCGAGGTCGAGATCCAGACCGTCTATGTCACGCCGGATCGCATCAGGGATGCTCCGGCGACGTGCCGCCTGATCAGGGTCTCCGCGCTGGTTGAGGCGCTGATGGAAGAAGCCGTGCACATGCCGACCCGTTACGACCCGGAAGGGCGCGACGGCCGGCTGGTCGATTTCCTGCTGGATGAGATCGGCAGGATGCCCGAAGTATCGCTGCATGTGCAGGTGCCGCCCGATCCGCGGCTCGCCGCGATCTGCGAAGCGGTGCTGGTCGATCCGAGCTCCGATCTCACGCTCGATGAATGGGCCGATCGTTGCCAGCTCAGCCGCCGGACGCTGACGCGTTTGTTCCGGCGCGAGACCGGACAGAGTTTTGCGGCCTGGCGTCAGCGGGTGCGGCTGCTCGAAGCACTGGCGCGGCTCGGCGCCGGCGAGGCCGTCACCTGCGTTGCGCTCGACGTCGGTTATGACAGCCCGAGCGCCTTCGCCGCGATGTTCAAGCGCGAGCTCGGCGCCGCGCCGCGCCAATATCTGCGCTGGGCCGATCCAGAAGTGGTGTTGAGGTAGGCGCGCTCGCGCCGCGCAGCTTCCGGAACGCAAAACCCCTGCGGTCAACGGGAAAGACCGCAGGGGTTTGCAGGTGGATGGCGTGAGGCCAGCAAGGCTGGGTGTCACCCCAAGGACCGGCGCGCCGATGAAAGCGATACCGGCCTCGTCATGCAAGCAAGTCTTTTAGGCAGGAGTGCGTCAACATTCGCAGGCAAAGCGCGCGAGAGAATCAAATCCTCGCGCGCGCGTTGCATGTGATCCGATTGGATTCTTGTTTGACGCGTTTCTTTGCGGGAACCGACGTCCACTTCGCTCGATAATGCCCTAATCGTTCCGTGCCACCGCGGTCAGCTTGGTCATGTTGTGCAGCATGATCCGCCCGCGTTGCAGGTCGACGATGCCGTCCTTGCGCCAGGTCTGCAGTTGCCGGTTGACGCTTTCGCGCGCGGCACCGACGAAGATGCCGAGCTGTTCCTGCGAGATGTGCACCTCGGAACCGAAATCCTCGGCCAGCGCGCACAGCCGGCGCGCGAGGCGAACCGGTAAGGGCTGCAGCACGGATTCTTCCATCCGTTCGCTCTGCCAGCGGATGCGCTGGCACAGCAATTCGATCAGGCGGACCGCGACCTTCGGCTCGCGCTCGAGGAAGCCCAGGAAATCCTCCCGCCGCAGGACGAACAATTCGGTGGGCTCGCCCGCGGTCGCATCCGCGGTGCGCTCCTGTCCGTCGAGGACGGCGACTTCGCCGAACAGATCTCCGGACCCCATGAAGTTGAGCGTGAGCCGGCTGCCGTCGGAGGCACCGGTCTCGATGCGCACCTGGCCGCGGCGGACCCCAAACAGGGCGTCGCCGGGATCGCCTTTCTGGAACAGCACCTCGCCGGAGGCGAGCTGCTGGGTGTGGCAGAGGCCCGAAAGCCGCGCCAATTCGTCCGCACCGAGATCGGCGAACATAGGGTTCATTTTCAGAATGACCGCAAATTCGGCCTGTTTGCTCATTGTATTGCCTTCCAAATCCTTCCGAGCGGTCCCCTGACGCCCGGTTAGCAACAATCACCCTCATAAGAGTGTGTGAGAGGTCACATAAGTTCATGCTGGTAACGGATTATTTTTCCGGCCGTTGGAGCGAGGTCCCATTTGCGGGATAATCTCGCGCGATCGGCCGTGCCGTTTCGCGGCGGAACCCTGTCTGCCCGGCCTGGAATATCGAGATGAGAGCACTGAAATTCGCCGGGGCCGCCGTCGCTGCCGTGATCGTGATCATCGCGCTGGTGGCCGCGGTCGGGATCCCCTCCTCCTTCCTCACGTCGGCCATCACCGAGCGGGTCGAGCGTGAGACCGGCTACAAGCTCACGATCAATGGCGGCGCCAAGGTTGGTCTCTGGCCGACCGTCAATCTGACGCTCAGCGACGTCGTTTTGCAGGACCCGCGGGAGCGCGAGGCCGACAACCGGTTCGCGGCCGATCGGGTCGAAGCCGAGTTGACGCTGTCGAGCCTGTGGTCGGGCCGGCCTGAGATTACCGACCTCGCGATCGTCAAGCCGGTGGTCAATCTGCCGCTGCAACGCGAGCGCACCCGCGACCACAATCCGCCGGCGAAGTCTTCCGCGTCCGACAATGGCGGCATCACGATCCGGCATGTCGGCATCACCGGCGGCACCATCGTGTTCGCCAATGTGCGCGACCGGGTCGAGAACCGGATCGAGACGCTCAACGCCGATGCGACGATCGGCGGCGACCGCAAGATCGTCATCACGGGCGACGCCCGCACGAGCGACAAGCCGCTGAAGTTCGAGATCCGCGCGACCGCGCCGCAAGGGCCGCAGGACCATCAGAGCGTGCCTGCCGAATTCAACATCGATGCGCTCGGCCTGTTGCCTGCGGCGATCAAGGCGACTGCCGAGCTGCGCTTGAACGGCACGGTGCTGATGTTCAACGGCGTGTCCGGCACGCTCGGCGATGGCGGCTTCACCGGCTGGGCCTCGGTCGATTTCGCCAGCAACAAGCCGCTGGTGAAGCTCGATCTCGACTTCCAGCGCATTGCAATCGCGATGACGCCGAGCCCGTCCGACACGGCGCAGCCGCTCGGCACCAACACTTGGAGCAACGCGTCGATCGATCTCAATGGGCTCAACTACGTCGACGCGCAGGCGCGCATCTCGACGCCGGAGCTCGTGATCGGCGACGGCCGCTTCGCACAGGCGGCGATCGATGCCTCGATCGACAGCGGCGTGCTGAAGGGAAAGCTCGCCAATCTCGGCGCCTATGACGGCACCGCCAATGGCGACGTCACGATCGACGCGCGAGCCGCGAATCCGACCTATGCGCTGCGGCTCGATCTCGCCGGCGTGCGCGCGTTGCCGGTGCTGAAGAGCCTCGCCGAGTTCGACAAGCTCGACGGCAAGATGCAGGCGAAGATCGCGCTGACCTCGCAAGGCACCAGCGAGCGGGCCATCGTCGGCAATCTCGGCGGCACCGCTTTCGTCGTATTCCAGGACGGCAAGATCCTCGGCCTCAACGTCGCGCAGATGATCCGCAACCTCACCACCGGCACCTTGTCGGGCTGGCAGCAGGGCCAGGAATTGTCGACCGATCTCAGCCAGCTCTCGGCCTCGTTCAAGGTCGACAAGGGCCAGGCCGTCACCACCGATCTCAATTTGATCGGCCCGCTGGTGAAGATGACCGGGGTCGGCACCATCGATCTCAACACCCGCCAGATCGGGTTCCGGGTCGAACCGCAGCTCGTGATGACCACCGAAGGCCAGGGCCGCGCCGGCAATCCGGTCGGCCTCGGCATCCCCGTGATGCTCGAGGGCCCCTGGGCCTCCCCGCGAATCTATCCGGAGATGCAGGGCATCCTCGACAATCCAGAGGCCGCCTATGCCAAGCTCAAGGAGATGGGCAAGGGCCTGTTCGGCGCGAACGGCCAAGGCCTGACTCAGGGCCTCAACGGGCTGGGAAACCTGCTCAACGGTGTGCAGGGCGGCGCAACCGGCCCACAGCCCGGCAGCAGCGGCCAGGCTCCTCCCGGCGCTGCCGCCGGCCAGAACAACCCGCTCGGCGGGCAACTCGGTGACACCATCGGGAACCTGCTGCAGCAGGGCCTCTCCACC
>NZ_JACMYO010000191.1 GCF_020889685.1 Bradyrhizobium oropedii
CTGCGGCGCCTCGGGCTGCGACTTGCCGACGCTCGGCGCAGGTGCCGCAACCACCGCACGGCGGCGGGTGCGCAGCGCAATTCCGGAAATGAAATCGACCAGCGCCAGCAGCGCGAGCAGGCAATAGGTCGAGTTGCCGAATTTCGGCCAGAGCACGAATTCGGCAGCCGCCGCGCCGAACACGATCAGCGACAGCAGATGGTCGGTGAGATATTTCGCGCCGGGGCGCGCGCCCTTGATGACCTCGAGCAGCAACAGCAGCACGCCGGCGGCGAGCAGCATGTCGCTGAGCGTGATCTGCCACTGCTCGCCCGACAGCAATGTCAGCCTGATCAGCGGGTCCGTGAAGGACACGCCGGGCATCAGGAAGGCGATGATGTTGTAGACCGCGAGCGGAACGAGCAGCAGCGGAAAACCGACCATCGGGGCTTGCGCCTTATTCAGGGAGAACCAGCAATGCGGCGATGCTCATTGGCTTCGCCGCGGACGCGCCCGTGTTGACCGCACTCGTTGGCCGAATTCAGGCGCAGCGCCGTTCAGATTAGCGCGGCAGCCGAACGTCCCGATCAGGACTCTTTCTTGGCCTTCAGGACCTGGCGGCCCTTGTACATGCCGGTCTTCAGGTCGAGGTGGTGCGGACGGCGCAGTTCGCCGGAGTCCTTGTCCTCGACATAGGTCGGGGTCTTGATCGCATCGGCCGAACGGCGCATGCCACGGCGCGACGGCGAGGTTTTTCTTCTGGGAACGGCCATGACGGTGTCCTCTAGGGGTGTTGCGGAGGCATCGTCCGAAATGGGACGAGCGCACAGCGCTTCAAAGCGCCAGCTGCGATGCCGGTAAGGCCGCGCTTATAGAGGAAGGGCCAGCGTAAAGCTAGGGCCGGAGACAGCAAAATCCGCCCGAAACCGGCCTCAAGAGCCGCGATTTTCGCGCCAGCACCGCGTCACGGTATTGGCCCGGGCCATATAGGTCCCGGAGAGCCTGCGGACCCCTGGACCCGGGTTCCGGGCACTCCTTTTGACCGGATTCGGCAGGATCGCCGCCAAAAGCGCGGCTTCCCGGGGCGACAGCGCCGCAGCGGACCGGCCGAAGGCATATTGGGCGCCGGCCTCGGCGCCAAACTGCCCGGATGGGCCCATTTCCGCGATATTGAGGTAGATTTCCAGAATTCGCTGCTTCGGCAGCACGAAATCGATCCAGAGCGCCAGCGGCAGTTCCAGCCCCTTGCGGATCACGCTGCGGCCGGGCCACAGGAACAGGTTCTTGGCCACTTGCTGGGTGATGGTCGAGCCGCCGCGCGCCGCCTCGCCGTCTTCGGCATCGTTGACCGCCTCGCGCAGCGCCCCCCAATCGACCCCGCGGTGCTTGCAGAAATGGGCGTCTTCCGAGCCGACCACGGATCGCGGCAGATACGGGGACATGGCGTCGAAATCGATCCAGTGCCGCATGACCGGGGCCCCGCGCAGGGTCCGCCACGCCATCAGGGCCGAAACAGGCTGGCCGGTGCGATAGAACGGCGTCACCAGATAGGGCAGCAACAGCAAGGTCAGCAAAAACAGCAATAAAATTCGGACAATGCGCAAGACGGGGGTTTCCGGGGAGGGCGTCTCCAGAGAGGATTTGGGACCCGCCCGCCAGGATACGGCCGGCGCTACCCGACGTCCGCGGGATAATTCACGGTTTTTCCAGCACTTTTAAGGCGCGAATCCGTCGCCGGGTGGAATTGACGAAGCCGATGCCATCAACGATTGTCCGGCCGAAAATCGATCTGGAGCAATTCTTAATGACGACCGGTACTGCAGAGTTTTCCAAGCGGCTGGACCAGACCGCGGAGGATACCGAGGCCCTGCTCGCAAAACTGCTGTCGGATGCAACCGAAAGCGACGAGATCGTGCGCCCGAAGCGGCTGATCGAGGCGATGCGCTATTCGAGCCTCGGCGGCGGCAAGCGGTTGAGGCCGTTCCTCGCGGTCGAGAGCGCCGCGGTGTTCGGAATCCCGCGCGAATCCGCGCTGCTGGTGGGCGCCGCGCTCGAATGCATCCACTGCTATTCGCTGATCCACGACGATCTGCCGGCGATGGACAATTCCGATCTGCGCCGCGGCCGCCCGACCCTGCACAAGGCCTATGACGACGCCACGGCGATCCTCGCCGGCGACGCGCTGCTGACCATTGCCTTCGACATCATCACCCGAGATGCGATCCACAAGGACGCCCAGGTGCGCCTGCTGCTGACCCGCGCCCTTGCGCGCGCCTCCGGCATCGGCGGCATGGCCGGCGGCCAGATCCTCGACCTCGCTGGCGAGGGCCGCTTCGGCGACCGCGAGCCGGTCGACGTCGCGCGCGTGCAGCAGATGAAGACCGGCGCGCTGCTCCGCTTCGGCTGCATCGCCGGCGCGATCCTCGGCCAAGCCTCGCAAAAGGAATACCAGGCGCTCGACGATTACGGCAAAGCGCTCGGCGAGGCCTTCCAGATCGCCGACGATCTGCTCGACGTCGAGGGTGACGCCGCTGCACTCGGCAAGCCGGCCGGCGCTGACGCCGCGCTCGGCAAGACCACCTTCGTCACCCAGCTCGGCATCGACGGCGCCAAGCAGCGCGTCCGTGATCTGCTGGCGCGCGCCGATGCCGCATTGTCGATGTTCGGCGATCGCGGCGACGTGCTGCGCGCGGCGGCCCGCTTCGTCGCCGAGCGCAAGAACTAGCGGAAAGCAAAGCGTGAAATGAGCGAGGAGTTCGACGACCGCCTTGTTCGTTTCCGCAAACTGCCGATGCCGGTCCGCGTCGTCGTGGGCCGGCCGCGCACCTTCACTTCGATCGTGTTCGGTATCATCGTTGCCCTGCTGGTGCCGGACTCGCTACGCCTCGTCACGCGGCTGCTCGCCGGCTGGGACGCCTTCGCCGCGATCTATCTCGTGCTCGCCTATGTGATGATGCTGCGTTGTGGCGTCGCCCATATCAAGCGCAGCGCCATATTGCAGGACGATGGCCGCTTCCTGATCCTGCTGCTGACCGCGTTCGGCGCGCTGGCGAGCCTCCTGGCCATCGTGTTCGAGCTCGGCGCATCCAAGGGCAGCCCGGCCGGACTGGCGGTGGCAATCGTCACCATCACGCTGTCATGGACCGCGGTCCACACCGCGTTCGCGCTGCACTACGCCCATGAGTTCTATCGCGGCAAGACGCCCGGCGGGCTGCAATTTCCAAGCGGCGATGCGCATGCCGACGCCGACTACTGGGACTTCGTCTACTTCTCGTTCGTGATCGGCATGACCGCGCAGGTCTCCGACGTCGGGATCACCGACAAGATCATCCGCCGCACCGCGACCGTACACGGCATCATCTCGTTCGTGTTCAACACCGCGCTGCTGGCTTTGATGGTGAACATCGCCGCGAGCGCGATCTAGCCGCGCGATAGGACTGGGTCGCATAGCAGCCGCGATGGCGCTGCGCTCCCTCGCCCCGTTCTTACGGGGAGAGGGTTGGGGTGAGGGGCTGTCTCCGCGTAACCAGTGACAGCTGCGCGGCGGAGAGCGCCCCTCACCCGGATTGCATCTGGCGATGCAATCCGACCTCTCCCCGCACGCGGGGCGAGGTGAAGGCGAGTCCGTCGCGTGCCTCGAGGCAAACGTAATGCCGCGCTAGTTGCAGACCTCGACGTTGCCGACATTGCCGCCGGGGCCGCCGCCGCCGCGGTACTCGAGATGGCAGCCGTGCCTGACCGGACGGCACAGATAGGCATCGCACATGATCTGGCCGCTGCCGCCGCCTTCCGCCCTCGCACGCTTCTGCGGGCGCGGAATTGCTGCTGATGGGACCCGCGGCTCGTCCAACTCGCGCTGCAGATGGAAGGCGCGTTCGCGCTCACGGCGCGACGGACGCTCGTCGCTGTCGCGCTTGGCAACCGGCTTCCGCTCACGCCGCTTCTCGCACTCATTGTTGTCGTTGAGGAACGAGCCTTCGGCGCAGACGATCCTGGTGCAGCGATCGCCATCGGCCTGGTAGCCGCGCTCGCAGACCAGCGGGCAGACCCGCGCCTGCTTCAGCTTGATCGCGTCGAGCGTGTCGACGCTCGCGGCCTTGATCTCGAGCTTGGTGCCGGCATAGCGGTTGAACAGCGTCAGCGAGCGCTGCGAGGCTGCGTTCCAGTCGCCGTCGACGGCGACGGTCAGGCAGCCGACGCGGCGCAATTCGGTCTGTACCGATTTGACGACGTCGATCTCGGGCGACCCGGTCGCCAGCGCGGCCACGGTCGTGGTCTTCTCGGGCGGAGGCGCCGCTGGTTGCGTTGCCGTTTGATCGGCCGCCGGCTTGTCCGAAGCGGCACGATCGGCGACCGCCGCATCCGCCTGCCGCTTCTGCTCGGCAGCCGCGGCCTGGTCCTGCGCGACCTGCTTGGCCTTTTCCGCAGCAAGACGCGCCGCTTCTGCAGCCTTGGCATCCGCCTCGGCCTTGGCCTGCTGGGCCTTCTGCGCGCCCTCGGCGGCGAGCCGCGCACGCTCCTGTTCGGCCAGGCGCGCCTTCTCGGTGGCGGCGACGCGCGCGTCCTCGGCGGTGAACTTCTCGAGCTGCAACCTGGCGAGGTTAGCGTAGTAGCCGCTCGGATATTGGGCGAGGAACGCGTTCATCGCGTTCCTGTTGCCGATCTGGAGCGCCAGCTCGTAGTCACGACGCGCCTCGGACTGCGGCGTCGGCGGCGGCGCGGTTGGCGCGGCCGCAGCGGCGGGCGCTGGCTTCTGCGGCGCCGGCACCAGCGGCACGTCCTCGCCGCCGAGAGAGCCATAGACGAACGGCTCCTGGCGATTGTTGGTGGTCTTCAGCACCTCGTCGCGGACATAGCCGAAGGCGCGGCGGACATCGAGGCCGGGCGTCGGCAGAAATTTCGACAGCGCGATCGTGAACGGGCTGTTCTTGCCGTCGCCGTCAGCCGCGGTGGAGCCGGCCTTCGCCGAATAGGCGATCAGCACATTCGGATTGGTCGGCTCGACCTTGGCGAGCCCCTGCCCAATCGCCCGGGTCGCCAGCGTCCGCTTCATGGTCTTGGCAAACGGGTTGTCGCGGCAGGCATCGAGGATCACCAGCCGCAGCTTCCGGGCCGGCTCGATCGCGACCAGGATGCGATCGAGCGAAAGCGCCTCGTCATAGACGTCGGTGTCACGCTCCAGCTTCGCATCGACCGGGATCAGGTAATTGGCGCCGTCCACCTCGATGCCATGGCCGGCATAGTAGACCAGCGCGATATCGGCATCCCGGGCGAGGTCGGCGAATTCGCGCAGCGCGCGGCGGGTTTCGACGGCCGGCAGGTCCTTGCGGAAGTCGACGACATCGAAGCCGGCGTTCTTCAGCGTCGCGGCCATCACCGAGGCGTCGTTGACCGGGTTCGTCAGCGGCGCGGTGTTCCTGTAGGCGGAGTTGCCGAGCACCAGCGCGACGCGCTTCTCGGCAAAGGCCGGCTGGCAGACGATCAGAAAGGCCGCGACGGCAAGCAGCAGTCGTTTCAGTTTCAAGAGCCCAGACCCGTTCATGGCGACACTCTGGCCATTTTCTAACACGCAGGCCCGATTACCAGAAGCAAGCGCCGCGCTTCGTGAGATGCCTCACGATCCGTGCCGGCATGGACCATGCCATCCTCATTGTTAGTCAGCGGAGGCGACCGCCGGTTCGCAATTGGCTGGGCCGGGCATTTCGTGCACGATCGGGGCAACGAGAACAAACATCCGGAGGACGTCATGCAGGGCACCAGCGCACCGGTTCCATCCGCCCGATCCGGCACGACCGGCCGCGTGGCCCGAAACCTCCTCGTCCTCGCGCTGCTGGCCGGCTGCGCCGCGGGCTGCGGCCTGGTCGACGCCGTATTCGATGGTTTCAAGCACGCCAAGGCCGTGGAGAACGATCTCGTTGCGATGGTCGGGGTCAAACCGGCGGTCGGGTTCAACTGGCACAATGGCCGGCTCACGTCGGTCACCGTCACCTTCCCGAGCCTGCTGCAGGACAAGCCGTTGCAGGAACTGGCCGACGCCGCGCGCACCGCGGTCGGCAAGGAGTTCAAGCAGCGCGCCGACAACGTCGTGCTCGCCTTCTCGCTGGGGCCGTCCGAGACGTCAGCGGCGCAAGCGGACGAGACTCAGGGCAAGAACCTGCCTTGAGCGGACTTATTCCGCGCTTTGCGTCACATGCTCCTGAAATTGCGGCAGGTCGTCCAGTATCTCGTACCAGGGCGCCTTGGAGCCGACGAAGATATGCGCGGTCGGCCGGATCGTCGGCGCATCGCGCAGCGTGCCCATCGTGACATGGACATAGGCGCCGTTACGGACGCGCGAATAGAGCAGCGACCCGCAGCGGCCGCAATGCGCGTCGTGGGTTGTGTCATCGCCGTAGATCAAAAGACCTTCGGCACCACTGGTGACCGCAAATTTTTCGCGCACGATTCCCGCAAACGGCTTGAACGCCGATCCCGTGGTGCGCCGGCAGTTCGAGCAGTGACAATTCAGCGCATAGCCAAACGCGTCGGCCACTTCGTAGCGCACATCGCGGCAGAAGCATTCGCCGGTCAGGATGCGACACTTCGAGCTTGCGTGCGAATTTGCGTTGGAATTTTCGGATGCAGTCACAACTCGCTCCTCACGCGGAATTTTATCGCCGGCCATGGCGCAATCCGGCGGATCATGCCTAAATCCTAGCGTTGTATCTCTGACAGTCCATTCCGTCATTCCGGGGCGCGAGGAAGTCGCGAACCTCAGATGCGCAATCGCGCATCGGGGAATCCAGAGGTTGTAGATCGAGATTCCGGGTTCTCGCTTCGCGAGCCCCGGAATGACACTGAGTGAATCACGCGTCAGAGACGCAACACTAGTCGTTCAAATCCTGCCGGGAGGACTAACCAATGAGCCAAGATCGATCCACCGTCGAAAACGTCGTGCAAACCTATTTCGACGGTCTCTATGAGAGCAATGCCGACAAGCTCGCCGAAGCCTTTCATCCGAGCGCCGATCTGCGCTGGGTGGAGAAGGGCGAGCTGAAGGTCCTGACTGTTCCTGATTGGCTCGCCTTGGTGCGCAAGCGCACGTCGGCGAAGGCCGAAGGCAAGCCGCGCGAGGACTTCATCGTCACCATCGACCGCTCCGACGACAACACCGCCTTCATCAAGGTGCGCTGCCAGCTGCCGCCGCGCTACTTCACCGACTATCTGGTGGCGATGAAGCTCGCCGATGGCTGGCAGATCGTCTCGAAATCCTACCGATACGACCTCAAGGACTGACCCGCGGCCCCGCTACTTCCCTGCGACGGCTTTGTGACACGCCTCCGCGGCCCGGCTCCGGCCGGACCGCATTGACTGGCGCTGGTTTCCGGGCGAATTGAGCCCATTATGGAAGCCAAATTTCAGATCTTTCTTACTTTGCTCGGCGTGCTGGCGGGAACCGCCCTCGTTGCACGGCGGACCGATATCGCGCCGGCGATCCTGCTGCTGCTGGTCGGCGTCGTGCTCGCCTTCGTGCCGGGCGTGCCGTCGCTGGAACTGCCGCCCGAGCTCGTGCTTCTGGTGGTGCTGCCGCCGCTGATCTATTCGGCGAGCGTCGCGATGAGCTGGCGCGAGTTCAAGGCCAACCTGCGGCCGATCATCCTGCTCTCGGTCGGCTGCGTGATCTTCACCGCCTTCATGGTCGCGCGCGACCCACTATCTGATCGGCCTGCCCTGGAGCGTCGGCTTCCTGCTGGGCGCGATCGTGGCGCCGCCGGACGTGGTCGCGCCGCTGGCGATCGCGCGCAAGCTCGGCCTGCCCCGCCGCATCCTGGTGGTGCTCGAAGGCGAAGGGCTCGCCAATGACGCGACCGCGCTGATTCTCTACCGCTTCGCCTTGGCTGCCATCACCACCGGGCTGTTCTCGCTGCCGAAGGCGACCGGCACCTTCTTCGTCATCGTCGCGGGCGAGATCGCGTTCGGCACCGCGGTCGGCTGGCTCAGCCTGCGCGCCCGCCGCCGCGCCAGGGATCCGCAGGTCGAGATCACGCTGTCGCTGATCACGCCCTATCTCGCCTACTGGATCCCCGAGCATCTCGGCGGCAGCGGCGTGATCGCGACGGTCGCCTGCGGGCTCTATATGAGCTGGAACGGCCCGCTGCTGATCTCAGCTGCGACCCGCTTGCAGGGCATCTTCTTCTGGGACCTGGTCATCTATCTGATCGAGGGCCTGCTGTTCCTGCTGACCGGCTTCCAGATGCGCTCGCTGGTCGAGAAGTCGAAGTCGTTTCCGCTGCACGACATCCTCACCGCCACCGTGCTGGTCGCCGTCATCGTGATCGTCGCACGCTTCCTCTGGGTGTTTCCCGGCACCTATCTGCCGCGCTGGCTCAGCCGGCGCGTACGCGACCGCGACCCGCTGCCGTCGTGGCGGGCGGTGTTCGTGGTCGCCTTCACCGGCGTGCGCGGCGCGGTCTCGCTCGCCGCAGCGCTTGCGCTGCCCCTGACGCTGCCGAGCGGGGACGCCTTTCCGTATCGCGACCTGATCCTGTTCGTCGCCTTCGGTGTGATCTTCGTGACGCTGGTCGGCCTCGGCCTCGGATTGCCGCCGGTGGTGCGCTGGCTCGGCCTCGCCCAGGACGGACGCAGCGAGCACATCGCCGAGCATGAGCAGGAAATCGCGGCACGGCGCGAGGCACTGAACGCCGCACTGAAGTCGCTCGATGCCATCACCGACGACCGCGAGCTCTCCGACGAGGTCGTCAATCTGCTGCGGTCGCGGCACGAAATCCGCATCAACCAGCTGCCCGATACGCTCGACCCCGACCGACACGACGTCTCCGCGACCGGCACCGCACTGACGCGGGAGCTGATCTCCTCCGAGCGCAAGTTCATCCATATGCTGCTGCGCGACGGCAAGATCACCGACGAGACGAGGCGCCGCATCGAGCGCGACCTCGATCTGGAGGAGGCGAGCTTGTCCAACCGCGAGTATCGGCGGATCCCGTTGTAGCGCGCTCTAAGGTAATTGTCGCGATCTCTATCCCACGTCGTCCCGGGCAGCGAAGCGCGACCCGGGACCCATAACCACAGGGCGCTGTTGTTGAATCAGGCTGTGGCCACAGCCTGATTCCAACAATTGCGAACGGTGGTTGATGGGTGGACGGCCCCCTACGGCATCAGTGTGCCAGAATGAGGTTGTTGTAAATCTCAGACAAGGGAGCCGTCCGTGAGAGAGATTATCCGCATTGGGATGGATACGTCGAAGTATATTTTTGTGCTGCATGGGGTTGATGCGGCGGAGGAGGTGGTGCTGCGCAAGAAGCTGTCGCGCAAGCAGGTGCTGGAGTTCTTCGCCAAATTGCCGCCGACCGTGATCGGGATGGAGGCTTGCGGGGCTTCGCAATATTGGGCGCGGGAGCTTTCCAAGCTTGGTCACAAGGTGAAGCTGATGGCGCCGCAACTGGTGAAGCCCTACGTTTCGCGGAACAAGAACGACTGGCGGGATGCGGAAGGACTGTGTGAGGCGATGAGCCGGCCGAGTATGCGGTTCGTACCGGTGAAGAGTGCCGAGCAGCAGGCCGCATTGATGCTGACGGGTATCCGCGACGGATTGATCGCCCGGCGCACCCAGCTGACCAATACGATCCGCGGCCATGCGGCGGAGTTTGGCCTGATTGCGCCCAAGGGACTGGACAAGATCGAGCCGTTGTTGGCGCAGATTGCGCAGGACGAGATGCTTCCCGCTCTGGCGCGCGAGTTGTTTGTCGTGCTGGGCCGCGAGTACGCCAGGCTCGAGGGCGAGCTGGAGGCGATCGAGGCCAAGATATTGGCCTGGCACCGAGCTGATCCCCTGGGCCGGCGCCTGGCGCAGATTCCCTCGGTCGGCCCGATCGTTGCAACCGCGCTGGTGATGAAGGCACCAAATCCGCATGCGTTCCGCTCCGGCCGTCACTTCGCGGCCTGGCTCGGCCTCACACCCAAGGACCATTCCACCGCCGGCAAGACCAGGCTTGGCAAGATCACCCGGGCGGGCGACGAGGACCTGAGACGGCTGCTCGTGATCGGGGCTACGGCGGTGATCCAGCAGGCCAGACGTGGACGCGGTCATCACTCGCGCTGGCTGCTGGCGCTGATCAAGCGCAAGCCGCCGAAGCTTGCAGCGGTGGCGCTTGCCAACAAGGTGGCGCGCATCGCCTGGAAGCTGATGACGAGCAATGAGAGTTACGACGTTGCGCGGCTGGATGCCGCCGGAGCAGTCGCCGCCTAACAGATTGGCCGACCGGCGGACTCGTTCGCCGGCCAGCCGGAAGCTGCAGGAGCAGATGGAGCGATCGATCGAGCAACGATGCGAGACATTCCGCGGGACCCATTGGCCGCCAGCAGGTCGCCAGGTTGTTTGGAACTCGCATCGCGCAAACCATCTTGGCCAGCGGTCTACCCGATCGCACTCAACAGGCCGGACATATGGATGCAAGCGATCCGATCTCACCAGAAAGCTCTTGTGCCACGGGGGCCGTCCACATATGGGTCCCTGCCCTGCTTTCGCAGGGACGACGGGGTGATCATTCCGCAGCCGCGTTCGCTCCCGGCCTACCGACGAACCCCACCGGATCGCCAAACCGTTCGATCATGACCGCGGTGAGGTCCTTCGTCTTGCTGGTGACGCAGGCGCCGGAGCGCACGGTGTAGCGGTCCTGGTGCTGGGCATGCGGCGGCGCCTCGCCCCTTTGCAGCGCGCGGGCCGCCTCCATCACCAGCTTGCGGAAATGCATGATGCCGAGATCGGTCGGGCCGAGATGCTCGCGGGTACGGTCGGCGATCGGCCCCTGGCTGTCCTGCACCGCGGCGTCCTGCTCGGAGACGCCCTTGATGCCGGTGTAGCTGTTGGTCCGCTGCAGCTTGCGGTCGATCAGGTAGTCGTTCGACTTGTTGCGCAGCGGCACATAGTTCTCGTCGACCACGGCCATCACGCCGTTGCCGTTGGCATAGCCGTCGCGCTCGGCGTCGGTCAGCGGCCGGTGCGGATTCCACGCATAGGTGTAGATCCAGCAATTGGTGTCGGTGACCGGCACGAAGGTCTGGCCGAACATGTTCTCGCCCGGCATCGAGCTCGGCGCGTAGCTGTGGAACGGCATCAGGAACTGGGCGATCCGCCAGTAGATGTTGTCAGAGCCGGTGAGCCGCCCGCCCGCCACCGTCAGCCCGGCCTCATGCGGATTGATCTTGATCACCGGTCGCGGATCCTCGGCGATCCAGCGCATGTGATCGGTCGCGACCCGCGTCAGCGGGTTCACGAAATGCTTCTTGATGTCGAGGATCTCGTTCTCCTCCTTGTCGAAGGAGAGATGGGCGAAGGTGAAATGCGCGGTGTCGATCGAGCCTTCCACCGCCTGCACCCAGTTGCAGTCCTGCCACTTCTTGGTGACGAAGCGATGCGAGGCCGGCAGCAACGCCATCTCCAGCGCCGGCAATTCCGGCATCTGATCCGCGGGGCCCATATAGGCCCAGATCATCTCGCCCCATTCGCGCACCGGATAGGACTTGATGCGGATCAGGTCCTTTGCGTTCAGATCGGGATAGGAGGTCGGCATGTCGACGCAGCGGCCGTCGGTGTCGAACTTCCAGCCGTGATAGACGCAGCGGATGCCGCATTCCTCATTGCGGCCGAGCCAGAGATTGGCGCCGCGATGCGGGCAATACTGGTCGATGACGCCGACCACGCCCCTGGAGTCGCGGAAGGCCAGCAGCTCCTCGCCCATGACGATGATCTTCTTCGGGTCGCCGTCTGGCTCCGGCAGCTCTTCGGACAGCAGCACCGGGATCCAGAATCGGCGCAGCAATTCGCCCATCCCCGTTCCGGCACCGGATTCGGTGAGGAATTTGTTGTCTTCGGCGCGGAGCATGGCGTTTCCCCGGGGTTGTTCTTGATTTTCCCGGAGCTTGGCGTAGCGGATGCGCTGCGTCAATGCGATTGGCTGCGCGGCCGGCAGCCCTGTCCCGCGCGCTCATGGATTTACACCCATTCTCTGCGCCGGCCGGTCCGCGCCCACGCAAAGGGGTTCAAGGCAAGCTGGCCCTCCAGATCAAGGCTTCACGTAGGCCCATCCCTTCTCCTGCAGTTCCATCACGCGCACGACGCCGGACTTCACGACTTCCGCCTGCCTGATAATCGGGATCGACTTGTTCTCGGCCTTCTGCATCTTCTCCTGGGTGTTGCCGCAGGCCTTGAACGACACCTCGGGTGAACTGAGGGCCATTTCCTCGATGCGAGCCTTCACCGGCGAGGTATCCTCGCGGAGCATGTGCAGGCCCGGGCCGAACGTGACCACCTCGATCCTCACCTTTTCGCCGAGGCCCTTGTAATATTCGGTCACGTTCGTTGCGTTGTTGAGCGTGAGATTCATGGCGGCAGTATCATTGCTGTTCACCTGCAGGACCAGATGATGCTCCTTCCCCTTCGGCGCCACCGGATCATGCATACGCGCATATGCGGCGCGCTTGCGCGTTTCGGCGGCGGATCGCGGCGTTTCAGATTTCCGGGCGTCGCTCGCCGGAGTAGTCGCGGATTGCGCGGTCGGCACCCAGTATTTCCCACCTTGCTCGGCCACCGCCAATGACGTGGAAGGCAGCACGGCGATGGCACCAATCGCAATGAATTTCGCAGCAGATCTAAAATTGCGCATCAAGCATCTCCATCTCGAAAAATCGTCGAACACAGTTCTCAGTTGCTGGGCCTTGCGACAGCGAGCGGCCATTTGCAGATCGCGGCCATCCTCGCTCGCATCGCGTCCAGCCCCGCGAGCGAGAATCTTGCGTCATGGGCAGCCCCGGTACCGGGTGAGAGGCGGACAACAAGGACCGCGTTATCCGGAAGCGATTGCAACAAGCGAACCGCATCGCCCGCGACGGCGACGCCGGAACCAAACGCCGGCACAGTTGCCGCGACCTGCGTCGGCTGACCGTCGTTGATGCGATAGGAGATCGCATAGCCGTCGCCGCGGCCCGAGATAGCCGGTCCCGAGAAGGACAATTCGGTCCGCCCGCCACGGCACCGGATCGACAGCTTGATCGACGATTCGACCGAATCGAATGTCGTCGCAGTGGCGATCGGTGAATAATCGACGGGCGACGTCGTCTCGCTGATCGTCCAATTATCGGCTCTCGACGCCTCGCGGCGGGTCGGCGCAGTGGCGTGCGACAGCTTGTCGAGGCATTCCAGGCGCGCTTCACGTTGCAGCTGGGAACAGGCGCGTAGCTGTGCCATGGGGTCTTCCATCCCTTGCGCCAGGGCAACGCCGTTAACGGCGGTGGTTGCGGCAAGCAGCGGGACGGCGAGCCTGGTCATTGCGATGCCCGTGCCGACTGACGATCGAGCCACGCCTGCGCGGCAGGAAAGCGCGTGAGACCGGGCACCGTCGCTCCGAGGTTGATCGACTTCCACTTCGGGTCGAAGCCCGGCCCTTGCAGCCTGTCGATGCGCGAGAACAGATGATCGACGAAGCGTGCAACACGCTCGAAGCGATTGGTGCTGGCCGGCCAATTGAAGGCAACGAGAGCGGTCGGCACGGCGATCGTGGTGATGCGGTCACCCGGCTTGATCAGATTTGGATAGTCGGCCGCATCAAGAGCTGCCGGCAGATAATAGTCCTCGAACTTGCTGTCATACGGGATGGGTAGGAACTTGAAGCCCGATTCAAACCGGCCTTTCACAAATGCATCGACCGGCTTGGATGTAATGAAGACGACGGCCGCCATTTCGCCTTTCCGCATCTGCTCGAGTGCGATCTGGTGCGGAATGAAGGTCTTCTCGACCTCGATGCCGAGACGACTGAAGATCAGCGGACCTGAATAGGCTGCGGCGGTACCCTGGTTGTTGAAGTTCACCTTCTTGCCGGCGAGGTCGCTCAGGCTCTGAATCTCCGGCCGAACGAAGATATGCAGTTCGGACGGAAACAGGTTCAGGACATAGGCGATCCGTCGCTGGATGTCCGGCACCTGGCTCTTGTATTCCTCGAGTGCGTCGGAATTGATGATGGCCGCGTCGATACCGCGCAAATACAGTAGCGAGTTGAGATTCTCCACGGCCCCTCGCGTCACCACCGGCAGAACGTGCAGATTGTCGCCGTCATCGGTCACACGGGCTATCTCCGCGGCCAGGCGGATCGGCGCGCCCTCGAGAAGACCGCCGGCGAGGCCGACGACCCAGGCATTCATGGCCAGAACTTCAGGCTTGGGCGGAGGCGGTTCGGCCCGGATCAAGCGAGCCTTGTGAGGCTGACCAGACTGCGGCCGCGCATCCGCCGCGGGCGGCTGCGGCGCGAGGAGCAGCGACACCAGGGCCGCAAGCAGAAACAGCGGACGTAATCCGGCAGACCTTTTCATCGACCAGCTCCCTTGCACGACATCCCGTCAGCGCGTTCGTTCTTGCTCTATGAAGGCAGCGAACGCAGCGCCTCGAATCGCGCCTTTGCCTCCTTGATTCCACTCGGCCTCAGCCTTCGCGTAGAGATCGCGGGCCTTGGTCGCATCGCCGCGCGTTCCATGCGCTGCCCAGGTCGAGAGCCGCAGCAATTCAATATCTCGCCGCGCCGTCGCGAGTTCGCGGGCGAGCGCGTCCGCGCTTGGCGCTTGTTTGGCTGGAGCAGCGTTAACTGCAGCTCTCGTCTTTGCTTGTGCCAGGTGCAGGGAATTGCCGGCGATGCCGTTGGACTGCGCGTGCGCGCCGCCGCCGGAACCCGGCACATCCGAAAGACACGTCACGGCGAGGGTTGCTGCGAACCATAGCGGCGGCGCCCGGCGCATCATCCTCGGAGCAAATGGCGCTCGATCCGATCTGACGCGCGAGCCGGCACTTTCACAAGTTGAGTTCCCGTCGACGCGAATGACGATGCTCTCATGTCTGCGCGCGTCCAGTATCACCTGCCGCATGGTGATATCGCCCATTATGATCGGGCATCATAGGGCTCACCGGCTCACGGATACTATGACCCGCAAGGATTACCCCTGTTAACCGCGCAGCTTTGGGCAGACGGAAGCATCGAGCTCAGCCGCGGCCGGCGCGACGGCGCGAGGCCGACGCCGTCCTCACACCGGCCGCTCGCCCTTCACGGTCACGCGGGTGCCGGAGCGGGTGTGCGGCCAGTAATCCCACATCGCGCGGTGCTGGGCGCAGCGATTGTCCCAGAACGCAATCGCGTTCTCGGTCCAGCGGAAGCGGCACTGGAACAGCGGGTTCTCGGCATGCTGGTACAGATAGGCCAGCATGGCATCGCTCTCGTCGCGCGGGATGCCGACGATGAAGCGGGTGAAGCCGCGATTGACGTAGAGCGATTTCTTGCCCGTCACCGGATGGGTGCGCACGATCGGATGCTCGGCGCGCGGATACTCCCGCTTGTCGGCGACGCCGTAATTGGCATACAGGCCACGATAGGTCTGCTCGCCGTCATGCAGCGCGGTCAGCCCGTCGAGATAGGCTTTCATGCGGTCCGACAGCGCCTCATAGGCCGCGTACATGTTGGCGAACAGCGTGTCGCCGCCGCGCGGCGGGCACTGCTTGATGTAGAGGATCGAGCCCATCGGCGGCTCGAGGTCGCAGGACACGTCGGTATGCCAGCCTTCGCCATTGGCACGTGGCGAATCCCTGTCGGCATAGATCTTCATCAACGCCGGATCGCCCTCGTTGGGCGCAGCGGGGTGCACATGCAGCTCACCGAACTTGCGGCCGAAGGCGAGATGCTGGTCGGGGCTGATGTGCTGGTTGCGGAAGAAGATGACGAGATTTTCGGCGAGTGCGCGATGGATCTCGTCCATCTGGCGGTTGGAGCGCGCATCGTCGCCAACCAATTTGCCGATATCGACGCCGGAGATTTCCGCACCGATGATCGGCGTCAGCTTCTCGACCCCGATGGTCTCATAGGACTCGGATTGATCGGCGAGGTGGCGATAGCGCGGACCTTGCTTGCCGGACAACGAGCTCATGGGTGTTCTCCCGATGGTTCTTGTTTGGGAGACATCGTAACGCGCGTCGGTGGAAGCGCAATCTGCGCCACCAACATATCTGTCGCCCCGGACAAGCGCAGCGAAGCGGAGCGCCGATCCGGGACCACAGGATTGGGTTTTGCGGAGGCTCGCAACCCACATCTCGCGCCATAACCACGGCCTGTGGTT
>NZ_JACMYO010000192.1 GCF_020889685.1 Bradyrhizobium oropedii
CTGAGACGCCAATGCTTCAGGAACCGGTTCATGTAGATGACGGAGAGCAGCGGACTGATGACGCCGCCCTGTGGCGTGCCACACTTGTTGCTCTTACCGCCGCTCGTGCGCCGTTTCCCGTTGCTATCCCGCTCCTCGACCGGTACTCGCAGCCATAACTTAATCAGCCGCAGCACATTCCGGTCGACGATGCGTCGGGCCACCGATTTGAGGAGGTCCGAGTGCGGAATCGTGTCGAAGTATTTCGACAAATCGGCGTCAACAACGTCCGTGTAGCCCCGGCACATAAGCCGGTGCACTTCCTTGACGGCATCGACCGCGTTGCGGCGCGGGCGATATCCATAAGCGCCGTCCTCAAAATCCGCCTCGAAGATCGGCTCCAGCACGATCTTTGCAGCAGCTTGGACGACCCGGTCCCGGATTGTAGGGATACCGAGCGGACGTTCGCCGCCGCCGGGCTTCGGGATCATCACCCGCCGCACCGGATCGGGCCGATAGGTCTTCGTGACGAGTTCATCGCGCAGGCCAGCCAACCATGCTTCGAGTCCCGCGTCGATCTGCTCGAAAGTTATTCCGTCCACTCCTGGCGCACCCGCGTTGGCGCGGGCCAGCTTGTAGGCATGGCTCAGAATGTCCTCGCGGCAGATCTTGTCGTACAGCACGTAGAAGCGGAAGGCAGGCTCCGCCTTCGCTTTGCAATAAAGCTTTCTCTGAAGGCTCCTGATCTTATCGGGCGTTTCAAGGCTCATCGCCAATCTACCCTTTCCCTCGCCATCTTCAAAAGCGCACCTGAAGTCAGGGTCCTTTCCTCCGCCGGAATTACCCGGTTTCATCGGTACCTTTGACCCTGTCCGACTCCCGTCCGGTCCATCGACTACTCAATGCTGAAGGCGCGACCTTCGACCAAGACGGGTCTCCCCCGATTACCCGTACTAGCTTTCCAACGTGCCGTGCCCATTACCCCGGTGAACCAGACAGGTGCGTGCGTCGATTGCTTCCCTGTCCGCACGGCCTTCCCCGCCATACGATCGGGTCGGCATTCACATCGTAACTTTCGAGGCGTGCTCAGGCTTCACTCACGTTACGGCCCGCTGGATTGCTCGGCCGCCTAAAGCGACCTTTGTCACGAGGCTTCGATCCGTCCGATTGCTCGTCCAAACCGCTCGTCAGCTACCAGATCAATCGACAACTCTCTGGGTGGATCCTTCCTCCACTGGTAATACGCGCCGTCGGGGCGCACCGAACGGTCGTACGGAAACGGCTATTCCTGCGGTTGATCACCCGCTCCGTTTCGACGGTCTTGTGGTTGTCGCTGCTCATTCAACACTTCCTCTACTTTTCAGACGGCGTTTGCGGTGGTTGAGAAGGGAGGGGCGACCGCACCACGCAGTGAAAGCCGAGGTGACTGGTTGACGTATCGATCGGCTCAGGTTGCCGAGCCGCGGGGCGATAGCGCCGGCAGTAGTTCGGCGCACAGAGATGCGAGCCCCCTTCAGGACCTTGCGCGGAATCCTGATCGCGGGCCGGCAGGGATCGTAGCTCGCCGCCTCGCGGCCGCCGCGCGGGTTCTGTGGGATGCAGCAGGGCTTCGCGGCGTCGGCCTCGTGGCGGGCCGACCACCAGTCGGCGGTCCACTCCCAGACATTGCCGATCATGTCGCATACGCCGTATCCGTTCGCTGGGAATGCGGTCACCGGCGAGGTGCGATCGAAGCCGCCTTCGCAGAGATTCTGGATCGGAAAGCTGCCCTGCCAAATGTTAGCCATGTGCTTGCCGCCGGGCGTCAGGGCATTGCCCCAGGCGTACTCCTCGGCTTCTAGCCCACCGCGTGCAGCGAATTCCCATTCGGCTTCAGTGGGGAGTTCCTTGCCGGCCCATTTGGCATAGGCGAGCGCGTTCGAATATGCGACGTGGACGACGGGATGCTCGCCGAGCACATCGATGTTGCCGCGCGGACCGTAAGGACGTCGCCAGTTCGCGCCCCGCATAAAGGTCCACCATTGGCCCAAGTCCCGCAGGTTGTGCACCCGGTGCGGCGGCTCAAACACCAGCGAGCGGGCGTAAAGCATATGCGGCAGCGCACCGGGATAGTGTGCCGGATCCGGTGTTGTCTCGGCCACCGTGATGTGGCCGGTCTCCTTCACGAACGAGCGAAACTGCGCGTTGGTGACCGGGGTACGGTCAATCCAGAAGCCGTCGACCCTGACCCGGTGCGACGGGGCTTCCTCCCGATAATGATGATCGGAGCCCATGCGGAACTTGCCGCCCGGAATCCAGACCATGCCGTCGGTCCGAATATCCCGCGGAGACTCAGCGCGCCCGAGGTCGATCTGGAAGATGGCGGTCCACCCGCATATGCTTATCGGGGACAGTAATCCCAGAAGTCCTGCGTCTTGGACGGATCGGTGTAGTACCAGCACATGCCCGGCGCCGGCGGCGCACCCGCCCATGTCGCCGCGGCCGCAGCTCCGACAAAGCCAATCGCCGCGCCCTCCGCCACTGCTCCCCCAATCGGCCAGCCATACCAGCCGGGTCGCGCCCACGGGCCAGGCCGCGCGCGTTTTCTTGCCATTTTTCATCTGCCGCCCGGATCCATCTGTTCTCTCTATGACGCGCAAATTCTACGCGGATCACAAACACGCTGTTCACAGCGTTGAAAGTTAGCGGCGACGTGACAAGAGGTCTGTCGGTATTTGCCGAGCAGGCGCCGTCCCTGCCTTATGTCACGCTCCGCTAACCTCACTGGCCAGCCACGGCCTCAACTTGCGATGGTAGCCATGCCTAAGGGAGGGCCCCAGGCACGTCGAGGGTGTGCATTGTTCGTGCCAGCGAATACTCGACAGTCGGGGAGCCGCCGGGGATCGGGCTCATCGTGGAAGGGACGGTAGCCGTAGAGCTGGAGTTCCTGGAGAACCTGATCGGTCGGGGATGAGCTGTGGTGCGGCTCGAAATCGTCGTCGTTGCTGGTGGTCATTGCGGCTTTCCTTCGTCGGATCGACCGCGCCCATCGCGGCCTTCATGGCGACGAAGGCGGCAGGCGGAACGGAATTGCACCCGCAGCGCAGCGGAGGGCCGGAGCCTTGGCGGAGGACCGAAGGGGGCCGACTATTTTGCCTCGCGATGTAAAGGCGGCTCCGCGGCCGACGGAAAATAGTCGGCCCACGAGGTTGCCGGTCCGGGCCGCTTGCCGCCCGATCGCCGTCTGAGAAGGCCGTGGGGGCGGTCCTCTCCGGCGCTGCGGGGAAGCATGACCGCCAGCCTCGCAGCAACGAAGCGGCCGCGTCGCCCTCATCCCGTTCCGGCTATGCCGCCAGCTCCATAAAGCGCGCGACGTCCCGCGCCGCGATCTGCACGCGGCTCGCGGCGCGAAGGGCGTCAGATCCGAGCAGGCGAAGATCCTCGTTGAAGTCGCCAAGTTGTGGCGAGATCACGATTGCCTCGATCCCGGCCTCCTGAGCCCGATCGATCAAGGTAGCCATGGCGCCGTCACCGGCAGGATCGTCGTCGCGGACGATGTAGAGTCGGCGAAGCGTGTCCGGGAGAAGAATGGCGGAAAGATGCGCCGCCGAGAGGGCTGCGACCATCGGCATGGTGGGCAGAACGCTGCGGAGCGATAGCATCGTCTCGATGCCCTCGCCGGCCGCCATGACTTCGCCAGCCACACCAAATCGAACGGCGTGACCAAGCAGGTCGCCCATCGCCCGTTTCGGCGTGTCGATCCGCGCCTTGCCGAGCGTTGTCTCGCTGAAGCCGTCGGGGTCAAGCCAGGTGCGATGCGCGCCGGTCGGGTCACCGGAGAGATCGGTGACGGTGGCGATCATCGCCGGCCAGATCTCGGTCGGGCTGTGATCGTCGGGCCGGTAGTAGCAACGTGGGTGAAAGCGCAGACTTCCGATCTCGTGCAAAGCCGTAATGCCGCGATTGCGGAGATACGCTTCTACGAGCGTGCCCACGATCGGCTACGACATGCCGAAGAGTCGCCGCGCCGCCGCTGGCGATAGCGCCCTCGACCTTGGCGTTCAGCAACTGCTCGAAGGCCGTGAACAGCACACCTTGCAGGTCGATGGTGAGCGCGACCAGCCGGTTCAGGAAGGTCGTGATCGGCGGCAGCTCGTCCTTGATGCCGTTCGCGTCCGTGAGCCTCAAGCCCGTGGCATCCTCGAACATCTCGAGCGAGCAGCCTTCGACCTTGCCGCGCACGAGCAGCAGATAGAGCTGGCGCAGCGCATCGCGGGCATAGTGGCTCTCAAGATTGTCCTCGGGTCGGAACAGACCCTGCCCGCCGGTCTGACGCTGGCCGCGCGTGATGGCACCAAGCGTGTCGAGCCGTCGCGCGATGGTCGAGAGGAAGCGCTTTTCCGCCTTCACGTCGGTCGCAATGGGGCGGAACAGCGGCGGCTGCGCCTGGTTGGTGCGGTTCGTTCGACCAAGACCCTGGATCGCGGCATCGGCCTTCCAGCCCGGCTCGAGCAAATAATGGACGCGAAGCCGGCGATTCCGCGCCGAGAGCTCGGCGTGGTAGCTGCGGCCCGTGCCGCCGGCCTCCGAGAAGACGAGGATACGCTTCATGTCGTCCATGAAGGCGGCGTTCTCGGCGAGATTGGCGGAGGCGGCACGGTTCTCGACGGCAAGGCGGTCACCCCTACGCACCACCCGGCGCGAACGTCCGGTCACTTCCGCCACGAGGTCCGTGCCGAAACGCTGCACGATCTGGTCGAGCGCGCCGGGAACAGGCGGAAGCGAAGCGAGCCGCTCGATCAGCTCATTGCGACGGGCGACGGCCTCGCGGCTCTCGACCGGCTGGCCGTCGCGGAAGACGGGCCGCGACGAGAGATTGCCCTCGCTATCGGTGAAGGGCTCGTAGAGCTGCACCGGGAACGAATGGGCCAGGTAATCCAGCACGTATTCTCTGGCGTCCGTCGTTATGGGGACATCCAGTACAAATTCACGCTTTTTCCTACGCTTTTGCGGTTTGTTGCTCGGCATAATTTTTCTCCTGGTTGGCTAAGCTCCCTCTCGCGTTTCTCTCAACACGAAGGAGCCACCACTTGACCGCACCCCTCTATCTCTCCAGTGATCGCCGCCTGCCGGACTACACGCCTGCAGTCCGATTCCTTGATCATCTCGCTAAGAAGGGACTCACCGGCGACGGCAGGCATTACAAGAGCGCCGCCCGCCACTTTTTGTTTTGGCTGCACAAACGCGGGACAGCCCTGAGCTGTGTGGACGACACTATCGTCCAGCGTTTCCGGCGGCATAAATGCCAATGCGCAAGATACAGCGCGTGCCAAGTCACCACTGATGCCTATCTCAGTTGCACGCGTCGGTTCATACGGTTTCTTGAAGATGCAGGTGATATCCCAATCGCAGGTGGCGCGGGATGCATCGACGCGCACCTCAGTGACTACGCCAACGACTTGACCACCGAGGGATACAGCCTGGTCACTTGGCGCGGGCACTATTCAGAGGCCGAACATTTTTCGTGCTGGCTGCGCTTTTCACGTCTGCTCAGAGACGATATTGATGATGACGTTATAGAGCGGTTCGCTCAACATCGCTGCCGGTGTCCGCTTCCGCGCAAGCGCGCGAAGTTAGCGGAGCCAACGGGACAAAGACACCGTCGCCGTGGCGCTCGCCGTTTCGTGGGATTCCTCCGCGCTCGCGGTGTGCTTCAACAGGCCGTCGTCCCAGAGTTCCCCGAGGATCATCGGATCGCGGCATTCCGCTCATGGCTTGAGCGGCAGCGCGGCGCCACCGCAGAGACAATCCGCCGCTATGTCCATGAAGTAACGCGATGGCTTAGCAAGCTGCCATCTGATCCAGCGGCTTACGATGCAGCCACGTTGCGCGACATCGTGCTCAAGCAGCCGCAGTCTCGATCGCGCTCTTCGGTACGCATCACCGTGACGGTGTTGCGCGCCTATTTGCGTTTTCTATCCGCACGCGGCGAATGTCGTCCGGAACTTGCCCACGTCGTTCCCCCGGCGCGCCGCCGCAGCAAGAAGCTTCCCCGCCACGCCGCACAGGCGACGATCGAGAGGATAGTCGCGTCTTGTGACACGACCACGCCTGTAGGGATTCGCGATAAGGCCATCATACTTCTCTTGGCGCGACTGGGCCTGCGCGCGGGCGACGTCTGGGCCTTACGCTTACCCGACGTAGATTGGGCAAATGGGCGGATTCGCGTCAAAGGCAAGGGACGACGCCAGAGCGTGTTGCCATTGCCGCAGGATGCGGGAGAGGCGCTGCTAGTCTACCTGCGCCGGGCCAGACCGACCGCCTCGGGAGATCGCGTGTTTCTGCGTGTCCAGGCGCCATTTCGGCCGTTTTCGTCGTCAGCGGAGATCGCCGGTATTGTCTCGCGCGTGCTGGCACGCGCCGGCATCGATGATGTGCCGACCGGTGCGCATGTGTTTCGCCACTCGCTCGCCACCAACATGCTGCGCTCAGGCGCGAGTCTCGACGCCGTCGGAACTGTACTCCGCCACAGCCATAGGAGCGCAACAACCATCTACGCCAACGTCGATACGACGATGCTCCAACGGGTGGCTCAACCCTGGCCGGAGGGAGCGTCATGCTGAGCCAAGACGTTGATCGCTATGTGGCTCTGCATCGGCAGCTTGGCCACTCTTATAATGAGCAGGAGCGCATTCTCGCACTGTTTGCGGCCCACGCCGAAGCATTGGGCGATCAGTACATCACAGCAGTTCGCATTCGGAACTGGTGCGCGACCGCCTCAACGCCCAACAGCGCGAGAACCTGGTTTGACACGGTTCGCCGGTTTTCTTTCTTCTTAAACGCGGAGGATGCTCGGCACGAGGCGCTGCCTGCGGGCGTTTTTGGTCGAGGCAGGCGCCCGCGACCGGCGCCCCACATATTGCAGCCGGATCAGGTGACCGCAATCATGCGGGCAGCGCTAAGGGTCTCCCCGCAGGGGACGATCAGCCCATACACCTATCATTACATATTCGGTCTATTGGCCGCGACCGGCATCCGCATCTCTGAAGCGTTGGCGCTTAAGCTCGGAGATCTGACAGAAGACGGCCTCATTCTGAGAACCGGCAAGTTCGACAAGAGCCGACTCGTGCCTCTCCACGCCAGCACGCGCCGCGCGTTGGATGGCTATCTTGCCATTCGAGACAAATGGGACGGCGATAGCGACGATCTCTTCGTTGTCACGACCGGGCGCGCGCCGACAGCAACAAGAGTGCATGTGGTCTTCGTCAGGATCGCCCGACAGTTGGGTATCCGAGGCCCAAAGGGAACGCGCGGCGCCCGCCTGCACGATCTTCGGCACACCTTCGCTGCGCGCTCCCTGGAGTCCTGCGATCACGACCGGGAGGCCGTCGGCCACCATACAGCGGCCCTCAGCGCGTATCTCGGCCACGCCGATGTTGAGGCCACGTATTGGTATCTGCAAGCCACACCCGTGCTGATGCATGACATCGCCGCGGCCGCCGAGCAGTTGTTTCAAGGAGAAGCAGTATGACCGTTCTTGCTCCACATTTGACCAGGTTCTTGCGTGAGCATCTGCCGCGCGAACGCGCCTCAAGCCCGAACACTATATCCGGATACGCAGATACATTCATGCTGCTTGTGCGGTTCGCGGCAGAGCGGCTCGAGCGGCGGCCGAGCGACCTCACCGTGGAGGAGATCTGCCCGACTCTCGTGCTGGCATTTCTCGACGACATCGAGGAACGCCGCGGCAACAGCGCGCGAACGCGGAACACCCGCCTTGCGGCTATCCGTTCGTTCTTTCGCTATCTGGAGTTTCAAGCCCCTGAGTGTCTCGAACAATCACTTCGTATGCGCGCTGTCGCCACTAAGCGTACCGATGCAAAGTTAATCGACTATCTGACCAAACCGGAGATACATGCCCTGCTTGCTGCGCCAGATCCTCGCACGGCCATAGGCGTGCGAGATCGGGCCATGCTGCACTTGACCTATGCCGCCGGCTTGCGCGTCGCGGAACTGCTGGCCTTGCGCGTCGAGGATTTTCCTGACCGATCACTGGCATTGGTGCGGATCATGGGCAAAGGTCGTCGCGAGCGGGTGCTTCCGTTGTGGCGCGAGACAAAGGCTGCATTGAGGGCCTGGCTCGCAATTCGACCAGCGGCGCAAACATCGCACCTGTTCCTCAACCGGGACGGCGAACCGATGAGCCGAGACGGGTTTGCGCACCGCCTCGGCGTACACGTCGCTGAAGCGGCTCTCAAGGAGCCGTCGATCGCCAGCAAGCATGTGACGCCGCATGTTCTGCGGCACAGTTGCGCTATGCACACTCTCGCCGCAACCGGCGACGTGCGGAAGGTGGCGCTGTGGCTGGGCCATGCCAGCATGCAAAGCACTGAGACCTATCTCCGCGCCGATCCGGAGGAGAAGCTCGCCGTGCTTGGCGCGCATGCGCCGCCCGCGCTGCGGGCCGGCAAGTTCAAGCCTCCATCCGACACCTTACTGGCCATGCTAGGGGAGGCCCGAAGCATCGCATGATCGGCGTAAGCGAGCTGCCGCTCTTCCGAGCGGCGGCTCGCCCGCAGCGGCGTGGTGCGCACCGGAGAGATAGAGGTCGGCCCTTGGTGTGTGGCCTCTCGGGGTTCGAGAGAGAGGCGTCAACCAGGAGAAAAATTATGCCGAGCAACAAAGCCAAGAAACGCCGGAATAAGGCCCCAATCGTGCTGGATGCCCCCATAACGACGGACGCCAGAGAATACGTGTAATGCCGATATCGACATTACACGTACTCACGCGGCGTGATGTCCACGCGGACGTCGTTCCATTCCTCAGGTGGAATCTCGGCGAGCCGCCGTTCCATCAGCGCCTCGCCGGTCGACACGATCTGGATGACCGCGGCATGGCCGTCGGCCAGGTCCCGCTCGATGGAGCGGACCAGGGTCGGCGTCTTCGTGCTGGTGAGCAAATGGCCGAAGAAACGCTGCTTGGCGGACTGGAAGGCCGAGCGCGCGGCCGACTTCGCCTGGCGATTGAGCGTGCCGGTCTCCCCGGTGATGTTGGCGGCCTGCAGCGCCGCGTCGAGGTGATTGTGGATGACGCTGAACGCGCCGGCGTAGGCGTCGTAGATGCGCCGCTGCTCGTCGGTGAGCTGGTGCTCGACGAGCTCGTATTCGACGCCGTCGTAGGAAAGCGAGCGGGCGGTGTAGAGACCGAGTGAGCGAAGATCGCGGGAGAGCACCTCCATCGCCGCGACGCCGCCTTCCTCGATCGCCTCCACGAATTCGGCGCGGGTGGCGAACGGGAAGTCGTCGCCGCCCCAGAGCCCGAGCCGCTGGGCGTAGGCGAGATTGTGCACGGCGGTCGCGCCCGTCGCCGAGACATAGACGACGCGAGCGTTCGGGAGCGCGTGCTGCAGGCGCAAGCCCGCGCGGCCCCGCTGCGAGGGGGCGACATCGCCCCGCTCGCCTTTGCCGCCACCGGCATTCTGCATGGCATGGCTCTCGTCGAAAATAATGACTCTGTCGAAGTCGGAGCCCAACCATTGAACAATCTGCCGGACGCGCGAAAGCTTCTCGCCGCGATCGTCGGACCGCAGCGTAGCGTAGGTTAAAAATAGGACGCCTTCGGCCAACCGGATCTCGCGCCCTTGAGGGAAGCGCGAGAGCGGCGAGACCAGTAGCCGCTCCATGCCGAGCGCCGACCAGTCGCGCTGTGCGTCCTCGAGCAGCTTGTCCGACTTCGAGATCCAGACCGCTTTGCGCCGGCCCTTCAGCCAATTGTCGAGAATGATGCCGGCGGACTGGCGACCCTTGCCGGCGCCGGTCCCATCACCGAGCATGAAGCCTCGGCGGAAGCGGACGGCGTTGGGCGCATCGTCGCGGGCGGCCGTGACGAGGTCGAAGGTCTCGTCCACCGTCCAGGCGCCAGCAAGACAATCGCCATGCGCCTCGCCGGCATAGATCATCGTCTCGAGCTGGGCGTCAGACAAGATGCTGTCGCTGACGAGGTTCGCCGGCAGGCGCGGCCGATAGCTAGGCTTCGGCGGCGCGACCGAGGCCATCGCGGATGACTGCACCAGCTTGGTCGGGTGCGCCTGCGCGCCGGCAATCCGGATCGACTGAAGGCGGTATTCCTCGTAGATGGCGTCGCTGAGATGCGCGCCCTCGGGCGGCGTCCAGTCGATGGTCTCATAAGCAAGGTCGAGGGCTTCGGGATCGGTGACCAACGCCTTGGCCGACCGTGCGGCGGCCCCTGCGAGATAGCCGCGCACGGTGCGAGGCGCCGGCGAGGCTGGCGTGGAAAGCGCGCCAGTCGATGCGACGGTCAGGCGAGGTGGAACGTGCTCGCCGATCCAGCGGAGCAGCGTCGCGACGTCGGGCGCTATTCCCGGCGACGACGGGAATGCGTGCGGGTCATCGGCCGGCGCCTTATCGATGATCGTCAGGCGCGTCTCAATGCTGGTGCCGTGCTTGGCATAAACCGCGCCGTCGATCGCAGCGGTGAACACCACGCGCCCGCACTCCTGCAGACGGGCGAAGGCGTCGCGCCAAGCCGAGGCCTCGGGTGAGACGTTTGCGCCGGTGATCGTGACCAGCCGGCCGCCATCGGCGAGGCGCGCCAGGGCCGAGGCGATGTGACGATAGGCCGTGTCGGCCATGCGGCCGGAAACGTTCGCCATCGCCGAGAACGGCGGGTTCATCAGCACGACACTTGGGACGACGGCGGGATCGAGGTGATCGTCGATTTGGGCCGCATCGAAGCGCGTGACGGAAATGGCCGGAAAGAGGGAAGAGAGCAACATGGCCCGGGTCTCGGCCAGTTCGTTCAGCACGAGGGCGCTGCCGGCGATCTCGGCGAGGATGGCGAGCAGCAGCGCTTGTGCGAAGAGATTCACCTCAACCTTGGATACCGCTTGTTCTGCCGCCTTGGACTCGATGGCGACGTGCACGACCATTCGACCTTCTCGAAGAAGCGATGAGACGTGACCTGAACCAGGGGGCTCTCCCAACTCGAATCCGTCCGAGCGGGCCATAGCGAACTGGCCAAATCCCATAGTCGGTAAATCACGACCCGAATGTGGAACCTACAAGTGCTGTCACATCCACGACGGTGTTGTCGCCGACCGATGACGGTTTGCTGAACGTCTTACGCGGGCACGCTCAACCCTTCAGCACCGAGAGCCATCACAAGTCGTCAGTCTGCATCGGCAACATTGATGTCGAGGGCGGCGTCGATCGAGCTGAGTGCGCGGTGAGCGTCTTCATCGGGCTTCGTCCAGAGAACCGCTCCGGTGCCCTCAGCTTTGGCGGCCAGCTCCGCTATGCTCCGCTTGTAATTGTCGACGATCTTCGGATCGGCCGTTATATACCCGAACGGAAACGGGTAGCTGGAAGCGAGATCTGGCGCATGGACCAAGACCGCCACCCAGCTTCCGGGCTTCAGGATGACTTCGAGAGCGAAGGGAAGCTCACTGGCTGGTACCGCCAGGCAGCGGTCGAACAGCGCAGGTTGTCGATTGGCTTGACCGTAGAGTTTGCTCCACCCCTTCCTGTCGTAAGCGTTTCCGGACCTAGCAAGCAGCACGGTGCCGTCATCGATTTGATTGGCTTTTGAGAGATCCCGAGCGAGGTTCACGAATGGGATGTTTCGTCCCCACGACGAGACCGTAGGCGGGAGCCAAAAGACCGGCGTGCGCATGGTCGACGATCCCTCCGCCGTCGCCTGCGTCCAATCGAGCAGAGCTGAACGTAGCCTATCGGACGCTACGGACCCGACGAGACGAAGTCCAGGCGCTCCGGCACCCTTCAATACCTGTCCGTCAGTAGAGGCGGCAGCACTGACCCACTGTTGTCGCTCGAGTGAGGACCTCACTCCCCCGCGCCGCATGATTCCTCCATCGATCCGATCCACCGCCTCGAAGGCAAGCTGGTGGTCCGAGGGAGCTACGACGGACTTCATCTGCTCGCTGATTGCCGAAATTAGGGGGCCTCTAGAACCCGGCCGGCCTCGGTTAGAGAGCTCTGAGAAGTCGGGCGAGGCGCTGGCTTCATCCGCCGGCCGCCAACGGACCGGTATCTGGAAGATCGCCGTCGTGGCAGCGACGGGCTGAATATCCTCGATCGAAGTCAGACGCGCATCCTCGTCGAGCCAGCGGCGTCTGGCTTGCGTGCTGCGCCACTCCTGAAAGTGAAGGTCGAACGCCTCGGCGGCTTCGGCACCGGCGGCCGCTGCCTTCTCACGGTTTGGGAGCTTGAGCTCCTCGATCACCTTGGCCTCTCGCGCGTTGAGAGAGCTCTCTTCCACTGGAGTGAGAGCGGCAAGATCAAAGGCAACCGTTGCGTTGATTTCCTCTACCTCGAAAAGGTCCAACCTGTCCGAGTCGGGCGAGAGCGCCTTCCAGCCTCGCTGAGACAGGTGAAGCTGTCCGTTGCGCTCTTCCACAAGTCCCGTGCTCAAGACGTCCTGAAGCAGGATCTTGGACTCCGACGGGTCGAAGTCGAAGAATGCAAGCATGTCGTCCAACCGGATGCCCGGAATCAGATGCACCAGTCGCGTGGCATATTCGGTCGCAAGCGGTATTGACGTCCGTTTCATGACGAGCGCCGCGATCCTGAATTTTTGGCAACGGACCGCGAAAGTGGCGACGTCGATGTCCAAGTGATTAGGAATGCTCGACGTCATTGCCCTTCCTTTCCGATCGACATGATTCGATTGGCGGCCTTCAGTTCACGGACAACGGAGGTTAGGGAGTTGCCATGCCTGTCGAACATACGGACGGATCCGACGATCACGAGACGCTCCATCGCCCGGGAAAGCGCGACGTTCACTCGGTTCGCGGCGCGGATAAATCCCATGTCGCGTTCGGGATTGCTTCGCACCAACGAGAGGATGATGATCCGGTTTTCCTTTCCCTGATAGCTGTCGACAGTTCCGACCTTCACCAGCTTTCTGAATTCGGGCGCAAGGCCGGAAGTAATCAGCATTTCCTCCACCAGACCGACCTGCGGCGCGTACATGCAAATTACCCCGATGAGCGGCTCATCCTCCTTCAAGTCGCTCTTCGCGGCTTCCAGAAACTCGGGGCGCCCTGCGATCGTCTTCAAGCACGAAATGATGGTGGTCGCTTCTCGCCTGTTCACGAAGCTTTTGCCAGTCCCGCTCTCCTTGCTCGTCGACTTGGAGTAGCCGGTGTCTATCCAGACGATTTCATCATCCAGCGGGCGTGGCAGAAACCGGTAGTAGTCAGGCGGCGCTCCCCGCTCGGTCGCGAGATCCTGACCGGGATAGAACGTTTTGGCCACCAGCTTCCCGATCTTCGGAGCCATCCGGTACTGTGTCTTCAAACTACGGGCGACCGCTGAGCCATATGCCGAGTGAAACGCCCGCTCGAAGTCGCTTCGCCGGAGATCCCTCTTGGAGGTGAGATTGAGGCGTTCGCCCAACGCTTCTATGAGTTCATGACCGTAGAGCGGCGGAAGCTGCTTGTGGTCACCTACCAGAAGGACGCGACGTCCCGACTGCATTCCGACAGCGAGCTCGCCAGGCGTACAGCGCGCCGCCTCGTCGATGATAACCAGGTCGAACACGTTCTTGTTGATCTGGATGCCCTGCCGCCCGATGCCGACGCATGTTCCGCTGATGAGATTCCTGCTCCTGGCGAATAGCTCCTCGAGGCTCCTCCCCCGCATTCCAAGCGTCGCACCCCATTCCATCGCCAGGCCGTGGATTCGCAGAAGTCTCCGTCGCGCGTCCGGATCGTGTACCGAGTGCCGTTCGGCCACATTGGCGCGAACCTCCTCGAGAGCCCCACGCGGATCACCGCTGACGGAGACCGAATGCTCGGCCGCCGCGTCCGCCCAGGCTTCCCACAGTTGTTCGATCCTCTCCCGCGCCGCCGCCACAGTGTCCTGATCGCGAGATGTCGCAATGTCCTGCTCGCAGAATTCGATTTGGCGCATCAGCGACCCCAGCGTGTTTTCGACCTCGATCGATTCTTCTATGTAATCCCTATCGAGCCCAAGACGGTTCGCCGGCGGCACCACCCGTTCTTTCACGGCAGCACGGAATAGCTCGCGATAGCGGTCCTGGATCGCTCGCGCGTGGAATTTGTGCAGCATCGGAGATATCTTCGCGTGCTGACCCACGCGCAGAAGGTTAATGTTGCCACCGAACTTAGAGGCGACCTGCAGGATCTTTTCGGCGGCGTTATTTACCGCCTCGTGCGATTGGGACAGAACGAGGACGTTGTTCAATCTCGATTGCGTCAGAGCGAAATGAACGAAGGCGGCAATGAACGTCGTCTTGCCGGTTCCGGGCGGTCCTTGAAGCAACCCGAGCGGACCGTGCTTCCAGAGGTGCTTGAACGCTTCGTTCTGGTCGGGGTTGAGCCCATACTGCGTCAGGTCTTCGTCGCGAACCTCGGGACCGAACGCCTGCGGGGTCATGTCGCTATTGGGATCGAAGTACCGTATCAGATTGGGGATGGTCGACTTACCGTCGAGAATTCGCGAGACGGCGCGTGAACGCCGTTGAAAGCTGACGAGGTCGTCCGGGATCTTCAGCACGTCCCCCTTATGCAGACCGCGCGCACTACGAACGTTTCTGACGACTACTGTCGTTCCCTGGGTCCGTTCGGTGTCCAGATCGCCCAGCTTGTAACCATTGCACTGGACGCCGACTGCCTGCCCATCGCTCGGATCAACGTCCGGAACATTATCCTCCGCGACGAGGTACAAGGTACGCTCCTCCGCGTCGTACCTCGGCTCCGAGGCAAGCGTGACTTCCGGACTAATCTCCTCTTCGGCCAAGATAGTGCCCTGCCAGAACTGCGTGACCGGAAACCCGCGGTGAGGCGGTCGCTCAGGCATAGTCGCGCTCGTCACCGCGTCGGCGGTTTTGGAACTCGCGACGTCGTCCTTGGAAACGTCGTCCCTTGAGACGGAGACGGAACTCAAGTGCGCAACTATTAGAGCCGGCAGTTCGTCAAATCCGGCGAACCTGGTCGCTCGCGTCCGGCGGACGGTGACAGAACCCTCGAACGAGAATATGCGATGCCCCTGCGCCCAGGCTGCCTGCCTCATGTCGATCTTGGTCGCGACCGCTTCAATCGGCTTCGAATCGGCAGGATCGAAGTCGACGGTCACTCTCTGATCGAATCCGAAGATCTCGATCGTGTTCGGAGCCTTCTTCGGCTTTATGACGTGAAAAACGCCATTGTCCGATAGCATGGCCCCCTCAAACCCGACCCGCTGCATCTCGATCTCGAGCTCGAGCCTTGCGTTGGGGGGCCGACGCCGGCGGAACGCGATCGTCTCTTTGAGATGCTTTAGGGTCAGCCAGGGAGCGGCCCCCTCGGCACATTTCGAGACGCCCAGGGCGAAGAGCGCCCTTGTCTCCTCGTCGCTACAAACTTCAGCGAGTTCGGTGGCTATTTGTCCGACCGCAAAGCGGTCGCGCGTCCGCAGATCATTGTCGTCTGGCGGACAGTAGGCCGGTGTGCGCTTTCCTTCTTCGTCGGTCGTGAAGTCGACGGCATCCACAAGGATCGGACGCGGCAGGTCGCCGTCGAAACCCACCATAATGTTTCTCGGCGAGAGGTCGCCATGGACCAAGTCGAGCTGGTGAAGTTCGTCCACTGCATCGATAAGCGCCGCTACGAAGCGGCGAAGAGCATCCGGCGTCCAGTCGGAGGTTTTGCTTTCGGAAAGACGCTCACCTTCGACCCATTCCTGCACGAGCAGGAGACCATCGGTACAGAGACACGCGACATCGATTCTGGGCAGCCATTTCGCGTCCACGCGCCGCAGGGCATCGGCCTTGGCGAAGAATTCGATCAGGCGAACCGCGGATTTGCGACGTTCGCCCAGGACACGCTCCGGCCAGCTCTTGACGAAGAGATGATCATCGTTCCTACTGGCCTTGTAGATTCGATACGGCTTTTTGCTGATCCAGTCGGTAGGCTCGTAGTCCGAAATCGGGTCGACATCGCGGCGATAGGCGTCCAATTGCTTCTCTAGCAGTCTGCTGAAAAACCTTGAAATGGAGAGTTTTGTATTCTCGCGGGTCGTTGTTGGGGCGACGCGGCGAAGTTGGAGGTAGTTTTCCAGCCTGGT
>NZ_JACMYO010000193.1 GCF_020889685.1 Bradyrhizobium oropedii
CGCTGGAGCAGAACGCGGCGAGCGGCGCGCCGCTGGTCTTCAGGAACGGCCCGAGCAGCCGCTGGCACTGCTCCGGCGTGCCGCCGAGCAGCAGCGGCAGCAGGCCGAGCACGCTGCCGAGCATGGTGAGCGTCACGCTGGGATTCACGCTGTAGAACTCCTCGGCCAGGATTGCCATGTCGATCATGCCGGCATTGTCGCCGCCGGCCGGCGCCGGAATGCACTTGCGCAAGTAGCCGGCCGCGACCATCGCCTCGTAGGTCGGTTTGGTCGCGAGAAAGCGCTGCTCGGGCGTTGCCAGCAATTCGGCCGTCCTGGCCTCGGCCAGCACCTCCCTGGCGAACTTGCGCGAGGTGAGTTGCAGCTCGTGCTGCTGCGTCGTGAGCGTGAAATCGATCGCCATGCCAATGCCCTCTGTGTCGGCTGTTTGGGCAATGGCTATCCCGGCGTGGTCGGGAAATCTCGGACGGCAGCGCCAGATTTCTTGGCGCAGAGTGAACCGGGAGCATGGTCTGGACAAGTGGAGTGCAGCTCTAACTGAGACACTGGCGCGACACCCTAATGCATCGCACCATGTGAAGCGGGGCCGATCCCGTTAAATTTCCCGGCCGGGCTACTGCACGGCAACACGGGCCGGAAGGAGCCTGTCGAAACAGACGTCTTTCCATGGTCAAGGATCTCGCATAATTTTTGTGCCGAGCTACCGAGACGAGAGTGCCGAATCTCCGTTCGGGCAAACCGGTAGCGCGCATGCCGTCGGCAGGCATCGGCAGCTTTTCAGAAGGCCTCGCTTTTTTTGGTCTAACGCATCTTGTTAATTTTAGGAGATTAGCCATGAGAGCACTATTTGCGAGTGCTGGTTTGGCGTTGTTGCTGGCTTTGGCGTCGGGACCAGGTGCCAGCGCGCAGGAGGCGCCTGAATGGATGAAGCAGACACTTCCTGACCAAGCATTTAAGGCGCACTGGGACGAACAGCAGGCAGTGATGAATCCAACTGGTGCTTTAGACGCGAAAACCAAGCACCTCATTGGCCTCGGTGTGGCAGCGCAGATTCCGTGTGAATATTGCGTAAACGGTCACACCAAAGCGGCAAGAGCCGCTGGTGCGACCGATGATCAAATAAAGGAGGCCATTGCAACCGCCGCGCTCGTCCGTTTCAACAGCACAATGCTGAACGGCTCGGACGGCGGCCGCGAATGGTCTTCGCGGAAATAGCCTTGGTGCTGTAGGGCTTGAACCTGCGAGCTCAAGATTGCGGATGCGCTCGGCGATGCATTGATCACGTTCGTCGCGCGCAATGAACTATGCTTTGCGCTGATTTGGCGCGCCCGGTTACAATCCGCTCGCAACACCGAGGTTGTCCAATGGAGATCATCCATCCCTTTTACGAGAAGCATCGCGGCGCAATGGAGGCCGCCATGCGCCATCGTCTCGATTTGGCCGAAGCGATGTTGCGCGAGCGCGCGCACCTGTCCAATCTTGACGGGATCAGGCGGGAAGTGATGGACGAATTCGAGATCGTGATCACCCAGATGCCCTATGTCGGCGGCGCGGCAAGCCGCATGAGCGACTTCTTCATGCAGCTGATGGGCTTCATGGCGATCAGCCGGGTGCTGCGGCGGCACGGCGTGCCGGTGCCCGTGATCGGCGAGATCGAGCGGGAAACCTACAAGGCGCAATTGCTCTCGGTACCCGAAGCGGAACGTCTCGCCGCCGGGCGCCAATTCATGTCGCCGGAGAATCAGGCGTTTGTGCGCGAACAGGCAACCAAAAGCCGACAGCAGGAATTTCCGGAAGATTTCGTCTACGATTTCGTCGAGCCGGGCTCGGGTGACAGCTTTGAATTCGGTATCAATTACAAGGCCTGCGGCTTCTGCAAATTCGCAGGTCGCCATGGCGACACGGAAATCCTGCCGAACATTTGCGGGCTTGATTTCGACGCCTATGCCGCGCGAGGCATCCATCTGGAAAGGACACAGACGTTGGCCGGCGGCGCCAGCCACTGCAATTTCCGGTTTTCGCAGCTTCCGTCGGACTAGCTCTCATGGCGCTTCGGGGCGGCTGCGCTTCAGTGCGCGGCGGTGCGGCGGAATTCGCGCGGCGCGAGGCCGTTGCAGCGCTTGAACACGCGGTTGAAATGCGAGATGTCGCGGAAGCCTGCGTCGAAGGCGATCTCGGCAATGGTCTTGCGGGCAGAGTTGCGGTCGAGCAGGGCGCGCGTACACGCAGCGATGCGCTGCTCGTTGACGTGTTCGCCGACGGAGCGGCCGGTGGCGGCAAACAATCGGTGCACGTAACGCTCCGAGCAGCGGAATTTTTCCGCCAGCGCCGGGGCGCCGAGCTCGGGGTCGTCGCTGTGGCGGGCGATATGGTCAAGCATGACAGACAGCAGCACCGGTGCATGAACGCGCTCGACCGATATGTCGGCGAGGATGTCGGGGGCGTGCGCGATCAGCTCGGCGATATGGGCGCCGATCATTGCCGAGGTTGTTGCGGATTGGCGGCCGGTCAGGCAGAGCTCGGCGTAGCTCGCCAGCGTCCGGGACAGCGCGCGGCCGGCTTCGGTCGCAGACAGGCCGAGCCGCGGATGATCGAACAGCGCGTCCGGCAACAACCGCCGCGGCACGGCAAAGCAGAATAGCTTGAAGTTGTGGCGGTGAGCGATCTCGAACGGCTGTGTCGTATCCGCAACCGCAAGGTCGCCGGGGGCGCTGATCTGCTCATGGCCGCGTTGCGAGGTACGTCCCAGCCCTTCGAGCTGGAGGTTGACGAAGCAGAGGTCGTCGGTGCTCGACGCGATGTGCGAGGCGAGCCGGTGCACGGTGTGGCCGCTCGCCTTGACCAGCGATATCTGGAGCGGCGCGGCGTCGACCTTGGAGATCGCGCCTGCAAACGGGGCCTCGGCAATCCTGCGCGGCTCCAGGCGGACGAAGGCAGCCGCGAGATCGTCCGCCCAACTGCCGAAGGGCTGATCCGGACGGGCCGGCCTGGTCGACCATTCCATGAGCGCCTCGAATAGGTTGTCACTGCGAAGGGACCAGCGGCTGAAAGATATCGCCGGGCAAACGAGCGGTCAAATTCCGCCCCTGGCCTGATCCGGCTGCAAGCAAGCAACATTGTGCCCGCTGCAAAGGCATTGCGGCGCCCCTTCTGCGAGGGCGCCGCTGACAAGAGCATGCGTGAGGGACCGCTGCAGAGAGCGGCTGCCTCACTTGGTGGTGTAGCCGCCATTGACGAGGATGGTCTGGCCGGTCATCCACCAGCCCTCCGACACCAGCAGACGAATCCAGGGCACGATATCCTTGATGTCGGTGAGGCCGGTCTTGGAGAAACCGGACAGCGCCGCTGCCGATTTGTGATAGGCGACCGCGTCGGCGCCTTCGGCCGGATAGAAGAACGGCGTGTCCATCGGGCCCGGGCCGATCGCAGTAACCGAGATGCCGCGTGCGCCGAATTCCTTCGAGGCCGCGCGGGTGAAATGCTCGACCGGCGCCTTGGTACCGGCATAGGCGGCGTAGAACGGCGTGTAGGCGCCGAGCAGCGACGTCACCAGCGTGCAGATCTTGCCATTGTCGTTCACATGACGGCCGGCTTCCTTGAGGAAGAAGAATGCGGACTTGGAATTGACGGCGCTCATGGCGTCGTACTCGGCCTCCGAGATCTCGACCATCGGCTTCTTCAACACCTTGCCGACGGTGTTGATCGCGATGTCGGGACGGCCGATCGCGGCGACCGCGTCGGTGAACAGCTTCTCCATCGCGCCCGATGTCGTGAGGTTGGCCTGGAAGGCGACCGCGTTGGCACCGGCGGCCTTGATCGCAGCCACCGTCGCGTCTGCGTCGGCCTTGGTGGCGGCGCTGTTGTAGTGGATCGCGATCGCCTTCGCGCCGTGGGCCGCGAGATCGCGCGCGATCAGGCCGCCGAGATTTTTCGCGCCGCCGGCGATGATGACGGTCTTGTCCTTGATGCTGTGGTCGGTCATGGCGTTCGCCTCTCCGGATCAGGCGGCCGCGCTCTGCGGCCGCTTTCTGCAGGGGACGATATCGTCTAGGATTGGCGGATAAAGCCGTGCATTCTGATCTCACTTGTCAGAAATGGCGAACAATCGAGACCCTATCGTGGACCGTATCGATCTCTTCCGCATCTTCGCCCGCGTCGTCGAGTGTGCGAGTTTTACGCGGGCGGCCGACACGCTTGGGCTGCCGCGCTCATCAGTCTCGTCGGCGGTCGCGGAGCTGGAGCAGCGCATCGGCGCACGGCTGCTGCATCGCACGACACGAAAAGTGTCGCCCACGCATGATGGCGCGGCGTTCTATGAGAGAGCCTTGCGCGTCGTCGCCGATGTCGAGGAGGCCGAGAGCCTGTTTCGCCATGCCGCGGCCGAGCCGTCGGGCCGGCTCAGGGTCGACGTGCCCGGGCGGATCGGCCGCCTGATCGTTGCGCCGGCGCTGCCGGCCTTCCTCGATCGCTATCCGCAGATCGAGATCGATCTCGGTGTCACCGATCGCGCCGTCAATTTGATCGAGGACTCCACCGATTGCGTCGTGCGCGTCGGCCCGCTCGGCGATTCCGCTCTGATCGCGCGGCCGCTCGGCAATCTCGTGCTGATCAATGTCGCAAGCCCCGGCTATCTCGCGCGCCACGGCACGCCGCAGACGCCGGACGATCTCGCTGCGCATTGGGCGGTGAATTATGCCTCGCCGTCCACCGGCCGCATCGAGGAGTGGGAATGGCACGAGCACGGCACATCGCGCAGCATCGCGATGCGCGGCCGTGTCACCGTCAATAGTGCGGAAGCCTATATTGCCTGCTGCCTCGCCGGTCTCGGCCTGATCCAGATTCCGGCCTACGACGTGAAGCGGCATCTCGATGCCGGCGAGCTCGTCGAGCTGATGCCGCAGCATCGCGCGGCGCCGATGCCGATGACCTTGCTCTATCCGCACCGCCAGCATCTGTCGCGGCGGCTGCAGGTGTTCGCGGACTGGCTGGCGGACCTTTTGAAAGAGAAGTTGCTCGTCGCAGGCTAGTTCGCGTGCGCGTCAGAACTTCTGCGCGATGCCCGCGCAGAAGCCGCGGCGCGTCATCGCTTGCTGCTGGTGGCGCGGGTCGCGGCCGTCCTCGTCGCACGCGCCGGCTCGGCCTTGGGCTGGAAGAACAGGCCGGGCGCCACTGACACCAGTCCGAAGGTCATTCCGAGGAATGCCAGGAACGTATCGAGATAATTGAACTCCATTTCAGTTGTCTCCATTCAGCCTGCACGGGGCTCGGCTTGGTGCTTGGCCTGGTGCAATGCGTTCGATGTACCAGATATGGTCCGATACAATGCTCGGTGCAATACAAACATTGATCTCGGAGCAATACTCCCAATGCTCCGCGTCTAGGCCGCGATCCGGTCCTGCTGCGGGTGCCGCTGCTCGATGGCTTTCACGGAGTTTTCGAATGCCTTTTCCAGGACGCTGCGGCCGATGGTGCGCAGCACGAAGCCCAGGATCCACCCCTTCAGGTTCTTGCCGTCGCGCACCACGACCACGTCAATGTCGGTCGTGCCGTCGGACCGCCGCACGAAGTTGTAGGTGTGGCCCGACTTGCCGCCCCACACATTGGAGTCGGTCGTCGTCAGGACGACATGCTCGGGGTCGGACCAGTCGTAGTGCAGGCGTTCCCAGATGCCGTTCGAGCCTTCCGTCACGTCAGCATCCGAGGCTCCGCGATGATGCACCTTGAGATAGGCGCCGGCGCTGTTGCCGAACAGCTTGGAGCGGCCCGGTCCGAAGTCGGTGAGACCGCTGACATATTGCTCAGGCGTCAACCTGGTCGTCCGATGGAGGTGGATCGTGGACATCTTCGGCTCCTGCACGGGTGATGGAATGGCACTGACGGCGTGAGGATCAGTTGGAGAGCGCGTGCGACCTGCGGACGGTCAGGCTGTCGCCGGTCCGGCTGATCTCCACTGCACCGGCCTGGTTCGGCGTCGAGAGCAGCGCACGCTGACCGGGCGCCAGCACCGACACGAAGCGGATCGGCGTTCCCGGCTCGCCCTGCGCGAGCGTGGTCACGACGCGATATCGGGCTCGACGGTGTAGTAAGCGACGCCGGAGACGTCGCCGAGATGGATGCTTTGGCCTTCGATCGGCTTGAGGCCGCCGGCGTGCGCGGCGCCCAATGAGGCCAGGGTGAAGGCGGCGGCGAGAATTGTGCTGCGGATCGACATGGGATCCTCCGTTGGCTTGGGTGTCGGAACCTGGGCCGCGGCGATGCCCGTCTGCTCCCTTGCCGCAGGAGATGGTCAGGCTAAGATCATCGATCAAACAGATAGGATCGATAATGGCCATTGATGCCGTCAATTTAGGGCGTACTGAACCTGCTCGTTCATCTCGATGCGCTGCTCACCGAGCGGAGCGTGACACGGGCGGCGGCCCGCGTCGGCATCGGCCAATCCGCGATGAGCCACAACCTCGCCCGCCTGCGCGAACTGCTCGATGACGAGCTGCTGACGCGGGCGGCCGACGGCATGCGCCTCACCCCGCGGGCGGCGACGCTGCTCGAACCAGTGCGGAGCGCGCTCGCGCAGGTCGAGGCGGTGCTGCTGCGCGAGAAGACCTTCGATCCGGCCACGGCGGTGCGGACGTTCAGGCTCGGCCTGTCGGACAGCATGGAAATCCTGATCGTGCCCCGCCTGCTGGCCCGCATGCGCGAGATCGCGCCAGGCATTCACCTGCGGCTTTACAATGTCGATATGTCCCGGCTGCTCGATGACCTCGATGCCGATGCGCTGGACCTCGCGCTCGCCTATGGGCCGATCCAGCAGGGACAGTTGCATCACAAGCAACGCGTGCTGTTCACCGAGAGCTTTCTTTGCATGTTCAATGCCGAGAAGACCGGTGTCACGCCGCCGATCTCGGTTGAGGACTACGTCCGGCTTCCGCACGTGCTGAACCAGCCTGAAGCCGGACCGCAGCGTGCGCGGTTTCGTCGATGACGCGCTCGATGAGCTCGGCCTGCATCGGACCATTGCGCTGACCACGCCGCGTTTTCTCACGGTGCCGCATCTGGTGGCGCAAGCGCCTGTCATCGTCACCATGGGCGCGCGTCTGGCGCGCCGCTTCGCCGCCGATCTCGGGCTCAGCCTCAGTCCGCCGCCGGTGAAGGTGAAGGACGTCACCGTGTCACTGCTGTGGCATGCGTCCTACGATCACGATCCGGCTCATGTCTGGATGCGGGACCAGCTGGTCCAGCTGGTCGGCGAATTGTGAGCCCACCTTCACCTCGCTAGAACTTCTGCGTGATGCCGGCATAGACGCCGCGGCGCGGGCCGTATTGCGGCGCGAACACGCCGATGCCGGAGCCGTCGCGGATCTGGTAGACGGTGTCGAGCAGGTTGACGACGTCGAGGCGCAGCGTGGTCGGCTTGTTCGGCGCGACGATGTTGAAGTCGTGCGAGACGCCGAGATTGACCTGCGCGTAGGGCGGCACCGTGCCGGTATTGGCAAAGCCGTTGCGCAAGCCCGAACCGTAGATCAGCGAGGCACTGAACTTGGTGTCGTGCCATTGATACCAGCCGCCGACCGATGCGGTCAGCGTCTGGGCGTGGTCGGTGTTGACGTAATTGTTGGCGATATAGGCGAGCTTGTCGGGATCGAACAGATACTGGTTCGACACGACATTGGTCGCGACTTGCCGCGCAATGGCGACATTGCCGTAGAGATGCAGATTGTCGTGGTCGTAGGTCGCCTTCAGCTCGACGCCCTCATTGGTGCCTTTGGCATAGTTGAAGGCGGTCAGGACGTAGGCCTGGCCGAACTGGCCGTCGTCAAGCAGATCGGTCGCGATCTTGTAATAGGCATCCATGCCGACCTCGAGGCCGGGGATCGCATAGACTTTCTGCGTGACGCCGATATCGAACACATGCGAGCGCTCCGGCAGCACCGGATCGTTGGCCGTGGTCGCCGGCTGTGCCGTCGTGTTCTGCACCAGCGTCAGATTGGTCGGGGCAGCCAGCACCTGCTCGGGCGGCGTGAAGTTGCGCGCATAGCCGGCATGGAAGGTCGTGCCGTCCAAGGGTTTCCAGGTCAGGCTGATCCGCGGGCTCAGCTGGTTGGCGTCGACATATTGCCACATCTGGTCGAAGCGCAGGCCGGCGTTCAGCGTCAGCTGGTTGGTTATCTTCCACTCGTCGGCAATGTAGGTGGAAAACAGGTAGCCGGTCTTGGCGCTGGAATCCAACACCGAGAACGGCGCGTCGATCGGGTTGCCGGAAGCATCCAGCGGCAGCACGGTCGAGCCGTTGTTGACCAGCGAGCGCTCGGCGCTAACGGACATGCCGAACTTCAGCGTGTGCGCGAAGCCGAGCCGGTAGGACGTGTCTTCCTGGATGCCGTTGACGAAGCTCTGGCGATAGACGTCGGATGCGACCCCGTTGAAGACGAGATCGCCGACCGGGTCGGGCATGAAGTGCAGCTGGCTGTAGCGATTGAAATAAGCGATCTGGTAGTCGAAGCCGTCGCCCGATTTCTGATAGGCCACGACGTTGAACTGGTTGAATTCCCGTTGCCGCTCGTTGAGCAGCGCGGAATCGAAGTTCGAGACGCCGTAGGCGGTGAAGGCCGGAGCCTGGCCGGGATTGTTGGGGATCTGATAAGCGCCGTTGGAGACGCCGCCGATATAGGTCAGCCGGCTGGTTGGGTCGATTGCCGTCGAGACGTAGGCAAAACCCTTCTCCTGATCGGTCCGGTCGTGGATGGCATTATACGCCGGCGTCGGGTTCTCGATGCCGACGTCGCTGCCGAAATAGCGGCCGGAGACGTAATACTGGGTTTGTCCGATCGTGCCGCCATAGTCGACGCTGGTGGTGAAGTTGCCGTGGCTGCCGCCATAGACGCTGACACTGCCGGAATTGTTGAAGGCGTCGGTCTTGGTCTGGATGTCGAGCACACCGGCGGTGCGCAGGCCGTATTGTGCGGGCAGCGCGCCGGTGATCAGCGCCATGTTGCCGACGATCCCGGTGTCGATGATCTGGCCGAAGGCGCCGACGCCGTCCGGCAGCATGATTCCGTTGATGCGGTACTGCAGATTGGCGTGCTCGTTGCGGACATGCAGCTCGCCGCTGGCGGCTGAGTCCTGCGAAACCCCGGGTGCCTGCAGCAGTGCCTTGTCGAGCGTGGTGTTGGTGCCCTGTGGCAGCGACTGAAGGAACTGCTGGCTCATCTGGTAGGTGTTGGCGCCGGTCGGCGCCAGCAGCGCGGCGCGGGCCTGGTCAAGCCGCGCATTCTGGCCTGCGATGGCTTGAGCTTGAGTCTGCTCCGCGGACTCCGGCGTAGCAGATACCGAACCGGCTCTTCGCGCGCGGTGGCCGCTTGCGGTCGCAACTCGAGTCTTCGGCTTTTTCGGCGCGGACGGTGCGGTGTGGTGCTGCTGCGGCGCCGTCACGGTGATATCCGGAAGCTCTGTTGTCGGCGCCGTCGTCTGCGCGAATGCGGCGCCGTTCATTCCGCAGACCAAAAGCGAAGCCGCGCCAGCGGCCGCGTGTCGTCGGATATGTCCTGACATGTTGGTTCCCGATCTCATGAGGCGCGATCCGGATCCGTTTGAACAGGACGCGGTCGAGCCCGCCGTCACGAACGCGACGGCCAGATTCCTATTGATCAAACGGCAGCCGAACCGTGGCCGCGTTCGAAGTTCAGTCGTGGTGGGATGTCAGGGGATCGGAGGCGCACGCGGCTGGTAGTGAAGCCGGCCGATGTCGACCGGAGCCGCGTAATTGTCGATGTGCCAGGCGAGCAAAGCTGCGGCATCCGGCAGCTGCAGTGGAGGCAGCGCCGGCGCCGGTGTCGCCGAGTTGACCATCGCCACGACGGCACAGATGGCGCACAGGTCAGCGGCCTGATCGGAATCCGGATTCGAACGAGGCTCGTTGTGCGAGGCCAACGATGCATTCGTCGTCGCCTGTGCCGGCGCGATGGCATGAAAATGGCCGAACGACAGCACGAACTGGATCGACAGCGCCAAAAGCGCCAGCCGAGCCCCGTGCCTGATGTTCGAACGAAACCGCTTCATGACGACGCCATTTCCGCGTCGAGAGGTCACAAGACCGATGGACGGCGCCTGCGACGCGGTGTCGCACAGTTTCGAAAACGTGCCAGCCTGTCAATCCGCATTGCTGAGCGAGATGATCAATTTCCAGGCGATCGGACGCTTTTGCAACACCGCGATATCGGAAAAATGGGGGCCGGCTCGCGCCGGGTCCCCATCCGTCACTCCACGATCGCCGTGACGACGCCCGCGCCGACGGTGCGGTTGCCTTCACGGATCGCAAAGCGCGACCGCTCCTCGAGCGCGATCGGCTTGTTGAGCTCGATCGTGAACTCGGCGCTGTCGCCCGGCATCACCATCTCGGCGCCGTTGCCGAGCTGAACGGTGCCGGTGACGTCGGCAGTCCGGAAGTAGAACTGCGGACGATAGTGGGCGAAGAACGGCGTGTGCCGTCCGCCTTCGTCCTTGGTCAGCACGTACACTTCCGCGCGGAAGGTGCGGTGCGGCGACACACCACCCGGGTGCGACAGCACCTGACCCCGCTGCACGAGAGCCTTGTCGATCCCGCGCAGCAGGCAGCCGACATTGTCGCCGGCCTGCCCCTGATCGAGGATCTTCCGATAGCTCTCGATGCTGGTCACGACCGACTTGCGGCTGTCGCCGAGGCCGACGATCTCGACCTCGTCGCCGATCCTGACGACGCCGCGCTCGACCAGTCCGGTCACCACGGTGCCGCGTCCGGCGATCGACTGCACGCCCTCGATCGGCATCAGGAACGGGCTGTCCTTCGGCCGCTCGGGCAGCTCGATATAGCTGTCGAGTGCTTCGAACAGTTCGAGGATCGCCTGATCCGCCAACGGACCGTGCTCGCCGCGCAGCGCCGGCATCGCGGCGCCGCGCACGACCGGCGCGTTGTCGCCGTCGTACTGGTACTTCGACAGCAGATCACGCACCTCGATCTCGACGAGATCGACGAGCTCCGGATCATCAGCGACATCGCACTTGTTCAGGAACACCACGATGCGCGGCACGCCGATCTGGCGCGCGAGCAGGATGTGCTCGCGCGTCTGCGGCATCGGTCCGTCGACGGCGGAGACGACCAGGATCGCGCCGTCCATCTGGGCCGCGCCGGTGATCATGTTCTTCACATAATCGGCGTGGCCCGGGCAGTCGACGTGCGAGTAATGGCGCGCCCTCGTCGAGAACTCGACGTGGCTCGTCGCGATGGTCAGGATCTTCGTATCGTCACGCTTACCTTGCGCTGCCGACGCCTTGGCAACGTCCTGATAGGAGACGAACGCGCCCCAGCCGTGATCGGCTGAAACCTTCGTCATCGCTGCCGTCAGCGTCGTCTTGCCATGATCCACGTGGCCGATCGTGCCAACATTGCAGTTGGGCTTGAGGCGGATGAACTTCTCTTTGGCCATGGGACACCTGTGGTGTTCGAGCTCCCGTGCTGGTTTGCACGACTCGAGGCACCGCGAGAGCTCGCTCGGCGCCCGGAGCCGCTTCCGCTCCGGGCTGCCTCACATGTCAGGTGTGACGTTGGGTCAGGTCCAAAACGGAATAGCGGCGGACGAGGGTATTAGCCCTCCCGTCATCAGCACTGCTGCTCGCTGTGACTGCCGCATGTTGGAAACCTGGGTCGCTCGCTCTCAAAAAGGAGGCGTGCACATAAGGGGTGAATGCGCGATTGGCAAGGGGCGCAGCGGTCGCGCCGAAGCGCCGCGCTGGCGTTGTCGGCCTCCGGAGCGTATAGTTTGCGGGTACAGGTGACGGTCTCCCGAATGTCGATCTTCGCAAGCAAAACCGGTCTCGCAATCATCGCAGCAGTGCTGTGCCTGAGCGCCCAACAGGCCAATGCCCAGGCCGGCCCCGTGCGCTACTGGACGCCGGGGTCGCTGTTCGGCTTCGGCGGCAGCCTGGCCGATGGCCAGAAGGCGGACACCTACGGAAATTTTCCGGGTTTTGACACCGCAAGCGCGCAAGGCGGTGCCGCGTATCTGAACGGCCGGCCGGACGGTTGGTTCGTCGGCGGCGAAGGCGGCCGCGCCGGCTGGAGCGCGCTCGGCCAATCGGCGGCATTCGGTTCGCTCGAATATCAGGGCGCGCAGGTCGGCTACAACTTCAAGGGCGTCGGTGACACGCCCGTGACCTTCTTCGCCGGTTTCGACAGCTTGAAATACAATCCGCCCGGCGCCGGCGGGCCGCTGGCACCGTTCAGCGGCAATCCCGGCGTCAATGCGGGTTATGCGGCGCGTGCAGGCGTCGAGTTCCGCCCGACCTCGAATGTCACATTGTCGCTTGGGGCCAGCTTCACCCAGCAAGGGGCGGAGCGCATGGACAGCGACATTCATTCGCAGCTGCTGCCCGGCCAGTCTCCGGTCCTGTTCGGCGGCCGCTAGCGCGTTTTCGTACCTCGCGAATAGCGATACGAACATAGCGCGTCAGCGCAAGACCGCAGCGCTGCGGTCCTGATTCAACCAGAGCTTCAGCTGGAACCAAGAAGGCCCGAGATCGCGGGCACAGTCAGGATCGAAACATGGACATGCCGGGCAAGATCGCACTCGTCACCGCCGCAGCATCGGGCGCCGGCCGCGCCGGCGCGCTCATCCTCGCGCGCGAAGGTGCGGCAGTTGCCGTCGTCGACCAGAACGAGGCCGGCGCGAAGGCGGTGGTCGAGGAGATCAGGAACGGCGGCGGGCGCGCGCTGGCACTGGCCGGCGACCTCCGCGACGACAAGTTCTCGCGCGACATCGTCACGGCAACCGTGAAGGAATTCGGTGCGCTCGACTGCGTCTGGAATCATCTCGGCATTCCCGGCCCGTCCGTGATCGACGATCTCGAAGGCTGGGACCTCAGCGTCGATCTCAATCTGCGCTCGCAGCTGATCACCACCAACGCCGCGCTCGGGCAGATGACGCCGCGGCGCAAGGGCAGCATCCTGTTCACCGCATCGACCTCGGGCCTGGTCGGCTCGCCATGGAGCCCGACCTATTCGGCGGCGAAGGCCGGCGTCATCGGCCTGGCGCGGGCGCTTGCCAAGCGCCATGCCAAGGACGGTGTGCGGGTCAATGCGATCTGCCCCGGTGCGATCGACACGCCGATGCTGCGGGTGTTCGTCAACCGGCCCGACCAGCCGGGCCACAACGAGGCGGATCCGGAAGAACTGATCAAGGCCGCGGTCACCCGCAATCCGATGGGCCGCGCCGCGCGCCCCGAGGAGATCGCGGAGGTCGCGGTGTTCCTGCTGTCGGACAAGGCCTCGTTCGTCACCGGCATCGCGATGCCGGTCGATGGCGGGACGGTGGCGTAGGGCGCCGATGAATTGACGTTGATCTGCAGCCCCAGAGCAACTTCGCGCCCTCTCCCGCTTGGCTGCCAAAATATCGAAAACAACCCCATGCAAAGTACCCGGCGGTGGTCGGCATTCGATCAGGCTACTTGACGCGTCGGGCAACTCACGGGTACTTTTCCAGTATTCCGAAATCTGGCCCCCAGGAGCATATGGCATTTGCATGCTTCTGTAACCGACGATTCCGCGTCGTCATGCCCGATTGCAATATGCGAGAACCCTGCCCGCAGCGGGAGAGGTGCGCCGAGTTCGCTTCGGGAAGGTCGCCTGGCGTCGCCTCTCAGAGATGTCCTCTAAAACTTCGCCCTGATGCCGGCATAGGCGGCGAGCGGCATACCGGGCACGAAGGCGCGGGGATCGCTGAGCTGCGCCATCAGGTTGGGGGCGCCGCCGGCGCTTACAAAGCCGCCGGTCTGATAGAACGCGCCGCTCAGATAGTAGTGCTGGTTGAACACATTGTTGATCAGGCCGAACACCTCGATGTTCTTCGTGACCTGGTATGACGTGTGCAGATTGACGACCGAGTAGGCCGGCACCTTCGGGCTCTGGTTGGTATAGTCATGGATCAGCCACTGGCTGCCCACGACGTTGAGGTCGGCACCGACTTTCCATGCATCCGTCACGTTGTAATCGACGCCGGCCTTGAAGCGGTGTGCGGGAATGCCCGGGATGTGGTCGCCCGGCTTGACGTTGACGAACGAGACGTTGTCGTTGTTCGGGTCGGTCATGGCGTTCGGATTGTTCGGCGAGAACAGCGTGATCGCGCTCTGATAAGTCGCGTCGACATAGGTGTAGTTGGCGTAGGCGTTCCAGCTATTGTAGCGATATTCGAGCTTGGCCTCGATGCCTTGGCGCAAGGTCTGCCCGGCGTTCTGGAAGAAGCCGAAATTGTTGACGCCGAGCGGGCTTGCCACCTGGATGATGTCGTCGTCGGACAGGGTGCGGAACGCGCCCAACCCCCAGCTCAGCACGCCCGTCTTGGCATCGCGGCCCCAGCTGCCGCGGAGCCCCGCCTCGACGGTGTGCGACACCACCTGCTTGAGCGGCGGGTCGGCTACCAGGAAGGTGTCGATCATGCAGGGATGGTTGGGATCGGAGCAGCCGAGCTCCAGCGGCGTCGGCGTGCGGTTGGCTACCGAATAGCCGGCATAGGCGGTGAGGTTCGGGGTGATCTTGTAGGTGCCGCCGATCACCGGGTTGAAGCGCTGGAAGCGGTTGCTGCTGTTGAGCAGGTCGTTGGTGCCGGTCTGGTCCTGCAAATCGATCTGGGCGAGATTGAATCGCCCGCCCGCCGTCACCGAGAACTTGTTCGTTACGTCGAATGTGTCGGTGAGGTAGATGCCGGTGTAGGTGTTGGTGGCGCGCAGATCGACCGGGCTGAGACCTGCGTCGGGCTGGTTGATGAAGACACCAGTGCCTGTCACGAACAGGTTGTTGGGATCGATCGTGCCGAGCTCGCTGCTTGCGGTGAATTTCGTGTTGCCGTGATCGACGCTGACACCCATCACGACGTGGTTGTCGTGCCCGAACAGCTTGTCCGAGTTGGTCAACTGGGCCGTACCGCCATAGCTGTTGGTGGCGGCGCGGTTACGATCGATTTCGCCAAGGAAAGCATTGCCGAGCGTGTTCGGAGTGGCCGGGCCGTCGGCTGGACCGAACACCGGCAGGCCGTTGCCGATGCACAAGGTCGTGGGATCGTCGCATGGCGCAACGTCAGTGCCGTTGCCGTCGGTGTGGGATTGCCGGAATCCGCGGAAATAGGCGTTGCCCTGAAACGACCATGTGTCCGAGAAATTGTGGCTCAGGGTGGCGTTGACGAAGGCGAGCTGAAGCAGCGTCGATTGCGGCCAGGTGTAGACGCTCGACCAGCGCTGATTGAGCATCTCGACCGGCGTTGCCGCGACGTTGCCGAGCAGATTGTTGGCGCCGGTGAAATTGATGTGGAATTCGGTCTGGTCGTTGCGCGCGCCGATGTCGACATACATGCGGTTGACGTGCGAGGAATTCGCATGGTCGCGCCAGCCGCGATCGTAGGCGGATTCGAACGCCGCATAGGCGGAGATGTTGTCCCTCTGGCCGCCGGCCTGCACGCTGCCCTGCACGCGCCCGTAGGAGCCGCCGAACAGTTCGGCCTCGGAGCCCTGGTAGGTGAAGCCGTTCTTCATCTGGATGCTGAGCGCGCCGCCGATCGCGTTGAGGCCGAATATCGGGTTGTTGGGAACCAGCGAAACCCGGTCGATGGCCTTTTCCGGGATGAAATCCCAGTTGACCACATCGCCCCAGGATTCGTTGATGCGCACGCCGTTCTGATAGACCGCGATGCCCTGCGGCGTTCCCTGGACCGGCGAGGCGACGAAGCCGCGGTAGTCGAGCGTGCGCTGGAATGGATTGCCGGTCTGGTCCGTGAGTGTGACACCCGGCAGCTTGCGATTCACCGAGTCGAGGAAGTTCGTCGAATAGTTGCGGCTGAAATCCGCCGAGGTCAGCACCTCGGTGTTGGACGGTATTCTGTCACGGTCGAGCAGGCTCGAATCGCGCTCGGAGGGGGCGGGGGCCCCAGCGCCGGCCTCGGGCGCCGCCGCGGTTTGCACCGGCGCCGCCCGTGTTCGGGCGGTTCGCG
>NZ_JACMYO010000194.1 GCF_020889685.1 Bradyrhizobium oropedii
CCCTTGCCGCCGCCGGCCCGACCCTGGCCACCGCCGGGCCGATCACGCCGGCCGCGGGAATCGTTGTGTTTGTCGCTATCGCGGGGCATGAATGTTCTCGCCTGGGCGTTCAATTGGGGTGCAAGGGCCAACCGGTCGTACGCGCCCTCTTGGCAGCGCGCTTGACGCAAAACCGGCATCCACTTTTGCTGAAGGCGAAGCTAGTAGCAGGTTTCTTCCGATGATACGAGGCATGTCGGCCCCTTCTTTCATGGATTTGGCGCTGAAAACCGCCGAAAATGCCGGAAAATCGGGCGAAGTTCCGATCGGGTGCGTGATTGTGCGGGGCTACGAGGTGATCGCTGCGGCCGGTAACCGGACGCTGACCGACCGCGACCCCACTGCGCATGCCGAAATCCTGGCGATCCGACAGGCGGCAGAGGCCATCGGCACCGAACGGCTGGTCGATTGCGACCTCTACGTCACGCTGGAGCCCTGCACCATGTGCGCCGGCGCGATCTCCTTTGCCCGGATCCGCCGGCTGTATTACGGCGCCGCCGACCCGAAGGGCGGCGCGGTCGAGTCAGGCGTGCGGTTCTTCGCACAGCCGACCTGCCACCACGTGCCGGAGATCTACGGCGCGGTGGGAGAGACCGAGGCTGGGCGCCTGTTGCGGGAGTTCTTCAGAGAACGGCGCTAGCGATCCCGTAGCCCGGATGCAGCGCCGCGCAATCCGGGATCAAGCATCCGTGGAAACCTCCCCGGATTCGCTTCGCTGCATCCGGGCTACGCAGCTCTCTCCTCGTCATTGCGAGCGAAGCGAAGCAATCCACGCCTCAGCGCGGGGACAGATGGATTGCTTCGCTTCGCTCGCAATGACGACTAACCCGCCAGGAAAAACTCCCGCAGCAGCTTCGCGGTCACATCGGGCGCCTCCTCGGGCAGGAAATGCCCCGACGGCACCGGCGCGCCGCTGACATTGGTGGCCCAATTCTTCCAGGTGTCGAGCGGAGTCGTTGCGGCGCTGGCAACGCCGGCATCGCCCCACAGCGCCAGCATCGGGATCGTGATCTTCTTGCCGGCATCGACATCGGCCTTGTCGATCTCATAATCGGCATAGGCGCCGGCGCGGTAGTCCTCGCACATCGCGTGGATGCGCGCGGGATCGCGGAACGGCGCCAGGTAATGCGCGAGCGCGCGTGGATCGATCGCCTCCAGCGTCTTGGTCCGGGTCTGGCTCGCCATCTTCTCCTTGAGGAAGAATTCGCCATTGTTGGAGATCAGCGTCTCGGGCAGCGGATAGGGCTGCGCCAGGAACGCCCAATGATAGATCTTCAGCGCCGAGAGGCGATTGAGCTTCTGCCAGTAGTCATAAGTCGGCGCGATATCGAGCACCGCGAGCTTCGACAGCCGGCCGGGATGATCGAGCGCGAGCCGATACGACACCCGGCCGCCGCGATCGTGACCGGCGAGCGCGAAATGCACATGACCGAGCTGCTCCATCGCCTCAACCATGGTCTTCGCCCAGACCCGCTTGGTGTAGGGCGTATGGTCCTTGTCGCTGTCGGGCATATCGGACCAGCCGTAGCCCGGCAGGTCGGCGATGACGAGCGTGAACTTGTCGTCGAGTTTCGGCGCCACCGTGTGCCACATCACATGGGTCGACGAGAACCCGTGCAGCAGCAGCAATGGCGGGCCCTTGCCGCCGACGCGGGCGAAGATGCGGCCCTGCGAGGTGTTGAGCCATCTGGATTCATAGCCGGGAAAAAGATCAGCGAGATCAGGCATCGGAGGCTCCTCCCGGTCGCGTGCGCCGTGCTTCAAACTTTGTTCGGCGTTGCCGCTGGCCTGGTTTATGCCATCCTGAGGTCCTGCCAACAACAACACGAAACGAGGAAGTGCCATGTCGATCGATTTTGAGATTCCCGCCGAGGCCAAGGCGATCCGCGAGAAGGTGCGCAAATTCGTCCACGACGAGTGCATTCCGGCGGAAAAGGAACTCGACACCAAGCCGCTTGCCGAGGTGCTGGCACCGCTGCGGAAGAAGGCTCGCGCGCAGGGCCTGTGGTGTCCCTTCGTGCCGAAGGAGTATGGCGGTATGGGCCTCGGCCCGCTCGCCAATGCGCTGGTGCAAATGGAGCTCGGCGAGAGCATGCTCGGCGCGCTCTCGATGAACACGCAGGGACCGGACGATGCGTCGATGATGACGATCCTGGCGCACGGCACCGAGTACCAGAAGGAAAAATTCCTTAAACCCCTGCTGAACGGCGAGAAGCGGATCTGCTTCTCGATGACCGAGAAGGCCGCCGGCGCCGACGCCACCGGCATGCAGACCACGGCGGTGAAGGACGGCAACGAGAACTACATCCTCAACGGCGAGAAATGGTTCTCCTCGTCGGCGAGCGTCGCCGACATGGCGCTGGTGATGGCGAAGACCGATCCGAACGCGCCGCGCCACAAGCAGTATTCGACGTTCATCGTCGAGCTGCCCAACCCCGGCTACCGCATCAAGCGCAACGTCGCCAACATGGCGATCGAGGGTCCGCATGACGACGTGATCCATGGCGGCCACTCCGAGATCGAGATCAAGGATCTGAAGGTGCCCGCCGACAATCTGCTCGGCGGCGAGGGCAACGGCTTCAACATGGGCCAGCACCGCCTCGCCTACGGCCGGCTGCGCCACGGCATGCACAACGTCGCCAAGGCACAGCGCGCGCTCGACATGGCGGCAGCCCACGTCACCAAGCGCTCGACCTTCGGCCAGCTGCTGGCGGACCGGCAGGCGGTGCAGTTCATGCTCGCCGACTGCGCGAGCGAGCTCTATATCGGCCGGCTGATGCTGCTGCACATCGCCTACAAGGCGGAGAAGGGCCTCGACATCCGCCAGGAAAACTCGATCGCCAAGATCTTCCACGCCCACATGGTGCACAAGGTGATCGACACCGCGATCCAGCTCCACGGCGCGCTCGGCTTCAGCCAGGATACGCCGCTGGCGAAATGGTACACCCAGGTGCGCTCGCAGCGGCTGGTCGACGGTCCCGACGAAGTGCACAAGTGGAAGATCGGCAAGAACGTCATCAAGGCGTTCCGCGAGCACGGCACCACCGCAAGCGCGGCGGGCGGGGATTTGCTGTAGCTAATCGTCATTGCGAGCGAAGCGAAGCAATCCATCTCGCCGCAAGGGGAGAAGTGGATTGCTTCGTCGCTCCAGCGCAAAATTGCTTTGCAATTTTGTCGCGAGCTCCTCGCAATGACGTGGCGAGCTAAACCTTCCCTGTTTCCTGCTCCACCGCCTGCCAGGCGATGTCACGGCGGCAGAAGCCGTCGGGCCACTTGATGCGATCGACGGCCTGGTAGGCGCGGTCGCGCGCCTCGGTGACCGTCTTGCCCATCGCGCAGACGTTCAGCACGCGGCCTCCGTTGGCAAGGATTGCGCCATCCTTCGCCACCGTGCCGGCGTGGAAGATCTCGACGCCTTCGACCTTGGCGGCGTCATCGAGCCCATCGATCCGCGTCCCCTTGACGTAGTCGCCGGGATAGCCTTTGGCCGCCATCACCACGGTCAGCGCCGGGTCCGGATACCAGCGGAGATCAAAGTTCTTCAACTGCCCGTCGATCGAGGCGAGCAGCGCCGGCACGATGTCCGACATCATCCGCAGCATCAGCACCTGGCACTCGGGATCGCCGAAGCGGACATTGTATTCGAACAGCTTTGGGCCCTGCGCGGTCAGCATCACACCGGCATAGAGCACGCCCTTGAACGGCGTGCCGCGGCTCTTCATTCCGGCCACCGTCGGCAGGATGATCCGCGCCATGATCTGGTCGTGGATTTCAGGCGTCACGAACGGCGTCGGCGAATAGGCGCCCATGCCGCCGGTGTTCGGACCCTGATCGTGATCGAACACCCGCTTGTGGTCCTGCGCGGTCGCCAGCGGGATCGCAGTCTCGCCGTCGCAGAGCGCGAAGAAGCTGATCTCGCGGCCAGACAAGAACTCCTCGATCACGACCTCGGCGCCGGCCGAGCCGAAGGCGCCCTCGAACATCATTGCAATGGCGGCTTCAGCTTCAGACAGCGTCTGCGCCACCACGACGCCCTTGCCGGCCGCGAGCCCGTCGGCCTTGACCACGATCGGTGCGCCCTGGGCGCGGACATAGGCCACCGCATCCTTCGCGTTGTCGAAGCGGCGATAGGCGCCGGTCGGAATGTCGAACTCGCTGCAGAGGTCTTTTGTAAAACCCTTCGAGCCCTCGAGCTGCGCAGCCTGCTTGCTCGGCCCGAAGGCCTTGATGCCGACCGCGTCGAGGTCATCGACGATCCCGGCGGCGAGCGGCGTCTCCGGGCCGACCACCACCAGATCGACTGCATTGCGTCGGCAAAACTCGATCACGGCGGCATGGTCGGCGACATCGAGCGCGATGCATTCGGCCTCGCGCGCGATCCCGGCATTGCCCGGCGCGCACCAGAGTTTCGTCACCAGCGGGGACGCGGCGATCTTCCAAGCCAGCGCATGTTCGCGGCCGCCGGAACCGAGCAGGAGGATGTTCATCTGTGTCGCCGATTAGAGGGGTTGTAACGCCGTTTGGTCCGGTTTAGCACGCTCGCCGACCGCAGCAACACGCGGTTCGATCAGATGTGGATATGTGATTCGACGCCGGAAACGAGGCGGCCGGACCTTGCACACGGGGTCGAAAACCCCGATTCTATAGGCCAGATGACCGCTGCTCCGAATCTCGTCAACGCACCTGAATTCACCGTCTCGGAACTCTCCTCCGCCCTGAAGCGGACGGTGGAGGACCGGTTCGGCCATGTCCGCGTCCGCGGCGAAATCTCCGGCTTTCGCGGGCCCCACTCCTCCGGCCACTGCTATTTCGCCCTCAAGGACGAGAGCGCCAAGATCGAGGCGGTGATCTGGAAGTTCGCCCATGCCCGGATGCGCTTCAAGCCGCAGGAGGGCCTCGAGGTCATCGCCACCGGCAAGCTGACCACCTATCCGAACTCTTCGAAGTACCAGATCGTCATCGATTCGCTGGAGCCGGCCGGCGTCGGCGCGCTGATGGCGCTGATGGAGGAGCGCAAGAAGAAGCTCGCGGCCGAAGGCCTGTTCGACGAAGCCCGCAAGCAGCTGTTGCCCTGGCTGCCCGAGGTGATCGGCGTCGTCACCTCGCCGACCGGCGCCGTGATCCGCGACATCCTGCATCGGCTGGAGGACCGCTTCCCCCGCCGCGTGCTGGTCTGGCCGGTCAAGGTGCAGGGAGAGGGCTCGGCCGAGCAGGTCGCGGCCGCGATCCGCGGCTTCAACGCGTTGCCGGAGGGCGGTCGGATTCCGCGGCCGGATCTCTTGATCGTCGCGCGCGGCGGCGGCTCGCTGGAGGACCTGTGGTCCTTCAACGAGGAGATCGTGGTCCGCGCCGCATCCGAGAGCCACATCCCGCTGATCTCGGCGGTCGGCCACGAGACCGACATCACGCTGATCGACTTCGTCGCCGACAAGCGCGCGCCGACGCCGACTGCCGCCGCCGAGATGGCGGTGCCGGTGCGGAGCGAGCTGTTCGTCGAGGTTCAGGGGCTCGCCCGGCGCACGATGGTGTGCTGGCAGCGCGCCCAGGAGGCCCGCCGCACCGAGCTGCGCGCCGCGGCGCGCGCGCTGCCGGCGGCAAACGAATTGCTGGCGATCCCCAGACAGCGGCTCGACCATCTTGCAGCCGGTCTGCCGCGCGGGTTGAAGGCCAATACGCACGCGCATTTCCGCCGCTTCGCCGCGAGCAGTTCGCGCCTCACCATCGGCGTGTTGCGCGGCCAGGTCGCGCACGCCAGGCAGCGGCTGACCGCATCCGGCGAACGCATCACGCTGTCGGCGCGCGCACTGCTGCATCGCCGTCGCGAGCGCTTCAGCGGGCTCGAGATCCGCCTCAAGGCCTCGAAGCTTGCCAACGCCCAGGCCCAGCGCAACGCGATCGCCCGTGATCTGGAGCGCACCCACCGCCTCGCCGAGCGCGCCCGCCGCGCGCTGCTGACGACACTGCAGCGGCTGGAGGCGCGGGTTGCCCATCGCAGCCAGCTGCTGTCGGCGCTGTCCTATCGCGGCGTGCTGGCGCGCGGCTTTGCGCTGGTGCGCGACGAGCACGGACATGCTCTGCATTCCGCCGCCGCAGTCGGCCCGAACGCCAGCCTGTCGATCGAGTTCGCCGACGGTCGCGTCGCCGCCACCGCGAGCGCCGATCAGCCTGCGGCGACCGTAACGCCTGAGAGCGCGCCGAAGCCGCAGCCGCGCGAGACGAAACCGGCGGCACCGAAGCGCGTCACCAAGCCGGTCGATCAGGGCAGCTTGTTCTGATTTTCTTTGGAGCATGATCTCCGCGCAAACGCTCCGCGTTTGTCGCGAGGGAAAACCGCTGCGCACTTTTCCGGATCATGCTCTAGCGCGACAGCCACTCGGCGACTTGCTTCTGCGCATCCTTGCGCGCATCCGCGTCGGTGCCGATATGGCCACGCTCGGCGACATCGACATCGGAGGCCGCGACCGCGTGCAGCGGCAAATTGGCGCGATCGAAGTCGTGATAGGCGTCGGGATAGACCACGATCTTTGCGAGCGCGCTGCGGCCGTGCGCGCCGTCGACCATCTGGTGGCAGGCCGATGACGACGTCACATCGTCGCGCGCGCCGATCAGCACCAGCGTCGGCACCCGCGCGCTCCAGCCGAGGCCGAACGAGGTGCGGCAATCCGGATAGAACGCGACCGCTGAACGAAAATCCGGATCGACGTTGCGCGACGACATTTGCGGCCGCACCGCCCACAGCAGGGCGGCGGCGCCGTTGCCCCAGCCGATCAGGCTGATGCGGCTCTTCGCCACCCATTTCTGCTGCACCAGCCACTGCCGTGCCGCATTGATGTCGGCGACCCGTGCGCGGCGGGTCTGGACCTGATGCTCCCTGATGCGGCACTGCGGACCGAGCTCGCGCGAGCCGTAGCTGTCCGGCAGCAGCACCGCATGGCCGGCCATCAGCAACTGCTCGGCCCAGTCGCGATAGCGCGGTGCGACCTGCTCGGAACGGCCGGCGAGACCGCCGCAGCCATGTAGCGCAATGACCGTCGGGAACGGCCCGTCGCCATCGGGCCGGTAGAGCTGCGCGTGCAGCGTGACATTGCCTTCGGGAATCTCGACCTGGTGCGGGGCCGGAAGCGGCGCCGCGGCCGCGGCCGGCACGGCAAGCATGGCGAGGCACATGAAAACTGACTTGAGGCGCATCCGATCCGGCCGGCTCGTTATGGCGCTGCAAACACAGCGAACCACGGCTGCAACGCTACCATGCACGTCCGCCGCCAAATCATCACAAGTCGGTGGTTTAACGGGCGGACATGACACCCTATCTGTGATAGACGGCTTCATGAACATTTAAGGCTGCCTCGTCAGAGGCAAGGCGGAGAGCTCAAACGTGCTGAACAAGTTCGGTCCCTCGGGCCATGGCGAGGCGCAGGTGCAATATCTCGACGGCGATTTCCGCGTGATCTCGCCCGGCACCTTTGTGCGTTGTGCCATCACCGACGTCCGGATCCCGCTCGACGAGCTGAAGTACTGGAGCGTCGACCTGCAGGAGGCCTACGCCACCCCGACCGCCGTGTTGCAGCGCCACCATCCCGGCGTGGTCAAGCCGCAGGCTTAAGCGCAGGGCCGGGTTCACTTGCGCAGCCTCCTGTCCTGCGCCTTGAACAACTGATCGGTGACGAGGCGCCGCAGCGCATCGCTGTCCTCGAATTGCAGCGTCACCGCGAACGACACGATCGCCTGCGCCCAGGCCGGCATGCCGTCCGGCCCCCGCAACCGCGCCAGATCCTTTTCCGTCGTTACCAGCGTCAGGGCGTCAGCTCTCGCCGCGGCAACAAGTTGTTCGATCTCGTCCTTCGTGAAGGCATGATGATCGGCGAAAGCCGTCTGGCGCACCACATCGACGCCGCTTGACCGCAGCGTATTGAAGAAGCGTGCGGGATCGCCGATGCCGGCGAAGGCGAGCACACGCATCCCGCTCAACGCCGCCAGCGAGGTCTGGTCCGGCTTCAGGCGCGCCGACAACACCGACTTGCCGCGGGACGCGAGATCAGCCGCAATGGTCTGCGCCGCGCTCCCCTCCCCGACCACGATCAGCGCGTCGGTCCGTGTGAGCTGTAGCGGCAGCGGCGCGCGCAACGGGCCTGCCGGAATGACGCGGCCGTTGCCGACGCCGCGCCTGCCGTCGATCACGATCAGGCAGCAATCCTTCGCCACGGAGGGATTCTGGAAGCCGTCATCCATCAGGATCACGCTCGCATCCTGCGCGCGCGCCAGCGCCAGGCCAGCGGCACGGTCGCGCGACACCACGACCGGCAAAGTCGCCGCCATCATCAGTGGCTCATCGCCGATATCGGCCGCGGTTTGACTGTTACGATCGACCTTGACCGGCCCGGCAAGCCTGCCGCCATAGCCGCGGCTGAGCACCACCGGCCGCTCGTCGAGCTCGCGCAGCAATTTTGCCAGCGCCAGCACCGTCGGCGTCTTGCCGGCGCCACCGACATGGTAATTGCCGACGCAGATCACGGGGATGCCGGCATCGATACCGGGGCGTTGCATGCGCCGCGCGGCGACCGCGCCGTACAGCGCGGCAAGGGGGCTCAATAGAGACGCGATCCAAGACGACGGCCGGTGCCAGAAGGCCGGCTCACGCATTGGCGGCTCCCATCTCGAGCCGCAACTGCAACAGATAGGGCTCGAGAGCGGTCACCGTGCGCTCCAGCGCGCCACCGAGCTGTTCGACGACGCGCTCTGAGGCGGCCAGCGAGGTATCGCGCGCGGCGGGATCGGCGAGGAACTGACCAAGCTGCTTGACCAGCGCGTCCCGGTCGTCCGTACGCCGGGCGCCGCCGGCACGATCGAGCGCCTCATAGACCTCGGTGAAATTGAACACATGTGGGCCGTGCACGATCGCGGCGCCGAGCTTGATCGCCTCGATCGGATTCTGGCCGCCATGCTCAACCAGCGAGCCGCCCATGAACACGATCGGCGCGAGGCGATAGAACAGTCCGAGCTCACCCATCGTGTCGGCGACATAGATATCGGTTGTCGCGACCGGCAGATCCTCATGCGAGCGCAGGCCGGGACGAAGGCCGGCGTCGGTCACGAGTTGTGCGACCGCCTCGCCGCGATGGGCATGCCGCGGCACGATCACCGTGAGCAGCCCGGGGAAGAACTTGGCGAGCGATTTGTGCGCCTCGATCAGGATCTCTTCCTCGCCCGGATGGGTCGACGCGGCAACCACGATCGCGCGGCCGCGCGTCACCGACATCAGCCGCTCCAGCTTGGCCGGATCGGCCGGCGGCGCCGCGACGTCGAGCTTGAGATTGCCGGTGACGACGACGTTGTGGCTGCCGAGCGCGGCAAACCGTTCCGCATCGATGTTCGACTGCGCGAGGCAGATGTCGAACCGTCCAAGCAGCGCCCCGATGGTGTTGGAAAGCCGGCGCCAGCGCGGGAACGAGCGCTGCGACATCCGTCCGTTGATCAAGACCATCGGCAGCCGCCGCGCGGCACTCGACAGGATCAGGTTCGGCCACAGGTCGGACTCGATGAACAGCGCCAGCGAAGGATGCCAGTGATCGAGGAAGCGCGCGACATAGCGCGGCGAGTCGTAAGGCACGTATTGGTGGATCACGTCGGGCGGAAAGCGCTTGGCCACGATCGCGGCCGAGGTCACCGTGCCCGAGGTGAGCAGGATGCGCAGATTGAGCGCGCGCAGCCGCTCGATCAGCCCGACCGCCGCCAGCACCTCGCCGACGCTGGCGCCATGGATCCACACCAGCGGCCCCTGCGGCCGGGTATCGGCGCTGACGCCGCGCCGCTCGCCGATGCGTTCAGGATCTTCCTTGCCGAGCCTGAGCCGCCGCTTGATCAAGGCAGGCGCGAGCGGCACTATCGCAGACGACAGCTTGCGGTACACGCGCAACGTCATCGGTAGCGAGCTAGCCAAGCGCTGCCTCCGGCCGCCCGACGGCTGCATAGGCACGCCGGGTCGCTTCGTTGAGTAGATCCTCCACCTGCTGCCGAAGCTTTTCCATCGTCGCGGCGTCGGCATCCGGCGGCACATAGACCGGCTCAATACCTACCACTGCGCCCCGCCCGAATGGCAAATTGATGGTGGTCGAATCCCAGTTTTTCAACCGGATGAATCGGCTGGTGACCATCGCAAACGGGATAATCGGCCGGCCGCTCTCCCGCGCCAGCATGATGGCGCCGAGGCCCGCCACCCGCGCCCGCTTCGGCACGTCGGCCGTGGTCGCCATGTTGCAGCCGTCTTCCAAGGTCCGGACCATCTCGAGGAAGGCGCCGACGCCGCCCTTGCGATGGAACGCACCGGAATGGTCGCCGGAACCACGGATGGTGCCGATGCCGAGCCGCTCGACCGCGAGGGCGTTGAACTCGCCGTCGCGGTGGCGAGAGATCAATACCTTGGCGCGATAGCTCTCCTTGGTCCTGATGAACGGCGTCATGAAGTGCTGGCCGTGCCAGAACACGAAGATCGCCGGCATCAAGGGCTCGACGATCCCGTACACGTCAGACGGCTGGTAGCTGAAGCGGTTGGTGTACCAGACCAGCCGCAGATACTCGGCCGCAAGCACACCCAGCGCGCGCTGCACGAAGCCGCTGCGCAGCAGATCGCGAAGAAGTCGTTTCAATGGGAGTGCTTTGTGTCCTGCTCAGGATCGAGCAACCGGTGGAGGTGAACGACGAAATAGCGCATCTGGGCGTTGTCCACCGTCTGCTGCGCCTTCGCCTTCCAGGCCGCATAGGCGGTCGCATAGTTCGGGTACACGCCGACGATCTCGACCTCGTCCAGATTCTTGAAGGTGTTGTGCTCGAGATCGGTCAACTCGCCGCCGATGACGAGGTGAAGCAGCTGCGGCTGGGCATTGTCTGACATGATGGTGGTTTTCCTAACGAGATGCCCGGCAAAGCAGTGAAGTCTTGGTCGTAACAGGTCTGGTCGTTACAGGTCTGTCGTAACAGGTCTGGTCGTCACAATCGGAAACGCGGTGCGGATCGGCGGGAGCTCACGGCAATGGACGGTTGCGAAAATGCTCGACAATGCGTGCATGACGTTCGCGTCCTGCTGCCACCAGCACCCCATGCGTCACCTCCCGGCGATTGTACTCAATCGCTTCCCCCGAGAGCGCGGTCATCTTACCACCCGCTTCCTGCACGATCAAACTCGCGGCGGCAAGATCCCAGTCGCGGCTTTGCCCGCCAGCAAAGGCGGCGTCAAGTCGACCTTGTGCTACGCGGCACAACCGCAGGGCCAGCGATCCGATCCGCGGATACAGCGTGATTTCGTCCGACGTCGGGCTGAGCCGTTGCACCAGGGGTTTCGGTCCGGCCATGCGGGGAAAATTGAAATCGGTGCCTGTGGTTGCGTGCACGGCGCTGTCGTTCAGGGTGGCGCCCTGCCCGCGGGCGGCAAAGAAAAACTCCTCGCTCACCGGCGCATACACCGCAGCGAGCACCGGAGCTGCATCTTCAACCAGCGCCACACTGACGCACCAATCCTCGCGGCCGGCGAGATAGGCGCGGGTGCCGTCGATCGGATCGACGATCCAGGTGAAGCGCTTGCCGAGCCGGCTCTCGCTATCGACGCTTTCCTCCGACAACCAGCCGTAGGCAGGCGTTGCCGAACGCAGCTGCTGCTCCAGGAGGTCGTTGACCGCGATGTCGGCCTCGGACACCGGCGAGGACGCGCCCTTGATCCAGTTCTTCAATTCGGTGCGGAACAGCGACAGCGCGAGCCGGCCCGCCTCCTGCACCGATCGCGTCAGCAAGGCGGCATCGCGCGCCTTGGTCCAGTCGTCCGTATCAGCGTCCGCCAAGCGTCAGGCCCTCGATGCGCAGCGTCGGCGAATTGACACCGTAGCGGAACTCCAGATCGTTGGCGGCGACCAGCGACTTGAACATCGGCAGCAGATGGCCGGCGATGGTCACTTCGCTGACCGGATAGGTGATCTCGCCGTTCTCGATCCAGAAGCCGGACGCGCCGCGGCTGTAATCGCCGGTCACGCCGTTGACGCCGGAACCGATCAGGTCGGTGACGTAGAAGCCCTGCTTGATGTCGGAGATCAGCTCTTTCGGCGTCACCGCACCCGGCTCGAGATGCAGATTATAGGTACCCGGCGACGGCGAGGACGACACGCCGCGATGCGCATGCCCGGTCGTCACCAGGCCGAGCTCGCGTGCGGTCGCCGAGTCCAGCACCCAAGTGGTGAGCACGCCTTCGTCGATCAGCGCCGTCCGCTTCACCTTGACGCCCTCGGCATCGAAGGTCTGCGAACGAAGGCCACGCACGCGCAAGGGATCGTCGATGATGCGGATGTCCCTCGAGAACAGCTGCTCGCCGAGCTTGTCCTTCAGGAAGCTGGTCTTGCGCGCGATCGAGGCGCCGTTGATCGAGCCAACCAGATGGCCGACGATCGAGCCGGCAACCCGCGGGTCGAACACCACAGGCACCTTGCAGGTCTCGACCTTACGCGGATTCGACCGCGCCACCGCGCGCTCGCCGGCCTTGCGGCCGACGGTCGTGGGCGAATCGAGATCGGACGCATGCGGCGCGCTGGTGAAATCATAGTCGCGCTCCATGCCGGTGCCCTCACCGGAAATCGCCGTCGTCGAGATGCCGTGGCTGGAGCGCAGATAAGAACCGTGGAAGCCGGTCGACGTCACCAGCACCATGCCGCCGATCCCGGTCGAGGCCGACGCACCGCCGGACTTCGTGACGCCCTTGACCGCGAGCGCCGCAGCCTCCGCCTCGATGGCGCGCTGCTCGAGCTCGGCCGTAGTCGGAACCTTGCGGTCGAGCAGATCGAGATCGGGGAAATCATGCGCATGGAGCGCGGGATCGGCCAGACCGACATATTTGTCGTCGGGCGCGACGCGCGCCATTGCCACCGCGCGCTCGGCAAGCTTTGAGATCCCGTCGCCGCTGACGTCGTTGGTCGACACCACCGCCTGGCGCTGGCCGACGAACACGCGGAGGCCGACGTCGTCGCCTTCGGAGCGCTCGGTTTCCTCGACGCGGCCATCGCGCACCTCGACGCCCTGCGAGACGCCGCGCACCGCGAGGGCGTCGGCCGCATCGGCGCCGGCGCGCTTGGCGGCATCGACCAGACGCTGCGCGAGGTCGCTGAGCGCGGATTGGTCGAACAGATCGGAGGTATCACCGTGTCGCGATGCAGATGGTGAAGAGTTCACGAACGAATTCCTGCGGATTGAGGGGGGCCCGGAACGAAGTCGACAGACCTAACCAGATGTGCCGGTTTCACAGGGATTTCAAGCACTTTGCACCGGCAGGCAACAAAGATTTGAGTGATCGGTGCAAGGCTTCGTCAATCATGCGGGCCAACCTCTTGTCAATCATGGCGTCAGGTGAGGAGGGGTTAACCAGGCTTTTTAAGCCGGAACGGACATCGCTCGGCTAGGCTCTCACACATCGACCGGGAACATAATCCCGGCGGGGAGACAGAGCTTTGAGGCGTCAAACACCAACAGGCGGAATCAATTCCGCCGGGTCGAGCTGCGCACTGCGGCTCGACCCTCTTTCCCTTCCGCTCTCTTTCCACGCGCAGGATGCGCGCGCGGATGGCGGCACGCGGCAGGTCGAGCTTCATCGCGAACATGTCGTGCTGCGGCGTGCCGTTCTCGGCATGCGGATGGCGGTCAATGTTCGCGTCAGCGATTTCCTCGGCGTCGCCGTGCGCGGCATCGACGACGCGCAGATGCTGGTGCTGGTTCACCGCGATCCCGCGCTCACCATTCCGCTCGGCTCCAGTTCGGACGCCGACGAAATCACCTCCGCCTGGCAGACGTGGAGCGACATCTTCCGCCTGCCGCAGCTGACCGAGCGGGCACCGCGCCAGCCGGCCCCGCGCCGCCGTCGCCGCAATGCGATCCGCGCCCGCCGTCCGAAATTCCTGGTCCGCCGCCGCGCCGGCGTTCAGCTCAACGAAGCCAGAGTGCATCGCGACGAGCGTGAGATCATCGCGCGGAATTGAGTTCGTTTCGCCGCGCTCCGCGCCTCACGACTACTGTCGTCCCTGCGAAAGCAGGGACCCATAATCACAGGGTCGGGTTGTTGAAGCGAGCTGTGGTCCCAGCGTAGCAAACCAACAGACATTCGTGGCTATGGGTCCCTGCTTTCGCAGGGACGACGTGGGGATGGTTCGCGATCCACTGCCACACCATCGGTGTCATCACCCGCGAAAGGACGCAACTTCTCGTTCTCGCGACATGACGACGGTATGAGAGTTACGCCGCCCGCAGCACCGCGTCGACGATCAGACTCGCGAACAGGATGAAGCCGGCGTCGCGGTTGGACTTGAAGATGCGCAGGCAGAGCGCGGGATCGCTGGTGTCGAGCCGGCGGACCTGCCAGCCGAGATGCAGCGCGAACGCGGCGAGGCCGATCCAGGCCGGCCAGCGCGCCCCGGCGAGCGCGAATGCCACGCCGATCAGCAGCACGGCGAGACCATAGAAGATCACCAGCGCGCGATGGGTGCGCGCGCCGAACAGCCGCGCGGTGGACTTGACGCCGATCAGTGCATCATCCTCGGCGTCCTGATGGGCGTAGATGGTGTCGTAGGCGATCACCCAGGCGATCGATCCGGCGTAGAGCGCAATCGCCGCACCATCGATGCGTTCGAGCGTCACCGCAAATCCCATCAACGCGCCGTAGGAAAACGCGAGACCGAGCACGACCTGCGGCCACCAGGTGATCCGCTTCATGAACGGGTAGATCGCGACGATCACGAGCGAGGCGATGCCGGTCAGCACCGCGAAGCGGTTGAACTGCAGCAGCACCGCAAGCCCGATCAGCGCTTGCAGCACCATGAAGACCACCGCCCCCGTCACCGTGACCTGTCCGGCCGGGATCGGCCGCGACCGGGTGCGCTCGACCTTGGCGTCGAGATCGCGATCGGTGATGTCGTTCCAGGTGCAGCCGGCGCCGCGCATCACGAAGGCGCCGATGAAGAACAGCAGGACGACGAGCGGCAGAGCGCGAACATCGTGCGCGACGCCGGCGGCAAGGGCCGCCGACCACCAGCACGGCATCAACAGCAGCCACGAGCCGATCGGCCGGTCGTAGCGCGCCAGCCGCAGATAGGGCCGCGACCAGACCGGCGCATGGGTATCCACCCAGTTGCCTGTGGAGTCGGCAACGCGGGCGGAAACGTCACTCATCTGCGCTCAATCATCGGTGGACCCTTATCGGGTGAGAACGTTGCCGTTCAGCGTATCGAAGGTGCTGCCGCCCTTCTTGGTCGGCGTCGCTTCCGGCAGCGAGGCGGACGAGCCGAGCACGTCGCTCAGCGACGGCCCCGCCGGCCCGCGCGGCTGCGCCGCCGCCTGCTCCGCAACGTTGCAGACCTTCTTCAGCAGCGCTTCGGTATTCTTGTGACCGTCCTTGAGCTGGTTGGCGATCTGCGGCGGGATTCCGCACTTGGCCGCGTTGGTATCGACATATTTGATCATCTTGATCTCGGCCTGGCTGTAATTGCCGATCAGCTTGCAGGCCTCCTGCGGGCTGGCGTGCCGATCGCTCGCCGTCTTGATCGCCTTGCCGCGCTTCTCCGCTTCCTCACGCAGCGGGACGAAATTCTTCATGCAGGCCTCGCCGGCGCCACCTGCCTCCGCGCTGGGCGGGGGCGGCGGAGATGACAGACCGCCGCCCGCGATGGGGGCAGCACCATTGCTCGGAAAGGCCGACGGCGTGGCGCCGACCCTGGCCGCAGGCGCGCCATTGACCGGCGGGA
>NZ_JACMYO010000195.1 GCF_020889685.1 Bradyrhizobium oropedii
CCAGCGCCTCGCCCTTCACCAGCGTGCGCGCGGCGAGCGCATCGACAGCGGCGGGCCGCGAGCCCGGTCCGCCGAGCAATTGATCGGTGCCGACCGTGGAGGCGACCAGCGGCAGCACAGGTCCTGCCAGCGGTCGCGGCGCCGGCTTGCCGGGCTCGGCGCTGGTATCGGGCGTTGCCGGCTCGCTCGGCAGCGCGATCGGCCCGGAGCGCACCGCAAGCAGGCGCGTCACCTCGCGCTCGACATAGTGCGCGAGCTTGCGCGCGCCGGCCTTGGTGAAGAACACGCCGTCATCGGAGCGCAGCTTGCGCGGCTGGCCTTCGAAGTCCGGGCCCTTCGGCATGAAGCGGCCGGCCTCGTCGACGAAGCCGTCCCAAACGTCGACATAGGTGATGCCGGCCTTGCCGGCGCCGTCGCGATAGAGCGCGTCGAGGAACAGCATGTCCGACGTGCCCTTCTGGCCGCGGATCGCAGGCAGGCCGACCCACAGCACCGGCACGCCCTTGCTCTTCAGTACGTTGATCAATTCCTCGATCTTCTTGCCGTAGAGCTCGACCCAGCGGTCGTCGCGGAATTCATAGAGCCCGTTGGGCGAGCGCGCGGTCTTTTCCGGCGCGGCCTGCGAGTCCGTGTCGGCGTCGTCGGCCGGCGGCTCAGTCTCGACCGGCTTGTTGTCGGCCTTGTTGTCGGTCTTGCCATCAGTCTTGGCGGCGGCATCGGGCTTATCGCCAGGCTTTGCGTCCGGCTTGCCGCGAGCGTCCTTTTTCTCGTCCTTCTTGTCGACCTTCTTCTCCACGACCGGTTCGCGGATCGAGGTGCGATCGTTGAGGCCGAGCATCACGACGATGGCGTCGGGGTTCTCGGTGGCGAGAATGCCCTTGGCGGCCGCGGCCCAATCCGCGGGGTCGCCCTTCGGCTGATAGCGGATCAGGCCGGAGACCGTCTTGTGCTTGCGGATCACGCCCATGTCGGGCTGATCGGAATAGGCATCTTCCAGGCCATAAGCGAGCCAGTCGGCCATGGCGTCGCCGATCACCAGCACGTTGCGCTCGGCGGCGGCTTCGCGCTTGGCCGGCGCCGGGGCACGGGAGAAATCCTCGCGCGGCCGTTGCGGCTGTGATTGCTGCTGCTGCTGTTGGAACGGCGCGAAGAAATCGCCGCCGAACCAGCCGCCACCGCCGTGCTGCGGCGCGCGGCGCTGCGGTTGCGGCGGTCCGCCACCGAAGCCGGGGAAGCCGAAAAACTGCGCCGAGGCGGGCTGCGCGATGCCGATCAACAGCGCAAGCGCCACCGCCAGCGCGACCAGCGGACCGGCTTCGGTGAATATGCGCAGGAAGGACTTCGGCTTGGCCATCGAGTTCGGTCGCAAATGATCTGGAAGTACGTGAGCATACTAGCGGAATCGGGCCGCAAGCGGGCAGCTTTTCCACGATAAATCGGGTGCCTCCGGCTGCCGTCAAGGCGCCGGGCAAATATCGGATTTCACGGTTACTTTCGGGGCCGGATCCGGCGATATCGCCCTACCGCCCGCGCAGCCGCTCCAGCACCTCTGACGTGGCAAAGCCGTCGGCCGGCGCGCCGATCGAGACCTGGAAGCCGCGCAGCGCCTCGCGGGTCTGGCCGCCGAACTGGCCGTCCGGCGTGCCCTTGTAGAAGCCGCGCTGGGCCAGCAGCTGCTGCAGTTCGAGCCGCTCGGCGCGTGACAGCACCCGTTCCTGGCGCGGCCAGGGCTGCACGAAAGGCGCCCCGCCGCGCAGCCGGTCGGCGAAATGGCCGATCGCGAGCGCGTAGGCCTCGGCTGGGTTGTATTTCATGATCACCCGGAAGTTCTGCAGCATCAGGAAGCCCGGCCCCTCGGCGCCCGCCGGCGCCAGCAGATAGGCCTTGTCGGAGGGCCGCGGGAATTGCTGGCCGTTGGGCCGCTTGACGCCGAGCTGCTCCCATTGCGACAGCGGCATCACCTTGGCGCGGTCGGCGAGCATGTAGTTCAAGCCCTGCGGCAGCACGACCTCGTAGCCCCAGCTCGCGCCGGCCTGCCAGCCATCCTTCTTCAGGTTGTTGGCGGTGGAGGCGATCAGGTCACTCGGATCGTCGACGACGTCGCGTCGGCCGTCGCCGTCGCCGTCGACCGCGTAGCGCTTGAACGCAGTCGGCATGAACTGCGTGGGGCCGAATGCGCCGGCCCAGGAGCCGCGCATCTGTTCGGGCTTGAGGTCGCCGCGGTTGAGGATCTCGAGCGCCGACAGGAACTCGTCCTTGAAATAGGCCTGACGGCGGCCGATGCAGGCGAGGGTGGCGGTCGACTGCACCACGCTGCGATCGCCCATCTGGGTCGAGTAGTTCGACTCGATGCCCCAGATCGCCGCGATGATGTAGCGATCGACGCCATAGGCCCGCTCGGTCGCATCGAACTGCGGCTTGTACTTCGCAAGGATCTCGCGGCCCTTGGCGAGTCTGGTATCGCTGACGAGAATGTCGAGATAGTCCCAGATCGCCTTGGTGAATTCCGGCTGCGAATCCAGCAGATCCATGATGCGCAGATCGGGCTGCAGGCCCGCGGTAAAGCGCTCGAAATTCTGCTGCGTGATGTTGCGCCGCGCGGCGTCGGGCCACATCCCGGCGACGCAGTTCGGGAAGTCGGATGCGGCCTGGCGGATCGCGGCGGCGGTCATCAGCGGATGGCCGGACGTGCCGTCTTCGCCGCTCCAGGGCGGCGCCGCGCCGTCCTGTCCGGTCGCAGCCTGCGGCGGCGTCGCGGCGTTCGGCGAAAAGATGCTGTCGATCAGGTTGGTCAGGCCGTTGCCGGCCGACTGAGCTTGCGTGCTGCCGGGCAGCAGCATCGCCAGCGCGATCAGGCTCGCGCTGAAAAGCCTGGTCCTTGATGTTCCCGTCGCGCGCATTCGTCGTCTGCCTGTCAAAATCGTGCTGCCTCAGAAGGCCTCGTCACGGTTTCCAATATCTTAACAAAGGGCAGCATTTTGGGCGTGACCAAATCACGCGACGGTTTTGGCCGGGACAAATTGTCCGATCTCATCAACCGGCTTTGATTGGTCCCTGAGGTCGGCCAAGACAGCTTCGGCGTTTTCGAAGCAATCGCCGCCCGGCGGCGTCGCCTCGATCCGGGCGATCACGGCCTCAAGCCCGGCCTGGGTTTCAGATAGTCGGCGCTGCAGGGCTGCAAGCTCGATCACCTTCTTCTTGAGGGCGGCTACCAGCTTGTCCTTGCTCCAGTCGCCCTTGCCGTGCGGCGGCAGCAAGTTCCGGATCTCGTCGAGTGAGAATCCGGCCTGCTGGGCCATCACGATGATTTCGAGAACCTGGCGCGTCTCCCGCGAATACTGCCGATAGCCGTTCAAGCCGCGGTCGATCGACCCGATCAGGCCCTCTCGCTCATAGAAGCGGATACGCGACGGCGCCAGACCGGACTCCCGAGCCAGTTCCCCGATCTTCATTGAAGGCTCACCTTGCTGCTTGAAATTAAAGTTTACTTTAAGGTTAGGGTGCGTGCAGATCAACAAGGAACTCGATAAGGAACCTAAGTCTATGTCGCCGTTCGATTCCCTCACTTTGCCCAACGGAAGCAGCGTTCCCAACCGCATCGCCAAGGCGGCGATGGAGGAGAACATGGCTGACGCAGAGCATCTCCCCTCGGCCGAGCTGCTGCGCCTCTATCAGGCATGGGCCGATGGCGGCGCCGGCCTCATCATCACAGGCAATGTCATGATCGATCGCCACGCCATGACCGGGCCGGGTGGCGTCGTGCTGGAGGACGGCACCGAGCTTGAAGCGTTTCGAAACTGGGCGCGGATCGGCCGCGCCAAGGGCGCGCAAATCTGGCTGCAGCTCAGTCATCCCGGCCGGCAGGTGATGAAGAACATGGGCCAGCAGACCCTGGCGCCATCGGCGGTGGCGCTCGATCTCGGCAAGCATTCGAACCTGTTTGCGATGCCGAGGGCGATGACCGAGCAGGACATCAGCGAGGTGATCGCGCGCTTCGTCAGCGCCGCGCGGCTTGGCGAGCGCGCCGGCTTCTCCGGCGTGCAGATCCATGCGGCGCACGGCTATCTGCTCAGCCAGTTCCTGTCGCCATTGAGCAACCGGCGCACCGACGGCTGGGGAGGCTCGCTGCAGAACAGGGCGCGTCTGTTGATCGAAACCGTCAAGGCGGTTCGCGCGGCGGTGTCGCCCGGCTTTTCGGTTGCGGTCAAATTGAACTCGGCCGATTTCCAGCGCGGTGGCTTCGATGCCGCCGATGCGAAGACGGTCGTCGAGATGCTGAACGAATTGCCCGTCGATCTGGTCGAACTGTCCGGCGGCAGCTACGAGGCGCCGGCGATGCAGGGCGATGCACGCGACGGCCGGACGCTGGCACGCGAGGCTTATTTCCTCGACTTCGCGCGCGATATCGCAGCGGTCGCCAGAATGCCGGTCATGGTCACAGGTGGCATTCGCCGCATCGGCGTCGTGCAGCAGGTGCTCGACAGCGGCGTCGCGATCGCAGGCATCGCCACCGCGCTGGCGATCAGGCCGGACTTGCCGAACGCCTGGCGCAGGGCTGAGGATCTGCGGCCAGAAGTCGCGCCGATCCGCTGGAAGAGCAAGCCGATGGCCTCGCTTGCCGCCATGGCCGTCGTGAAATTCCAGTTGCGGCGGCTGAGCAGAGGGCGCGCGGCCAATCCGAACGTTTCGCCGCTGAAGGCGTTGGTCCTCGCCCAGCTGCGAACGGCATCGCTCACCCGCAAATATCGCCGCTGGATCGCGTCATCGGTTACCGCGACGGCTGCATCCGGCAGCACGTCGGCGCCGTTGCGCGCGGTCGGGATGCCGAGGTAAGGCCGAACGCTCGGGCGGAACGCTTGAGTGGAGAAGGCGGATTGGTGCACATCACACATCCGCCTTTGTTCTCGGCTGCAAAACGGTTACCAAGGAGCGATTAAATCCCGCGCCGCCGTCCCACCCGTTTCAAGGCTTCCGATAATCCCATGAAGATCCGCAAAGCCGTATTTCCCGTCGCCGGTCTCGGCACCCGCGTGCTGCCTGCCACCAAGGCGATGCCGAAGGAGATGTTGACGATCGTCGACAAGCCCCTGATCCAGTACGTGGTCGATGAGGCCCGTGAGGCCGGCATCGAGCACTTCGTGTTCGTCACCGGCCGCAACAAGGGTGTCATCGAGGATCACTTCGACCGCATGTTCGAGCTCGACACCACGCTCGCGCAACGCGGCAAGAAGACCGAGCAGGAGATCCTGGCGCAGAACCAGCCCGAAGCCGGCGCAATGAGCTTCACCCGGCAGCAATCGCCGCTCGGTCTCGGCCACGCCGTGTGGTGCGCGCGCGACATCGTCGGCAACGAGCCGTTCGCGGTGGTGCTGCCTGATGAACTGGTGCTGAACACGCCGGGCTGCCTGAAGCAGATGATCGATGCCGCCAACAAGCTCGGCGACAAGTCGAACGTGATCGCGGTCGAGGCGGTGCCCGACGAGCTCACCCATCAATACGGTATCTGCAGCGTCGGCAAGCGCACCGGCAACATCTTCGAGGTCGACCGCATGGTCGAGAAGCCGCCGCAGGGCACCGCGCCGTCCAATCTCTCGATCACCGGCCGCTACATCCTGCAGCCCGAGATCTTCGACATCCTGGCGACGCAGGAGCGCGGCGCCGGCGGCGAGATCCAGCTCACCGACGCCATGATCGGGCTCGCCAGGACGCAGAAGTTCTACGGCGTCGAGTTCGAGGGCGAGCGCCACGATTGCGGCTCGAAGCCCGGCTTCCTCCGCGCCAACATCGCCTTCGGCCTCAAGCGCCCCGAACTGCGCGACGGCCTGATCGCCGAGATGAAAAGATATCTGGAGAAGTGAGGGGCGGGGCGCTTCTTAGGGCCCTGTGCGATTCCGCTTTCGCTTCGCAAAGCTCGGACAAATCATGTCGCGAGAATTCGGATGTGTGAGTCACCGGCCTGACAACAAACTCGCTGTCGTCCCTGCGAAAGCAGGGACCCATAACCACCGAAGTTCATCGTTGCGCGACGCTGGAACGACGAGTCGAGGTCACACAGCGCGGGCCGCGGCGTATGGGTCCCTGCTTTCGCAGGGACGACGGTCGTGAATGTGGCGCGATGCTTGCGTCAAACTCAGAACACTGCCTCTCCACGCCATCGAACCAATCACGCCACCTTCCGTCGCCCCGCGCGCTTCGCCGGCTCCTTGCCCCCATCCCCCTTCGGCGCGCGCAGTTCGCGGGCGGCGAGGCTCACCACCTCGGCGATCTGCTGGAGCTGCGAGGCGAGCGGAGAGGTCTTGCGCCAGACCATGCCGATGGTGCGCGACGGCTGCGGGTGCTTGAAGCGCGACACCGTGACCGGCGCCGAGCGCGTCTCGACCGTCACTGCCATCTCGGGGATCAGGGTGACTCCGATGCCGGCGCCGACCATCTGCACCAGCGTCGACAGCGAGCTTGCGTCCAGCACCTCGCGCGGCGGCGAGGATTGCATGTTGCAGAACGACAGCGCCTGGTCGCGGAAGCAGTGGCCTTCCTCGAGCAGCAGTAGCCGCATCTCGCGCAGCATCTCGGCGCTCGGCACCGGCGTTTTCGCATCCTCGCTGGGCCGCACCAGCAGGAAATTTTCCGAGAACAGCGCGACCTCGGTCAGCGACGGTTCCGACACCGGCAGCGCCACGATCGCGGTGTCGAGCCGGCCTTCGGCGACCTCCTTGATCAGTTTCGGGGTCAGCGTCTCGCGGACATGGATGTCGAGCTCGGGATGCAGCCGCGCCAGGGTCTCGATCACCTTCGGCAGCAGATATGGCGCGATCGTCGGGATCATGCCGACGCGCAGCCGACCGGCGAGCTTGTCGCGCGAAGCGCGCGCGAAATCGCCGAGCTCGTCGACCGAGCGCAGGATGTCGCGCACGCGATGCAGGAGGTCCTCGCCGAAGGTCGTCAGGGTGACCTGTCGGGCATTGCGTTCGATCAGGACGCCGCCGACCGCTCGTTCCAACTCGCGGATCTGCATCGACAGCGCCGGCTGCGACACCGCGCAGGCATCCGCGGCGCGCCCGAAATGCCCGTGCCGGGCCAGCGCATCGAAATACCTCAGTTGCCGGAGTGTGACATTTATCATCAGATAATCTTATCGAGACGATCATTAAAGTCAATTTCCCCTGATGGATTGGGGCGCGTAGAATCGTTATTGGAAGAGCTCCAGCACATTCCAGAATCCATCACCTCGGAGAAGAAACATGGACGCAAAAACCGACGAAGGCGCGGGCAAATGCCCGTTCACGGCAGCCCCTCGCGGACACACGAATCGTGACTGGTGGCCGAAGTCGCTTGACGTTCAGGTCTTGCATCACAACTCCAGCCTGTCCGATCCGATGGGCAAGGAGTTCGACTACGCCAAGGAATTCAAGACCCTCGACCTCAACGCCGTCATCAAGGACCTGACGGCCCTGATGACGACGTCGCAGGAGTGGTGGCCGGCGGACTTCGGCCATTATGGCGGCCTGATGATCCGCATGGCCTGGCACTCGGCGGGTACCTACCGCATCACCGACGGCCGCGGCGGCGCCGGTGCCGGTCAGCAGCGTTTCGCCCCGCTCAACAGCTGGCCTGACAACGCCAACCTCGACAAGGCGCGCCGGCTGCTTTGGCCCATCAAGCAGAAATACGGCCGCAAGATCTCCTGGGCCGACCTGTATGTCCTCGCCGGCAACGTCGCGCTGGAATCGATGGGCTTCAAGACGTTTGGTTTTGCGGGTGGCCGCGCCGACGTGTGGGAGCCGGAAGAGCTGTACTGGGGCCCGGAGGGCACCTGGCTCGGCGACGAGCGTTATAGCGGCGAGCGTCAGCTCTCCGAGCCGCTCGGCGCGGTGCAGATGGGCTTGATCTACGTCAACCCGGAGGGCCCGAACGGCAACCCGGATCCGGTCGCTGCCGCGAAGGACATCCGCGAGACGTTCTTCCGCATGGCGATGAACGACGAAGAAACCGTCGCGCTGATCGCCGGCGGCCACACCTTCGGCAAGACCCATGGCGCGGGCGATCCGTCGCTGATCGGGCCGGAGCCGGAAGGCGGCGCGCTCGAGGAGCAGGGCCTCGGCTGGAAGAGCAAGTTCGGCACCGGCGTCGGTGCCGACGCGATCACCGGCGGCCCCGAGGTCACCTGGACCCAGACGCCGACGAAGTGGAGCAACCACTTCTTCGACAACCTGTTCAAGTATGAATGGGAGCTGACGAAGAGCCCCGCAGGTGCGAAGCAGTGGAAGGCGAAGGGCGCTGCGGCCGACATTCCGGACGCGTTCGACCCGTCGAAGAAGCATGTCCCGACCATGCTGACCACCGACCTGTCGCTGCGCTTCGATCCGGCCTATGAAAAGATCTCGCGGCGGTTCTACGAGCATCCGGATCAGTTCGCGGACGCCTTCGCCCGCGCCTGGTTCAAGCTCACGCATCGCGACATGGGCCCGATCCAGCGCTACCTCGGCCCGCTGGTGCCGAAGGAGACGTTGATCTGGCAGGACCCGGTTCCGGCGCTCGATCATGCCGTGATCGACGACAAGGATATCGAGGCGCTGAAGGCGAAGATCCTCGCCTCGGGGCTCTCGGTCTCCGAACTGGTGTCGACCGCCTGGGCGTCGGCGTCCACGTTCCGCGGCTCCGACAAGCGCGGCGGTGCCAACGGTGCGCGTATCCGTCTTGCTCCGCAGAAGGACTGGGAAGTCAACGAGCCGGCCCAGCTCAAGGGTGTGCTGTCCAAGCTCGAAGCCATCCAGAAGGAGTTCGGCAAGAAGGTCTCGCTGGCCGACCTGATCGTGCTCGGCGGCGCGGCTGCGATCGAGAAGGCGGCGAAGGACGGCGGCACCAATGTGAAGGTCCCCTTCACGCCCGGCCGTACCGACGCGTCGCAGGAGCAGACCGACGCCGCCTCCTTCGCTCCGCTCGAGCCGCGGGCCGACGGCTTCCGCAACTATCTCAGCGGCAAGCCCCAGGCCATGCTGCCCGAGGAGGCCTTGGTCGATCGCGCGCAGCTGCTGCGGCTGACCGGACCGGAGTTGACGGTTCTTGTCGGCGGCCTGCGCGTGCTCGGCGCCAATGCCAAGAAGTCGAAGCATGGCGTCTTCACCGGCAAGCCGGGGACGCTGACCAACGACTTCTTCCTCAACCTGCTCGACATGGGCACGGAGTGGAGCGATGCCGGCGAGGGCGTCTATGAGGGCCGCGACCGCAAGACCAAGGCGGTGAAGTGGACCGGCACCCGCGCCGACCTGATCTTCGGCTCGCACTCGCAGCTGCGCGCGTTCGCCGAAGTCTACGGCTCGTCGGACGCCAAGGCGCAGTTCGTGAACGACTTCGTCGCGGCCTGGGCCAAGGTGATGAACGCCGATCGCTTCGATCTCGTGAAGTAAACGACCGGCAGCGGCAATCAGGACAGGGCGGCGCTTCGGCGCCGCCCTGTTTCGTTTCGGGGATGCAGATAAGGCCTTTCGCGCTTTGTCGGTCAGTCGTGCAGTTTCATGTCCCGGATCATCTCCTCGAATTCCGCCTGCGTCGGAATCGCCGGTAGCGATTGCAGCGCGCCGCTCGTCGCGATGGGCACCTCGCATTGCGAGGCCCCGCGCGACGGCTCGAAGATTGCGGTCAGGCTCGCCCAGCACACCAGGAGAGCCACGATCCAGTCCAGTACATTGGACGCCGTCATTGCAGCACCAGCATCAGCATTTCCACGCGCCGATGGTGGTGCCTGTGCGACGCTTGCGCAATTCGGAAGCTACGAAACGTAACTTCGGCATAGCCGAGACGAGCGCCGAAGCCCGAACGCTATCCGGTGCGCGCCCGACGCCCTTCGATCGGATAGGCCGGATCGTTGAAGCCCGGCGTCGAGGGATGGCCGGTGACGACGAGGCGGTCGATCAGCGCTTCATCTTCGGCGGTGAAGCGATAGTCGAGTGCGCGGATGTAGTCGTCCCATTGTGCTTCGGTGCGTGGGCCGGCAATGACCGCGCTGACGAACGACGAGTTCAGCACCCAGGCGACCGCGAACTGCCCGGCGGTGATGCCGCGGCCTTCGGCGTGGCGCTTGATCTCCTGTGCGAGCTGCAGCGATTCCGGTCGCCACTCGGTCTGCATCATGCGCTTGTCGTTGCGCCCCGCACGCGTGTCGGCGGGCGGCGCCGCATCGGGGGCGTATTTGCCGGTCAGGACGCCGCGCGCCAGCGGGCTGTAGGGCACGATGCCGAGGCCGTAATAGGCGCAGGCCGGAAAATGCTCGACCTCCGGCATCCGGTTCATCGCATTGTAATAGGGCTGGCTGGCAACCGGGCGGTCGATGCCGAGCCGGTCGCAGATGTTGCAGATCTCGGCGACGCGCCAGGCGCGATAGTTGGAGACGCCGAAATAGCGCACCTTGCCGGCGCGGATCAGGTCACCCATCGCGCGCACGGTCTCGTCGAGCGGCGTCGTGTGATCTTCCTTGTGCAGATAATAGACGTCGATGTAGTCGGTGCCGAGCCGCTTCAGGCTCTCGTCGGCAGCCTGCAACACCCAGCGCCGCGACAGCCCGCCATGGTTGGGATCGTCGCCGATCGGATTGGCGAGCTTGGTGGCGAGCACCCAGTTCGACCTTCTGTTCGAGATCGCGCGTCCGACGACCTCCTCGGACTTGCCGCCATTGTAAGCGTCGGCGCTGTCGATGAAGTTGATCCCGGCCTCGCGCGCCTTCGCCACGATCCGCGATGAGGTCGCCTCATCGGTCGGTCCGCCGAACATCATGGTGCCGAGGCAGATCGGCGAAACCTTCAGGCCGCTGCGGCCGAGCTGGCGATATTGCATCGAGCGTTCCTCCGGATGTCATTCCGGGGCGATGCGCAGCATCGAACCCGGAATCTCGAGGTTCCGGGTTCGCTTCGCGCCCCGGAACGACGATGGTCAACTCTCGTTCTTCAGAATCTTGAATACGCCGTTGGCCATCGCGATGCAGCGCTTGTCGACGGTCACCTCGGCCGTGATGAAGATCAGGCTGCGGGTCGAGCGCACCACGCGCGGCCGCGTCGTCAGGATCTCGCCGATCTTGCCGGCCTCGACGAAATGGGTGTCGAGCTGCACCGTCGCAAGCGTCGGCTTGCCCGAGACGAAGCGCGCGGCCATGCCGCAAGCGCGGTCGGCGAAGGTCATGATCACGCCGCCCTGCACGAGGCCGCGGCGATTGTGGTGCTTGTCCTCGGTGATCAGCGCGAGCTCGAGCGCGCCGTCCTTCAACCGTTCCCACAACGGGCCGATCAACGTCAGGAAGCCCGTGGTCTCGGCGACCTTCCAGCCGTCGGATTTGAGTTTGTCCGCGGCCTTGGCCGTCATGAGGTGAGGATCCGTTGCTTGCAAATGATTGATCGCAGGAGGCATGTCATTCCCTGCATTTCATCAAACGCTGTTGTGTTGTAGTCAAGCTCGATGGCCCGCACATTTGACGATGCCACCCGGCGGAATATCGCAGAGCTCTGCGCCGCGTTCGCGCGTCAGGCCGCGACCGACACTGCACCGGCGCTGAAGCGCGCCGCGGTCGCGATCGCGCTGACCGAAGGCGAAGACGGCAATGGCACGGCCTTCCTGTTGACCCGGCGCAGCGCCAACCTGCGTTCCCACAGTGCGCAATGGGCGCTGCCGGGCGGACGCTGCGATGCCGGTGAGACGCAGCCCCAGGCCGCGCTGCGCGAGTTGCACGAGGAGCTTGGGCTAAAGCTGTCCGAGCGCGATGTGATCGGCATGCTCGACGATTATCCGACGCGGTCCGGTTATCTGATCACCCCGGTCGTGGTCTGGGCCGGCGCGCATGCGGCGCTCGCGCCGAACCCGGACGAGGTCGCTTCCGTCCACCGCATCGGCCTCGATGCGATCGATCTGGAGGACGCGTTCACCTTCGTTACGATCCCCGAGAGCTCGCGGCGCGTGATCCGCTTCCGCCTCGGCGGCCAGCAGATTCATGCTCCGACCGCCGCGCTGATCTATCAGTTCCGTGAGGTGCTCGCCGGCCGCAGTACCCGCGTCGCCGACCTGGAGCAGCCGGTGTTCGCGTGGAAGTGACCGTCATCAACCCGTCGCCTCCACGGCTTTCCTCGGAGAACACCGCATTGTGGCGAAAATTCTGGAGCTGATCGCGGCATCCGGCCGCCTTCGATCCGGACAATTCCGGGCTGACTTCGCGGCGGCGCTTGCTACAACGAGGTCATGCGCCCGCAATTGATTCGCCTGTGTCCTGGATTTGTCGCGCTCGCGCTCGTCGCCGGCGCGCCGTCTGTATCGGCCGGCGAGGCCGATGCGTTGCCGCCGTCCGTCGCCAATGCGATGGCACAGGCATCGCCGCAGGCGATCATGGACTATCGCCGCAAGCTGCAGGAATACCAGGAGGCGCGCGACGCCTTCGAGCAGGATGCCAGCGCCTATTGGACCGCGATCGCCGACAAGCGCCGCGGCCGCAACGCCAAGCGCCGCGACCGCGTGCAGATCGGGTTGGATGACTACGTGCTGCAGCAGCCGCCGGTCTACGAAGGCCCGAAGCGGCCGGTCAATCCGGCTCCGGAAGAGGAGGGCGGCAAGCCGCCGCGTCCGCCCAAGACGATACCGGTGGTCTCGGATCTGGTCAGGGCGGCCGCCGAGCAATTCCAGTTCACGCCGCAGCGGCCGACGAGCGAGGTCGAGTTCAAGCGCGCCTATGCCCGCTACGCACGCGCGGCGGGGCTGACGCCGGAGCAGGCGGTGCGGGTCTATTCGTTCGAGACCGGAGGCACCGGCAATTACGACGTGCAGGCGGGCATCGAGCATGGCGGCAAGCGCGCCATCTCCACCGCAATGGGCTACAACCAGCTGCTCACCACCAACACCGTCGAGCTATTGGCCGAGCAGGGCCGTGAATTCGTGCGGGATTTGACCGAGCGGGTGGCGAGGACGCAGGGGCCGGCGCGCAAGGCGATGGAGCACAAGCTCGCGGTGCTGAAGAAGATGGTCGCCTTCACGCTCACCGTGCCTGACGACTGGTCGGCGCATCAACGCCTCGCCGACACCCCGCAGGGCTGGGCGTGTCATGCCATGGTGCTCGACATCGATGTCGGCCCGATGCTGCAGACCCACAAGCTGCTGACCTCGGTGATCTTCGCGCGCAACAAGGGCTATTCACGGCCGCTGACCGCGGCCGAGCTCGAGATGATGAACCTGACCGGCGACGGCACCGGGCTCGACATGGTGACCATGCCGCAGGCGATGCGTGAGCAGGTGCCGACCTCGAACTTCTTCCAGCGCTCGGGCTACGAGCGCAACCCGGTCGCGATCCGCCACAACACCGTGGCCAAGCTGCTTGCCGTCACCAACGAGCGGATGGACTTCAACAGCAACAAGCTCGGCGCCCGGGAATTGGCCGCGGCGTTCTGACGCCTGCCGGACACGTCATTTCGAGCCGAACATGAATTTGCCGTCGCCCTCGAGATAGGGCCCGGAGCGCATGTAGAGCTGGCCGTTCTGGCCGATGAAGAACAGTGTCCCCTTCGGCACCTTCTTGGCACCCTTCAGCAGCGTGCCGGCATTGTTGGTGCCCATCTTGTAGGTCCAGGTCTTGCCGTCCTTGTCATAGGCGTAGCCCATGTCGGACTTCAGCTCCCATGGCACAGCCTCCTGCGCGAATGAGTATGTCGTCATCGCAGCAAGGGTCGCGGTCGCAATAAAGGTCTTGGTCAAAAAATGCGTCATGATCCACCTCCGGCCGAAAAAAAAACGGCATCGTCCCCACGCTTCTGAACAAATCACGAACGCCATTCGCGCGTCAATACGACAATCGGCGAGACCGCTCGTGCAGATCAGCGACTTTGTGATTTCCCGTATCAAGCTTGGCGACTATCTTCGCGTTACCGTTTACAAACGCTTTGATCGGCGGAAACACTACCTGGGGATGATCGCGATGAATCACGTCATGAAGATCGGTATCGGTGTCGCTCTGTCGTTCATGGCGTTGGCGTCAGTCGCGCAGGCGGACGAGTTCAAGCTCTCCAACAACCAGCGGATCTCCTGCAGCCGCGGCCTTTCGGCCGGCAAGCTCAATACGTCGACCTGCAAGTCCTACGCCTATCTGTTCAACGCCAAGACCTCGGAATACTTCCGCTGCCAGGTTTCGTTGGCGCTGACGCGGGACAACAAGGAGGTCATCAACGTCCAGGCCGACGGCGGCTGCACCAAGAAGCCGCGCATCTTCGAGACCGACGGCAATTATACGTTCGACGCCACCGAGACCGAGCCGCCGAACACCAATTCGTTCTTCGGTCCGGGCGGCTATGCAATTTGGGCCAGCGACGCCAACACCCAGAAGATCCGCGGCTGCGTCACCATCTCGTCCGGCCTCGGCTCCGACATCTCGAAATGCCTCGACATGACGTTTCAGTGACCGCCGCGCGGGCCGCGTGATGCGCAAGCTTCGCCCGGCCCCGCTGTGCCGTTCCTGGTTGTTTCTCGAAGGCGCCAACGAGGTGGTCCTGCAGCATGCGGCCGCCAGCGGCGCCGACGTGCTGATCCACGAGCTCGAGGACTTCACCCCGCCGGCGCTGCGCCCGAAGGCGCGGCGACTTGCGGCCGATCTCTACGCGGCCTGGCGCGACCAGGGCGTGGTGGTCGCAGTGCGCGTCAATCCGCTGGATCAGGACGGCATGGACGATCTCGCCGCCGTGATGCGGGGACGTCCTGACATCGTCGCGCTGCCCAAGGTCGCCGAGCCGCACCATGTCGTCAGGCTGGACGAGGCGGTGACGCGGTTCGAGCGCGACTATGGCATCGCCGAGGGATCGACGGCGCTGCTGCCGAATATCGAGTTCGCACGCGGCCTGGTCCAGACCGGCGCGATCGCAGTCGTGAGCCGGCGTACCATGGCTGCCTGATGGCCTCCGAAGACCTCGCCGCCGATCTTGGCGCCGAGCGCGGCAAAGATGGCCTCGAGCTGGCCTATGCGCGGCAACGCTTCATCGTCGAATGCCGCGCCGCCGGTGTCGTCGCGGTCGACTGTCCCTATACCTGGAGCGACGCCGCGGGCGTCGAACGCGACACGATCTGGGCGCGACGGCTGGGTTACACCGCAAAGAGCCTGGTCGATCCCGCGCATGCCGCCATCGTCAACCGCGTCCTCACGCCCAGCAAGGATGAGTTGTACCAGGCGGGCAGGATCGTAGCTGCCTTCGAGGCGGCGCGGACGCAGGGCTTCGGCCGCGTCGAACTCGACGGCTCGCTGCTCGAAGTCCCGACCTATTCCAACGCAAAGCGCCTGATCGCGCGCGGCGAGGCGCTGCGCGCGATCGATCGCGAAGCCTAGGCCTGGCGCGAGGCCATGCCTCAGGATGCCGGCTCTTTCTCGGAGAAGTGCATGCGCGAGCGGGCGAACTTCTTGACGCCCATCGGCTTGCCGAACAGGTAGCCCTGGACCTGATCGAAATCCATCTCATGCGCGGCGAGAAAGTCCGCGCGCGTCTCGACCCCCTGGGCTACGACCTGCGCGCCGGCATCGTGTGCGAGCTCCACGATACGCCGGCACACCGTCTGCTTCAGGCGCTGATCCGCGCAGCCGGTGACGTATTGATGATCGACCTTGAGCTGGACGAACGGAAAGTTCGGCAGTCCCAG
>NZ_JACMYO010000196.1 GCF_020889685.1 Bradyrhizobium oropedii
GCATCGTGAGATGCGATCCGGGTGAGGGGGAGTCTCCCAGGTTGTCCCTATCGCCGTCTTCGCGGAGGCAGCCCCTCACCCCAACCCCCTCCCCGTAAGAACGGGGCGGGGGAGCACAGCTGCTTTCTGGGTTACGTCAATCGTCTACGGTTTGCGAGCGCTGCCCAACGGCCCGCGCCGCGATTCCCGGCTTCAGCCGCCAGTCCTGTCCAAAATCCGCCAGCGGATGGAAGAACAGCGGTTCGGTGGTCTCGACCCGCCGCAGCCGCTCGGCGTAGTCGTCGAGGTAGCGGTGCCGCGTCGCCTCGTCGACGAAGTTCACTGAATATGACACGAAAGGCGGCAGCACCTTGCAACCGGCATAGGCCAGGGTGCCGTTCTGGATCGGCCACAGCACCACATCGAGTGCGCCGACCAGCCCGTCGGGCGCGCACATGCCGGGATAGGCGGCGGTCGAGGTCACGACCATGGCGCGGCGGCCGGCGAGGCCGCCGGTGTCATAGCGTCGGCCGCTGCCGTAAATTGCGCCGTTGACGAAGACGCGATCGATCCAGCCTTTCATGATGGCTGGGACCGAGAACCACCACAGCGGAAACTGCAGGATCAGGAGGTCGCACCACAGCAGCTTCTCGATCTCGGCGGTGATGTCGCCGCTGAGCGCGCCACGTTGCAGATTGAATTTCTGCTCGCGGTCGTATTGCAGCCGATCGGGAAATCGCCGTTCGCCAAAGTCTTCCGATGTCGCCACCGGGTTGAAGCGCATGGCATAGAGATCGGAGATCCTGACCGTATGCCCGAGCGCGGTCAGCTCGGCCACCGACCGCGCCAGCAAGGCAGCGTTGAACGACTGCGCCTCCTGATGAGCAAAGACGATCAGGACCTTCATCGCACTAGTTCACCGGCTTGAAGCTGAGCGTCGCCGCGTCGGCCTGCATGATCTGCAGCTTCTGGTTGGAGAAGCGGATGCCGGGGCCGAAGCTGATCGGCGCCATCACGCCGGTCTCGACATTTTTGGTCTTCTCCAGCTCCGAGATGGTGCAGGCCCAGGTCGGCTGCTTGCCGCAGCGCTCGATCGCCGCGATCATGACCCTCGCCGCGGCATAGCCGGTCATGGTGTAGCGATTGATGCCCTTGAACTCGGCTTCCGAGACCAGCGGCTTGGCCTTCTCGAGGAACGCCTTGCCGGCCGCGCCGGCGAACGGTTCGACATAGTCGACCGCGTAGATGCCGTCGCCGGCCGGGCCCATCAGCTTCAGCACCGGCTCGATGCGGCCGGGCCAGAAGATGCCGGTCACCGGCTTGATGCCGAGCTTCTCGAGCTCCTTCATCATCGCGATGTTCTCGGCGATGATGCCGCCGGCCAGGAACACCTCGGCGCCGGTCTCCTTGAGCTGGAGCATGTCGGACGAGAAGTCCTGCTGGCCCTTCTTGTAATTTCCGCTGTAGACGACGTTGAGCTTCTTGGCCTTGACCACGGAATCGAAGCCGTCGCGCACCGTGATGCCGTAATCGTCGTCCTGCGTGATCAGGCCCCATTTCTTGCCGGGGTTCTTGTCGGCAAGGAAATTGACGAGGTGAACGATGCCTTCCTCGTAGGATTGGCCGACCACGAATACGTTCTTGCGCGGCGGCTCCCACAGGAATTTCACCGGTGCGACGTCGATCACGGTCGGGATGCCGGATTTCTCCAGCACCGGCATCACGGCGATCGACTGGCCCGAGCCGGAGATGCCGATCATCGCAAACACCTTGTCGACGTCGATCACCTTCTTGACACCCTGGATGGTGCGAGCGGTGATATAACCATCGTCTTCGAGCACGTATTTGATCTTGCGGCCGTTGATGCCGCCGGCGGCATTGGCCTCCGCGATCGCGATCTTGTGACCGATCGAGGCTGCGACGCCGAGCAGCGCCGGTGGGCCGGTCAACGGCTCGACGTCGCCGATCAGGATCTCGGTGTCGGTGATCCCGGGGTCGGCGGCCGCCGCCGGACCGACGGCAAGGCAGGCGGTGGTGAGCAGCAGCGCGGCCGCCGCCAGATGTTTGATCATTGTTTCCTCCTCATGGTGTTTGCGTTTTTTTTGATTAGTAGCGCAGCGGCCAGTGCACCCAGGCCCGCTTGATGTCGTGCCAGGCGCCGACCAGCCCCCTCGGCTGGAAGCGCAGGAACAGGATGATGACAAGGCCGTAGAGCATGCTCTTCAGCTCCTGCGCCCCGGTCGTGAAGGTTGCGTCCATCTGCGCGCTGAACAGGCTGAAGACGATCCTCGTCGCCTCCGGCAGCAGCACGATCAGGATGGTGCCGAGCACCGCGCCGAGCGCGGAACCGAGCCCGCCGACGATCAGGATCGCCAGCGCCTCGATCGAGAGCAGGAACGGAAAGCCCTCGACGCTGACGAAGGAGAGATAGATGCCGTAGAGCGCGCCGGCGATGCCGGTGATGAAGGCCGAGGTGACGAAGGCGAACAGCTTGTAGGCATGAAGATTGATGCCCATGACGCGCGCCGCGGTGTCGTTGTCGCGGATCGCGACGAAGGCGCGGCCGACCCGGCTGCGGCGGATGTTGAGGGTGGCGAACAGCGTCAATGATGCGACAGCAAGGCAGAGATAGGTGAAGGCGGGATCGCTGTCGAAGCTGATGCCGAGGATCTCGGGTCGCGGCATCTGGATGCCGCGGGCGCCGTTGGTTAGCCAGCGCATCTCCAGGATCACGGTGTTGATGATGAAGGAGAAGGCGAGCGTCGTGATCGCGAGATAGAGGCCCTTGAGCCGGAGCGACGGCGCGCCGACGATCAGGCTTGCGAGCGCCGGCACCAGGCCGGCGCCGAGGAAGCCGACCAGCGGCGGCATGTGATACTTCGACACCAGCACCGCATAGGCATAGGCGCCGGTGACGAGGAAACCGACATGGCCGAGCGAGATCAGGCCGGTGTAGCCGGTCAGGATGTTGAGCCCGAGCGCGCCGGTCACCGTGATCAGGATGATCATCACGAACGACAGCGCGTAGGAGTTCAACACAAAGGGCGCCGCGATCAGCGCCAGTAGCAGCACGGTCGACCATAGCCACACCGGCGGGGAATCGATCAGCGCGACCAGCTCGCCATAGGTCTGCTTGTAATCGCCCGTGCGCATCACACCCTCTCGATGTCGCGTTCGCCGAAGATGCCGAACGGGCGGACCATCAGCACCACGATGATCATGGCAAAACCCGCGACCTCCTTCATGCCGGAGCCGAGATAGCCGCCGGCAAGGTTTTCGGTGATGCCGATCAGGAGGCCACCGATGCCGGAGCCGAGCACGGCGTCGAGGCCGCCGAGGATCGTGGCCGGAAACGCCTTCAGGCCGAGCTGGAACATCGCCGGCGACAGATCGTAGGACAGCGCGAAGAACACGCCGCCGATGCCGGCGATCACCGAGGAGGCGGCCCAGGCCAGCGCATGAACTCTTGTGGCGCTGATGCCCATCAACAGCGCGGTGCGGTCGTCGGCCGCGACCGCGCGCATTGCGACGCCGACCTTGCTGTAGCGGAAGAACGCCCAGATCGCAGCAAGTAGCGCCAGCAGCGTGACGATGACGGCAATCTGCCCGGTGCGCACGCCGATGCCGCCGACATGCACGATGCCGCGGCCCATGCCGATATCGAGCCCGTGTGGATAGGCGTCCCAGATGAAGTTGATCGCCGAGCGCAGGATTACCGCGAGCCCGATCGTGACCATCACGGTTGCGAACACCGGCTCGCCCAGCATCGGCCGCATCACCAGGCGCTCGATGATGAGGCCGAGCAGGACCGCGGCAAGGATTGCGCCGAGTGCCACGACGAACACATTGCCGCTGACGGTGGTCGAGATGGTCCAGGCGATATAGGCCGTGATCATGGTCATCTCGCCCTGTGCGAAATTGACCAGCCCGGTGGATTTGTAGATCACCGCAAAGCCCATGGCGATCAGGCCGTAGATCGCGCCGATCGCGAGCCCCGATATCAGGAGCTGGATGAGATACTGCATCAGCCCTCCGCCTGGTAGATGATGGCGAGCTCGCGCGCGAACTTCTTCTCGATCATGGCGCGACGCACCTTCTGCGTGGCAGTCAGCTCGCCGTCGTCATGGTCGAGCTCCTTCTCGAGGATGGCAAAGCGCCTGATGTTCTCGACCCGGGCGAAGCGCTTGTTGGTCACGTTGACGACGCGCTCGACCAGCTCGTGCACCTCCGGCAGCTGCGACAATGACTTGTAGTTGGTGTAGGCCAGCGCACGGTCGCGCGCCCAGCGGCCGACATTGTCGTAGTCGACCTGGACGATGGCACCGAGATACTTCCTGGCCTCGCCGACCACGATCGCTTCCTTGATGAACTCGGAATCCTTCAGCGCGTTCTCGATCTCGGACGGAGCGATGTTCTTGCCGCCGGCGGTGATGATGATCGCCTTCTTGCGATCGATCACGGCGATCTCGCCATTGTCTAGGATGTCGATGATGTCGCCGGTGCGCAGCCAGCCGCCTTGTTCCAGCGACGCGGTCGAGGCCTTCTCGTCGAGAAAGTAGCCCTTGAAGACGCCGGGGTTGCGCAGCAGGATCTCGCCGTCGCTGTCGAGTTTCCATTCGGTCTGCGGCAGCGGTACGCCGCAGCCGCCGATCCGGTGATGGCTTTCAGTCTGGATGAAGGCGACGCCGCCGCTCTCGGTCAGGCCATAGCCCTGCGAGACCGGGCGGCCGATGATGTCGAAGAAGCGCAGCGTCTCCGGCGAGATCGAGGCGCCCGCACAGAGCCGATGCCGGCTATAAGCGAAGCCGAGATGGCGCTGTAGATTGCGGAACATCAGGAGATAGAGAAGGCCGTAGGCGACACGATCGAACCAGCCTTCCTTGCCGGCCTGGCGGCGGTCGGACAGGGTGCGGCCCCAGGCGAGGCAGGCCCTTGTGAAGCCCTGCCGCAGCCTGCCACTCTCACCGAGCCGGAACAGGAAGCCCTGCTGCAACTTCTCGTAGATGCGGGGCACGCCGACAAAGAAAGTCGGCGCGATCTCGCGGATGTTGATCGCGACCGTGTCGATCGATTCAGCGAAGGAGACGGTGCCGCCGAGCACCAGATGCGTCACCGTGCCGTAGCAGCGTTCGGCGACGTGGCACAGCGGCAGGTAGCTCACCGCCTCGAACGGCTTGTCGGCGATCCCCACGGTTTTGGCGTAAGCGTAAGCCGCGTAAACCAGATTGCGATGGGTCAGCATCGCGCCCTTGGGCGGGCCCGTCGTGCCCGATGTGTAGACGAGAATGCAGACATCGTCGGGTGCGCCCTGGCCGATCAGGCGGTCGAGCGTGGCGTTGGCGTCCGGGTTCTGCTGCGCGTAAGTCTTGCCACGCTCGCACAATGCGGCAAACGACATCAGTTCCTGCTGGCGATAGTGCCGCAAGCCCTTCATGTCGATGCAGACTATGGCCTCGAGATTCGGCAGGCCGCCATTGTTGGCCATCGCGTCGAGCACTTTGTCGGTCTGCTCCTGGTCGCCGGTGACGACGATTCGTGCGCCGGCGTGCTTGACGATATATTGCAGCTCGACCCAGGGATTGGTCGGATAGATGCCGACCGCGACGGCGCCGATCATCTGGGCGCCGAGATCGGCATAGAACCATTCCGGCGTGTTCTCGCCGGCGATGGCGACGCGATCGCCCGGCTTGATGCCGAGCGACAACAGGCCCAGCGCGACCGCACGTGCGGTCTCGTAATAGTGCCGCCAGGAATAGGGGTTCCAGATGCCGTAATCCTTCTCGCGCAGCGCCAGCGCTTCGCCGTGCATGGCGGCACGCTGCCGCAGCAATTGCGGGATGGTGATGGCGGCATCGGCAAGGGTCGCCTCGAGCGCGTCGGCTCCTGCCGCGGGCGCGCTGCGCGCTGCGCTGGCTTGCAGCGACGGATGAGCGGTGCGAAGACTGTCCAGCGTCGACATCACGCGCCCGCCTTTGCCATAGCCTCGGCGCGCTGGCCGCCGAGATAGGCCTCCGCCACGGCCGGATCGCGCCTGATCTCGTCGGGCGTGCCTTCAGCGATCTTGCGGCCGAAATTCAGCACATGGATACGGTCGGAGATGTCCATCACGATCCGCATCTCGTGCTCGATCATCAAGACGGTGATGCCGAGCTCGTCGCGGATGTCGAGCACGAAGCGCGCGATATCCTCGGTCTCCTCCTGGTTCATGCCGGACACCATCTCGTCGAGCAGCAGCAGCTTCGGCTCGCAGGCCAGTGCGCGGGCGAGCTCGACCCGCTTCTGCTGGCCGTAGGACAGTGTGCCGACGACGGCGTCCCTGATATGCTCGATCTCGAGGAATTCGATGATGTGCTCGACGCGCTGCCGCGCCGCGATCTCCTCTTTCCGGGTGCGGCCGAAGAACACCACGGCGTCGAGAACGGTCGAGCGCAGATGGGTGTGGCGGCCGGTCAGGATGTTCTCGACCACGGTGCCGTGCTTGAACAGCGCCAGATTCTGGAAGGTTCGGCCGATGCCGACGGCGGCGAACTTCCACGGCGAGATGGTCGCAAGGTCGATCCCATCGAAAGTGCTGCGGCCGCCGCTCGGCCGCAGCACGCCCGAGATCATGTTGAACAGCGTGGTCTTGCCGGCGCCGTTCGGGCCGATCACGCTGCAAATCTCGCCCGGCGCTACCCGCAGGCTGACGTCGGCGACCGCCTGCAGGCCGCCGAAACGCTTTGACAGGTTCTCGACTGCGAGCAGCGCTGTCACGACAGCCACCGCTTGCGGCGCTTGTAGTGCTTGACGTCGCGCAGGCTCTTGCGGCCGCCGGAGGCGACGCCGAGATAGAATTCCTGGACGTCCTCGTTGGCGGTGAGCTTTTTCGCTGTGCCATCGAGCACGACGCGACCGGTCTCCAGGATGTAGCCGTAGTCGGCGATGTCGAGCGCGCGCTGGGCGTTCTGCTCCACCAGCAGCACCGTCATCTTCAATTCGTCGCGGAGGCGAACGATCACCTCATAGATGCGGTCGATGATCAGCGGGGCGAGGCCGAGCGACGGCTCGTCGAGCGCCAGCAGCACGGGATCGGTCATCAGCGCGCGGCCGATCGCGAGCATCTGCTGCTCACCGCCGGACATGTAGCCGGCGATCTGGTCGCGCCGCTCATGGAGCCGCGGGAACAGCGCGAACACCTTGTCGCGCCGCTCGCGCGCCTCAGCGCCGGTCCTGGTGTAACCGCCCATTTGCAGGTTCTCGTCGATGGTCAGCGCCGCGAACACGCGGCGGCCTTCCGGAACCTGCACGATGCCGCGGCGGACCAGCTCGTCCGGTGCGAGGTGGTGCACTTCGTCATTGCGGAAGCGGATGCTGCCGTTCTCGACGACGCCTTCCTCGGTATAGAGGATACCGGACATCGCCTTCAGCAGCGTGGACTTGCCGGCGCCATTGGAGCCGAGCAGCGCGACGATGTTGCCTTCGGGGACCGCGATCGAGACATCCCGGATCGCCTCGATTGCGTTGTCGTAGACGATGCGGATGTTGCGGAATTCGAGCAGGGCATCCGGCGCCTTTGCCGCGAGCGGCGCTGCTGAAGGCGTCGGATGCGGGATGGTCGTCGGCATCGCGCTCAGACCCGACCGGCCGCGAGGTGCGGCCGCGCGGCGAGGATCGCATCGGTGACGATCTTGCCGGTCTCGGCGCAGGCCTGGGTACCGCCATTGCCGTATTGTTTCACCGCGTCGCCGACGCACCACAGGCCCTCGATGCCGGTCTCGCGCGGCAGGTCGTAACCGGCACAGCTGCGTTGCGCCGGCCAGTCGTCGCGCATTACCCGGACCGAGAGGATTTTGGCCTGGTCGAAATTGGCGAATTGTTCGCGCAGATCTTCGAGCGCCAGCGCGACCTCGGCATCGCTGTCGAAATCGCCGAGTGCAGGCACCGGCACTGCATAGGCGACGTAAAGGTGCCAGCCGGGCGGAGCCAGCTCCGGACAGGTCGCGGAGAGGTTCGCCATGTTGCAAAGCCGGCGTGTCTTGCCGAAGGTGACGATGCCGGGATGGTTGATCAGCGGCTCGCGGCTTGCGACGTTGATGACGATGTTGGCGGCCGGGCGAAGGTCGTTCTTGACCTTCGCGATGTAATCCGCCGGGAACGCCTCGCTGCCGGCGAGCGCGACGGTGGCCTTCGGCCCGGCATTGCTGATGACGAGGTCGGTGTCGATCCGCACCCGCTCGCCGTTGCGCAGCACGGTGACGCCTTCGACCTTGCCGTTGGAAGTGTGGATCGTGGTCGCCGGGGTTTCGAGCCAGATGTCGCCGTTGCGCCGGATCGCGCTGCCGAGACTATTCCAGACGCCGATCGTGCCCTGCGGGCAGAAGCCGAACTTCTTGAAGGCGCCCTTGCTGGTGAAATAGGTGAGGAAGGCGCGGGCCGGCAGCTCGGCGGCGTTGCAGGCGAAGATCGCCGCGCAGAGATTGCGGAACAGCGCGTGCACCGTGGCGTTGCTGGTGTAGCCCTTCAGCCAGTCCTCGGTCGATTGCCGCCCGTCGGGCAGATTGCCGGAGCGCGCGTCGGCGAATTTCTCCAGGATGCGCGAGGCTTGCTTGGTGAGTTGCCCGAGCAGCAGCGACCAGCCGCCGCGGCCGACATCGATCACCTTGCCGTCGATGAAGAACGAGCTCGCGGGCTCCGGCGCACGGATGTCGAGCGGCGCGCCGACGGTGTGGAAGGTCTCCTCGAAAACGCCGCCGAACTCGATCGCGATCGCGCCGATATTGACCTTGAAGCCGTCGATCTCCTCGGTCGAGGCGCGTCCGCCGAGCCTATCCTTGTCGTCGACGACGAGCGTATGCAGTCCGCCATGGGCGAGACGCGCCGCGGCGCACAGCCCGCCGGCGCCGGCTCCGATTACGACAGCATCGACCTTAAGAGCATCCACGCGCAGCCTCCCTCGATGCCGCCGGGTTGCTCCCGGCGTGCGCAACCCGCTTGCCTGATGACGGGCACTCTAATATAATCCGACCGGTCGTTCAAATTATTTTTTGACGCAGGTCAATGAACCGGCGTCGCTTGGTCGACGAGTTCTGGTGGATGGTGCCCGCAAAGGGGAGGAGAGCGCGGAGCGGCGGTAGTATAGAGAGACGGTGGCCGGCCGATTCCGGCGGCGCCGATGGTGCACGAGAGAGACGGGTATGGCGCGGACGCGCTCAGAAAACTACGACGAGATCCAGCAGGGCATCCTCACCACCGCCTGCGGCCTGTTCGCGCGGCAAGGCTACATGCGTGCCTCGATCGCGGACCTTGCGGATGCCTGCAAGCTGTCGCGCGGTGCGCTGTATCATTATTTCGACTCGAAGGAAGCGATCCTGTTCGCGATCCTCGATGCGCATATCCGCGAGATGATCGCGGATGTCGAGGCCGCGATGGCCGGCAAGGCGGCGACGCTGGAGCAGTTCCGTGCCGCGATCCAGGCCATCGTCGCGCTCAATGCGCGCTCGAGCGACGAGCAGCGCGTGATCCTCAACGACCTCTCGTTCCTCGGCGAGACCGAGCAGGATGCGATCAAGGCGCTGGAGCGCCAGATCGTCGACACGGTCTCGGATCTGTTGGTAAAGCTCGACAAGGAAGGCAAGATCGTCAAGCGGACCAAGAAGATCTACAGCATGATGCTGTTCGGCATCCTGAACTTCAGCCACACTTGGTACGACCCGAAGGGCGGCGTCGATCCCGGCGAGTTCGCCGACATGGTGGTGGACCTGTTCCTGTACGGCTTCACCATGCCGGTGCCGGCCAAGGACGCCGCGCGGCCGCTGCGCCAGCGCGCATAGGGCCATCGCGGCGACAAGTCAGTTCTGCAGGATGTGCACGTAACAGACCGCGCCGACGCCGACCATATGCGCGAGGCCGGTCCGCGCGCCCTGATGCTGGCGTGCGCCGGCTTCGCCGCGGAGCTGCATCACGATCTCGCCGATCTGGCCGATGCCGGTCGGGCCGATCGGATGCCCCATCGCGATCAGGCCGCCGGAGGGATTGATCGCGCATTGCCCGCCGATATCGAGCGCGCCGTCCTTGAGCATGCGAACGCCATGCCCCTCGGGACAGAGCCCGATGCTCTCGATGTAGTGCAGCTCCTCGACCGTGAACGCGTCGTGCAGCTCGATGATGTCGATATCCCCGGGTGTCACCTTGGCCTGCGCCAATGCGAGGTCGGCGGTCTCCTTGGTGAGCGCCGCGTCGAAGCCTGCGCCGGGCGCATAGACCCGCTCGCTGCGGCCGACGGACGCCGTGGTGCGGATGGCGCGGCCGGCGTCGATGCCCAATCGGCGAATGCCATCCTCGGATGCAACGATGACAGCGGCGGCGCCTTCGCCGATCGGCGTGCATTGCAACGAAGTCAGCGATCCGGATACGCGCTTGCCGCCGAGCACCTCGTCGAGCGTGCGCTCCTGCTGCCGTTGCGCATTGGGATTCTTCGCGCCATTGCGGTGGTTCTTCACGGCAACCAGCGCAATGTCCTCGGCGGTGGCGTTGTGGCGGACCGCGTATTCATTGGTCAGCAACGCGAAATGCGTGAAGGGGACGATGGCGTCCTCCGCAAGATGTCCGATGCCGGTCTCGGCGCGCCGCACCGGATTGCGCTTGTCGACGCCGATCGCCAGCGCAACGTCGGAGATGCCGCTGGCGACCTCGATGCAGGCATGGCGGAACGCGGTCGAGCCGGAGGCGGACGCATTCTCGACATGCATCAGCGGCGCGCCGGTCGCGCCGAGATGGCGCAGCATCGGCCGCCCCGACGCCATGCCGAGCAGCGCGGTCGCGACATAGGTCGATTCAACCGCGGGCCATTCGATGCGCGCATCTGCAAGCGCGGCGCGGATCGCGGTGAGGCCGAGCGCCACATAGGGCGTCTCGCTCGGGTTCTGGTAGCGGTGCCAGCCGATGCCGACGACGTAGACCGGCCGTAAATCGTTGAGTGAGCGTGTCATGGCGGAGCTCCAAAATCAGGATGCGGCGCTGAAGCGGAGATCGAGCACGGTCTCGCCGCTCTCGCTCTGCGTCGTCGGAACGAGCCTGCCGGTCACGCGCTGACCCGGTGCGACGCGTGCGCTGTCGTCGGCCAGCAGGGTGCGGATGACAGGGCCGTCGTCGAGCGCGACCTTGACGATGGTGAAGGGGGCCGGGCGGTTCTTGTCGGCGTGGAGGTGAACGGTCGCCTCGGCAAGCAGTGTTCCGTTGGTCGAGAGTTCGTACGGCGTCAGCGCATCACCATGGCTGCCGCAGCGCTCGCATCCATAGGTCTGCATCGGGAAGAACACGTATCCGCAGCGGCAGCGGCCGCCCTTCAGGCGAGCTGTCGCTCCGTCCCCATCGCTCGATCCCGCAGAATAAAGCTCTGGTTTCAATAGTTTGCTGGGCTGCATGCGTTTCCTCCAAAGAAACTTGTTGACTGACCAACAAACATTAATCTAGCTTGAATGCAAGCAAGAAGTCGCCGCACGGCAAAGGGAGCGAAGCTGAATGGCACGAGCAGTTCGACGCGCGCAGGAGCCGCGAGATGACGCGCTGGCGTCACGGCGGACGCAGGTCGAGCGCCGCGATGAAGCGGAGCGGCGGATCCTCGAAGCGGCCGCGCTGATCGTCGCCGAGAACGGGCTGGACGCGATCACGTTGGCGGAAGCGGGCGAGCGTGCCGGCTACAGCCGCGGTCTGCCGTCGCATTATTTCAAGACCAAGGCTGATCTGTTGTCGGCGCTCGCCACCTACGTCATCGAGTCATTCATCAGCACGCGCCGCGCCGCCGCGCCGGAATTGACCGGCTATGACGGCCTGATCGCGTCGTCCAAATACTACTTCATGTTGCCAGCGCGGAATCCCGTTATGGCGCGCGCCTTTCACGCCGTGCTGGCGGCTGCGCTCACCGTGCCGCCGATCACGGCTACGGTCGCCGGGCTCAATCGCGAAACGCGAGGCGAGATCGCCGCCGGCTTGAATGCCGGGATCGCGGCAGGCCGGCTGCGTGCCGACATCGATCTGGAGACTGAGAGCGCGCTGATCCTCGCGACGCTGCGCGGATCGATTGCGCAGTGGCTGGTCGATCCGGAAGGCGTCGATCTCGAGACAATGAGCGTGCTGTTCATCGCGGCGGTCGAAGGAAGGTTGGCGAAATGAGCATCCTGCCGAACAGCGTCGAGCATTGGGCCGCCAACCGCCCTGACGATGTCGCCTTCATCGAGGGCGATCGTCGGATGACCTGGTCAGAGCTCAACGATGCCGCGAACCGCGTGGCGCATGGGCTGGCGGCGCGCGGCGTCGTCGCCGGCGACATCGTGGTGTTGCGGACCCAGATCCGGATCGAGTGGCCGATCCTGAGCGAGGCGATCGGCAAGCTGCGCTGCTCGCTGCTCGGGCTGAACTGGCGGCTGACGCCGTCGGAGACGCAGTACGTCCTGTCCAACAGCGGCGCCCAGGTCATCGTCTGTGACGACGAGGATCCTTCGGCGCTGAAGCCGGCATTCGAGGGCCTGCCGATCAAGCTCGCGGTCTCAATCGGCGCGGCGTCGCCCGGCTTCGTCGCCTTCTCCGATCTACTCGCCGCATCCGCCGAGCCGCTATTGCATTCAACCGGCCGCCCGCCGCTGATCCTCTACACGTCGGGCACCACGGGCCTGCCCAAGGGCGTGGTCTCGGTGCTGCAGCCGGGTGTGCAGATGGACGCGCGCACCAGCGAATATCTCAGCGATGTCGCATCGACCCGGCGCGGCCAGCCCGGCGGCGTCTCGCTGTTGACACTGCCGCTGCACCACGGCGCCGGCCCATCCCAGGTCTGGGGCGCGATCCAGCTCGGAAACCCTACGGTCTTGATGCGCCGTTTCGATCCCGAAGGCGCGCTTCGTCTGATTGCGACACATCGCGTCACCAACTGGACCGGCGTTCCCACCATGTACAAGCGCCTCGCGGCGCTGCCGAAGCAGGTGCTCGACGCCTACGATGTGTCGTCGATCCGCGCATTGTCGGTCGGCGCCGCGCCGGTGCCTTACGAGCTCAAACGCTGGATCATCCGCTATTTCGGTTCAGGCGTGCTCGGCGAAGGCTACGGCGCGACCGAAGTCGGCATGATCAGCTTCCTGCCGCCCGAGATGCAGGAGCGCAAGCCCGGCTCCAGCGGCCGTCCACACAAGCATGTCGACATCTCCATTCGCGATGCCGATGGGCGTGAACTGCCGCGCAACCAGTCCGGCGAAATCTGGATCAGGACGCCGGTGACGATCCGCTCCTATCTGAACGGCAAGCCGCTTGGATCTGATACGCGCGACGACGACGGCTATTTCCGCGTCGGCGATGTCGGGATGCTGGACGACGACGGCTATCTGTTCATCACCGACCGCGCCAAGGACATGATCATCGCCGGCGGCGTCAACATCTACCCGGCCGAGATCGAGGCCGCGATCCTGAGGCATCCGGACGTGCAGGACGTCGCGGTGATCGGCATCCCCGACGACGAGTTCGGTGAGCAGGTCAAGGCATTCTGCGAGCTGAAGCCGGGCCACATCACCGACGAGGCGGCGATCCTCGACTTCTGCCGCGACCATCTTGCTTCGTACAAGCGGCCGAAGACGCTGTCGATCGTCGATGAATTGCCACGCAACACCATGGGCAAGTTGCTCAAGCGCGAATTGCGCGAGCCCTACTGGAAGGGACGGGAGAGAAACGTATGAGTGATATCCTCGATCTGAACGGCAAGGTGACGCTGATCACCGGTGCGGGCCAGGGCGTCGGGCGCCAGATCGCGCTGCACTTCGCCGCGCACAACGCCGCAGGCATCGTCGTCAACGACTACTTCCTCGATCGCGCCGAGCAGGTCGCGCGCGAAATCAATGCTGCCGGCGGCAAGGCCATCGCGGTGCAGGCCGACGTCACCGATCTCGCATCTGTCAAGGCGATGGTCGGCAAGGCCGAGCAGGCCTTCGGCCCAATCGATGTCCTCGTCAACAATGCCGGCAACGCCGGCGCGACACCCGATCCCGATGCGCGCAAGCCGTTCTGGGAGACCGGCCCTGATGTCTGGAACAGCTTCATCGGCGTCAACCTCTACGGCGTCATCAACTGCGCCTCGGCCTGCGTTCCGCAGATGATCGAGCGCAAGGGCGGACGTATCGTCACCATCATCTCGGATGCCGGACGTGCCGGTGAGGCGGGCCTCGAGGTCTATTCGGCTGCGAAGGCCGGCGCGGCGGGCTTCACGCGCGCAGTCGCACGATCGCTCGGCCGCCACAACATCACGGCGAACTGCGTCGCGATTGCCGCGACCCTGACCCCGGCAATCGAGGCGCGGTTGAAGGCCAATCCCGAGATGCAGAAGAAGATGATGGAGAAATACGTCATCCGCCGCCCGGGATTGCCGTGCGATGTCGCCAACATGGTGCTGTTCCTCGCCTCCGATGCGAGCGCGTGGATCACCGGTCAGACCTATCCCGTCAATGGCGGCTTTACCTTTGCATTGTGAGGCGCATCGATGACCACCGAGAACGAACAGGTCGTTCTGACCGAACGGCGCGGCCATATCCTGGTCGTGACCCTGAACCGTCCCGAGGCGCGTAACGCCTGCAATCTCGCGCTCGCGCGCGGCATCTCCGATGCGATGGATGTGCTCGATGCGGAGGATGAGCTGTTCGTCGGCGTCATCACCGGCGCGGGCGGCAATTTCTCGGCCGGCGCCGATCTCAAGGCGGTAGCGCGCGGCGAGCGTGGCGTGACGGAGCGCGGTGGTTTCGGATTGTTTCGCCGGCCGCCCCGCAAGCCGTTGATCGCCGCGGTCGAGGGCTATGCCGTCGGCGGCGGGCTCGAGCTCTGCCTGTCGTGCGATCTGATCGTCGCCGCGCGTGACGCCAGGATGGGATTGCCGGAAGTCCGGCACAATGTCGTCGCCGTCGGCGGCGGCCTGTTCCGGCTGCCGAAGCGGATTCCCTATCATGTCGCCATGGAGCTGGCGCTGACCGGGCAGTTCAAGGACGCGGCGTACTTCGAGCGTCTCGGGCTGGTGAATCGCCTTGTCGAGCCGGGGCAGGCGCTCGAGGCGGCGATCGCCCTCGGCAACGAACTCCTCGTCAACGGTCCGACGGCGCTGGCCGCCTCGAAGGAGATCGTCTTCCAGGCCGCGAACTGGACCGATGAAGAGGGATGGACCGCGCAGGCGCCGATCGCGGAACGCGCGTTCAACTCCGAGGATCGCGTCGAAGGGCTGAAGGCGTTTGCCGAGAAGCGCAAGCCGGTGTGGAAGGGGCGCTGATCATGCAGGCTGCTGCCCGCCGGGGGGCGCTTCCGGCTGCGATCGCGGATCGGCTCCGGCTGCCGCTGATCGCGGCGCCGATGCTGCGCGTGTCCGGCGTCGAACTCGTGACGGCGGTCTGCCGTGCCGG
>NZ_JACMYO010000197.1 GCF_020889685.1 Bradyrhizobium oropedii
CTTCACCAAGAACCGGGAGCGGCTGCAGAACGGCGATGTATTCACGAAGTTCATGACCAGGCTTCTGAACCATCCGCAGGTCAGGACGCTGCTGTCGGACGAGCATTTTTCGGTGGATGGAACGCTGATCGAAGCCGGGGCTTCACAGAAGAGCTTTCGCCCCAAGGACGGCAGCGGCGACGATGATGACGGCGCCAACTTCCACGGCCAGAAGCGCAAGAACGACACCCATGCGAGCACCAGCGACCCGGACAGCAGGCTTTATCGCAAGGCGGTCGGACGGGAGGCCAAGCTTTGCTATATGGGCCACGCCACCATGGAGAACCGACATGGACTGGCGGTGGCAGGCAAGGTCACGCATGCCAATGGCACCGCCGAACGCCGGGCTTCGGAGACCATGCTGAAGGCGAGACGCAAAGCCGCAGGCCGCCGTATCACGGCTGGTGAGGACAAGGCCTACGATACCGCCGATCATGTCGCCAATCTTCGCGCCATCGGCGTGGCGCCGCATGTGACGCAAAACCAGGCGGTCACCAAAACCGGCAAGACCCGCAACAGCGCCATCGACGAACGAACTACCCGGCATCCCGGATATGGCATGTCGCAATCACGCCGAGCGATGGTCGAGTGCATCTTCGGATGGGGCAAGCAGCACGGCACCATGCGAAAGACCAAACATCGTGGCATCTCTCGCGTTGCCGCCGACTTCCTGCTCAATCTGATCGCCTATAATCTAATCCGCATTCCCAAATTGCTTGCCGCTTAGCCGCCCGCGTCGGGGTATACCCAACAGAAGCCTAGAAAATTACATCCAACTCAACCACGCTGCCTCGACGACAACCGGAAAAAACAAGAAAACTCTCCATTTCCAAAGTTTTTCAGCAGACTGCTAGGCTTAAAAAAATCCTCCGGCGGGCATGCCAGAGGGTTCTTGGAGGTCAAAGGTTAGGTCTGAAAATTTGCGATTTTTTTGCGCTTGCGGTGCTTCGCCGGAGACTCACCAGTTGCGCTGTGCGTGGAGCAGCATGGTGAGACTGTTCTGGTTCTTCAGCTCGTAGGCAGCGCCCGGCTTTGCAATACCCGACTGCAGCGGCAGCGTCACGGTACTTCCGCTCGCATACTTCTGGTCCAGCATCGTGTAATTGAGTTCTGCCAAGAAGGTCAGGCCCTTGACCGGAGTCCAGGAGGTGTATGTACCTACACTCGAATAGTTGAAGTCAGGGTTACAGCCGGCGAACCCGCTCGACAACGCCAAGCCTGAGACCACCACGCCGCAGATATAGCCCTTGGCGTTGCCGTTATAACGTACAGCCGCCCATCCACCGTAGATCGTGGTCGCCCAGTGCGGATCCCAATTGTGGGTGTAGCCGCCGTTAAAACCGTAGGTGGTGGTCAACTCCTGGCCGGAGCCGTTGACGAACACGGAGTCAGAAAGACCGGCGAGTCCGACGCTCTGGTAAACGCCCGGCAAGTTCGTACCGCCGTACATTGCGAAGGCGCTGCCGATATAGCTGTTGAAGTTATAACGGCTTGCACCTTTGGTATACACGCCCGACATGTTGATCGTGTCACCCGGGCCCGTCGGGATATTTTTGATCGACAATGCCAGCAGACCAGCCCAGCCCCACTTGTCGTCCGGATGACCGGTGAGTTCAGTTGCGCCATAGTAGGCCGCGTGGTTGTCGTGAGCAGCAACTGACGCCTGGAAGAGCCCCCAAGCCTGATCAACACGAAGCATGGCGACGAGGTCTGGCGCACGCGTTCCACCGATGTCGTTGCCACCATAGGTACCGGTGGCGAGACTTGCGGGTGTTACCGCGCTCACATTCCAAATGTTGGTTGTGTAGTTGAGGACTTGATCCTGAGCGGAGACAGAAGCAGTTACGCCATTACCAAATTCTGCGGTATACGTGAATTGATTGACGGGCTCCCAGCCGCTGCCGCCAACTACGTCGTACCAGTTAGCCGGATAATCGGCCCAAGGCGGGGAGAACTGCGATTGAGCCTTACCGAGTGTGAAACCAGCGAACTGGATGAAGGCGTAGTATACGGCAACCGTACCGCCAGCAACGGCACCCGGATTGGCGTTATTCGGCGCCTGAACGCCACCAATCGACTGATAAACGGTCGTGCCATTCCCTTGCGCGCTGTAGGTCCCATCAGTCCATCTGAAACCGGCCAGGAAGTAGGTGCGGAGCAGGCCGTACTCAGTCGCGGTGCGTGTATCGGCGCCAAAATTCGCTTGCGCTCGGATCGTGTAGCCATTTGAAAGGCGATTTTGTGCGCCACCCGCACCACTGTCGGCGGTGGCCGCGATCACATTCGAGCGCACGCTGGTCCACACACGCGCATAGCCACTAAGCTTGATGCAAGTGTCAGTGCCCGGGATGTAGTAGAAGCCAGCGCCGTAGAGCGAGCAGACCTTTACGTATTCGACAGGCTTCGCTTTCACAGGAAGGTCCGCCGCCTGCGCCGCGCCTCCCGCAAACACTGCCGCAGATGCAAGTATAGCACTCTTTGTAAAGTTCATGGATGACCCCCTTGGTGCGGATCTTCCCCATCCGCTCAATTCCTGTTAGCAGGTCTCCAAAGTCGATATTTCTCCAATCTTAGCCGAGTACCGTCGAAATTCTGCAACGAATTGCGAAATGCGAAGACTCAAGCCGCGCGAGGGCAGCGTCGGTCACAGGCATACTACATCGACACAAGCCGATAACGCCACCGTGAGGTGTTCTGCCTTGCCTTCGTGCCGGCCGTGCGATCGGTCTTGCGATCCGGTATAATTTCCTTGGCGGCGTTAATACAGCGATGCAGGGAGGACCGTGTCAGATGCGGGATAGTTGGTTGCAGTGCATAATGGCGATCATCCGATCATCGAGCGGCAGCAGCATAGGTCGCCTGAGAGCGACGATGATTGCCTCCTTTCGATCGAAGGGATGGTCGAGTTGGCTTCCTTGGGACCGGTCGAACGATCGGCGACGGTGTCACGCTGCTTCCAATTCGCGATAGTCTTCTGATTGATCCCGTAGCGCTTGGCGAGTGCTCTCAGGCTCTCTTGACTATTTTGTATTGCTCGACGGACTGTCTCCGTCGTGGTGGCGCAGCCGGTAAAGTTTGTTCGTAGCATCCTTCGAATCGTGTGACGAGGGCGGATTCAAACGGTCGTCGCAACACCAATTGTTTTCACTCATGACAGTAATTCGTCAAGCGCTTCTGCCGGCGTTTTCCAGCCCAGTGTCTTTCTCGGTCGGGCGTTGAGGGCCGCTGCTACAGCGGATATCTCGTCGGCGCTGTGGATGCTCAGGTCTGTGCCTTTCGGAGAGTACTGCCGCAGCAACCTGTTGGTGTTCTCGTTAGTGCCGCGCTGCCAAGGGCTTTGCGGGTCGCAGAAGTAGACTTGGATGTCCGCATCGATCTGGAGGCAGTCGTGCTGAGCCATTTCGGCTCCTTGATCCCAAGTCAGCGTGCGACGTAGTTCTTCGGGAAAAGTGATGATGGTGCGTGAGATCGCGTCCCGCACAGCTTCCGCCCCGTGTCCCGCTAGCGCAGGTCCGTTCTTCTTACGCGGAGCTTCGCCATGCCCCGCTAACCGGGGAAGGTGCAATAGCATTGTGAAGCGCGTCGTGCGTTCGACCAACGTGCCGATCGCCGAGCTGCCAAGACCGAGGATGAGGTCTCCCTCCCAATGTCCCGGCACGGCTCGATCGGCCGCTTCAGCGGGGCGCTCGCTGATCATGATCTCCGGCGAGACAAAGCCCTTGCCCCGCCTGCACGCCGCGGTCGGAGTGATGGATCAATCCGGTTTCTGGGTGCTGCTGCTGGATTGCCATCTTGGCGGACGAGGCGAGTTCAACTTGCACGTGACCTCGCATCGCCCAGCCGACGATCTTGCGGCTGAAGAGGTCCATGATGGCCGCCAGTAGAGCCACCCCTCTCCGACGTCATCAACCGACCACTCGATACCCCTAGCTCAGCGGCCTACCGATTGTACTCCTCGGTAAATGACCGACGTTGACGCTCTAGCATCCGGCACCTCCGGGCTCTCAGAGCCTACTACAGGTGTCCACTCATTCGGAGGAGGTTCATCCCTCACCGCACGTGGGGGACCATGACAGCTCTGTTTTTCCACTCCCTCTCTGCGGTAGAATCATCCGCGGAAAGCTCCACCTCAACGATCCAGTTTGTTGGGATAGGCGCGAGTTTGGAAAGATCATCATTTCTCGAGAACCACCACGTCGGATGAAGACCAGCAAAGTCGCACTCGCGCTCCCGGCGCGGGCCTTGACGCGGCGTGGTCGGATATCACTTTGGCCGTAATTCTCAGGGCGTTCTCCGTTTCGACGGTCACGCGGCTCATGCCGCCGATGAACGAACAGCTGACGACTTCGCCGCTCAGGACATTACTGCCTCCTTTAGCGGGCCTATCGAAGCCACAGATCTGCACTCTCTCGGGTCGCACCATAGCCAGGAGCTCCGCCCCCTCGGTCCATCTGCCTGCAGGAACAGTAACGGACCGGTTTCCGGCGATCACCATCCGGCCATCAGCCCTCATTCGTCCGCTGATCAGATTCGATTCGCCGATGAACTCTGCGACGAAGCGTTTGTGCGGCTGGAAGTACAATTCATCCGGCGTCCCAAGCTGAGCGATTGCGCCCATGTTCATCAAGCAAATGCGATCAGACATATTGAGCGCCTCCTCCTGATCGTGGGTAACGTAAATGAAGGTTGTTCCCAGCTCCCTATGGAGACGCTTGATTTCCCCTTGCATCTGCTCGCGCAGGTTCTTGTCCAGCGCGCCCAGCGGCTCGTCCATCATGATGATCGCCGGCGAATAAACGATGCAGCGTGCAATTCCGACGCGCTGCTGCTGACCGCCGGACAACTGGCGTGGCTTTCGATCCTCGAAGCCGCGGAGGCCGACACGCTCGAGAGCCTCCATCACCAGGGCGCGAATCGTCTTGGACGGATGGTGGCGCGCCCGCAAGGGATAAGCCACGTTCTCGAATACGGTCATGTGCGGCATCAGGGCGTAGTTCTGGAACACCATCCCCATCCCCCTCTCGCGCGGAGGCATTTGAGTAACATCGCGCCCGTCGACTAGAATAACACCCGTTGTTGGTCCGATCGCACCTGCAATCAGATTGAGCAGCGTAGTCTTGCCCGAGCCTGACGGACCAAGCAGGGTCAGAAATTCCCCCTTTTCCACGCTGAGATTGATCGGATGCAGGGCCATTACCGGCCCGAACATCTTCGATAGGCCCTTCAGGGCGATCGCGTGGGCAGTGTGACCGTCAAGACGGGTGACATCCCGCATCGGGTTCACTCCTGTCCCCGACCGACATAGGCCACGCGGAGAAGTCCACCGTCCGCGTAGACCGTCTGAGCAGTCATATGGTTGGATGTCTCCAATTGCTTCCTCCCTCCTGGTCCGCATGATGCTTGTAATATCCAATCCGATTGTCGAGCCGAAGCGATCAAGTATCGATGGGCCCCCATTTTTTTAACCTAATCGCGACAATGCAAGCCAGCAGAGATACTGCCGTCAGCATGGTCGACACGGCGGCGATCACCGGCGATATCTCCCATTCGATGGCAATGAACATCTTTACCGGCAGGGTGGTCGTGTCAGGGCCAGCCAGGAACCAAGAAATAGTTACTTCATCGAAGGATAGCAGAAAGGCAAAGAATGCAGCGCTCACGAGCGACGGAACGAGTTGTGGTAGAACGACCGTAAAGAACATCCGAATCGGTCCCGCGCCCATCAATTCCGCGCAAAATTCAAGACTGCGGTCCAGTTTGTGTACGCCCGCTATGACCATGAGGGCGACAAAAGGCAATGTGACCATGACGTGCCCGAGCACAAGGGCTAGCGTTGTTCCAGTGATGCCGGCATAAGAGAAGTACAAGAAAAGTCCGAGGGCAAGAACTACGTGGGGCAAGACGAGCGGGCTTAGGATTATACCCGTAATGAGCACCTTGCCGACGAATTCGTGGCGCGCGATCCAGTAGCCCGCCGGCACACCGGCAAGCATTGCCAACGCTGTAGATCCCAGCGCGACCTTGATACTTTCGAAAAGAGGGCCGAGCCAGTCGGGAGAACTAAAAAAGATCCTGAACAGGTCGAAGGAGTAACTCGTCGGTGGGAAGGCCAGCGCGTTTGCCGGGCCGAATGCGATGGGCGCCGTCACCGCGATCGGAGCCAAGAGAAACAGATAGACAGCCATGGCAAGCCCGGTGCCCATAGCATGATAGCGACGCGCATGCGGATCTCGAATGATTTCTGACACGAGCACCCCTTAGACCTTGCGCCGGCGCCAAAGCGCCAGAGGAACGGCGAAAATAAGAGCCATGCCGAGCAGCACCACGCTAATGGCCGAGGCTTTGGGCCAGTCCAATACCTGCCGGTTGTAGAAATCAACGAGATTCGACAGCATTGCATCTCGCCCCCCGCCGAGCAGCGCCGGGAGGACGAAGGAGCCCAGCGACAACACGAAGATGCTCAACAGAGCCGCGAATACACCGGGAAGACTCATGGGAACGGTGACCGTCCAGAAGATGCGGGCGGGTTTGGCTCCCATGAGGGAAGCCGCGCGGTAGATGGTGCCGTCGATAGCGAGTAGACTGGAGAGAACGGGCAGCACGACGAGCGGAATGAGATAGTTCGTCATGCCAACAAGGATACCGACCAGGTTGAGCAAGAGCGGCAGCTGGATCTTCGTATCGAAGATCCAGCTGAGCATGCTGTTGATGATCCCCTCGCGCCCCAAGATGATTGTGAATGCGAAGCATTTAACCAAAACACTGGTCCAGAACGGCACAAGCACGAGCACCATCAAACCTGTCCTGCGTCGCGCAGGTTGACGGGCAAGGTGCAACGCGACGACAGATCCCAGAAGCAGGCTCAGCACAGATGACAAGCCGGCAATAATAAGCGTCGAGCTCAGTGTTTGCCTGAATAACGTGCTTGTCAGAACCGCACTGAAGGCAGCCAACGACAAGGCTGATCCATGGACGCTGGTAAAGAAGACGTAGAAAAGAGGCGGCAGCACAATCGCGGCCGCTATCATTGCGGCCGGCGACATGAATACCGCCTGCGCGCACATGCTGCTGCTTGTTCGGTTCATGAGCCTTCGAACGACCGGAGATGGGGGCCTCATCGTGGGACGGGCCAAGCGGACCCCGCCAGCGAAAGCGCAATCAGGTCAGGATCCATTCCCTAAAACGACTCGACACCAGCTCGTAGTTATCTGCCCAGTACTCGCTATTTACCACGAGACTGTTGGGGTTGCTCAAATCTGGCTGCCACTTGCGAGCCTCAGCTGACAACATCGAAGCGGCTTTCTTGGACACCGCAACAGTTCCCACCTGCTCCTGAAGCCGCGCCCCAACCTCTGGGCGTAGCATATAGGCGACAAGCTTCATCGCGTTTTCCTTGTTCGGTGCGCCCTTGACCACCGAGAGGCAGACGGTATTGAACACGTTCTGCTCGAAGGAGAAGGCCAAAGGCACCCCACCGCCCAGCTCAGTCGTCGGTTTGACGCGATTGCTGTAGGTCAAGGAGAAATCGACCTCTCCAGTCTGCACGAGGGAGACCGACTGAGGAGCCGTAGGCGGCCATACGGTATTCGACTTTATCCGCTCAAGCCCCTTGAATGCGCGATCCAGATCCAGAGGATACATATCCTTCGGCGTCACGCCATCGGCTAGAAGCGTTGCCTCTAGAGTCAAGTCTGCGGTAGGGCGCATGGCGCGACGCCCTGGGAACTTCTTCAAGTCGAAGAATTCGGCAAAGTTCGCCGGATGCTTTCCGGGGCCGTATTTTTTGGGATCCCATGTTATGCCCATGGCCCCCATTTCGTACGTGGCGTAGTCGCTTGTCGGTGGCACCGCCGAATCCTTGGGCTCAAGGATAGAAGGATCCAACTTCTCCCAAAACCCCTGCTTGGATCCAGAAGCTTGCCAGCTGCCCCAACCTACATAAATATCCAAATTCACATTGCCCGTGAGCAACATAGCTTTAACTTTCGCAATGTCCGCCGCATTGGAGAAGTTAACTTTGATTCCTGTCTCTTTGGTGAAGGGATCCGTCACGGTCCGGACCAAAGCCTCTTGATAGCTTCCGCCCGATGAGACAATCGTCACCGAACCAGAGTCAGCTGCGACACGCGACGACCCAATCACAACCGGCGCCGCAAGCACGCCGGCCGCTCCAACAAGGAAGAAGCGGCGCGAGACTGTTGAGACGAGCCTGCTCATGGACGCACCTCCCTTCTTTGCGCATGGCTACACAATCGGCCAAGCGTTAACGATTAAGTTGATGCTACGCTGCAATGCTACGCAGAATTCTCCAATTATTGCCCGCACGCCGCGGCATTCTTGCGCATGCCAGCTTCATCTTGCAGACTTGCTGCGCGCCCTGACTCCGGAGTGGTGCAAGAGCGGCGGCGATATCGTGCTCAGCGGCTGGGTTGCCCGCCTGTCACGCCGCAGGTCGTTGGGAGCGGCGATCAGCGCGTCGACCACGCTACGATCCAAGTACTCGATGGCGCGCCGATCGCAGCACTTGTTCGGGATCGCCAACACCTTCTGGCAGTGGAGTAGGAGCTAAGCTCGCTCATCGCCGTGAAATGGAAGGGCCGGATCGTCGCCAAGGGTGTTGCGGCTTCGCCCGCTGTTGAAGCGCGCCGTCTCGATGTGGATCAGCAAGTCGCCGATAAGATCGATTTCGAGGTTCTCTATCGTAAGCTTCGTTGGCGGGGGCGGTCCACTCGCTGGCGAAGCGCAGCAGAAGCTCCGCAAGTGCTCGCCGAGGAGTCGGTCACGCTCTTTGGTGTAGGCCTGCAGGTGGGGCCCGAGTGGTCTCGTCGACAGGCAGCAGCCGCTCCTTCCCGTGCCGTGCCGAACGGTGATCGCGCCGGCTCTAAAGATCGACCTCGCCGACCGCCAGGACGATCGCCTCGCGATGCGCAGTGCGGTACCGAGATGAGGCCAAAGAGCGTCGAATAGGTCAGCAGTCCGTTCGCCGATGGCAGCCCCGCCGCAGCGTCGACAAAGCGGCCGATCTCATCCTCGCCGCAGATGTAGGATCGAACACGGCGCGGGACTGACGGAATCAGGCCACGGGCAGGAGCTCATGCCCGTGGATCAACCGCGTGCAGCCATCGGGCGAGATTCTAACCGTCCCGAGATGGGCCGCCCAAGTTTGGCGCCGCCCTGCGCCGATGGCGCCAAGCGCAGGAAGCGTTCAATGCTGACGTAGGCTTCACCTTGGCTCTCGGCAAAGGCGACGCAGCGGCGAAGAATTCGTCTTGGCCCAGGCCGGGCGTCGAAGTTCCGCGCTATTGCCGCATTTTCTGTGGCTCTCCTGCGTATCATACTGATTATCGTCGCGTCGCTGGGATCGGGCTTTGCCTCATCACATCCGGCGATTTCCGCTATATGGCCAGGACACGAAGCTGACCACGGTCTCCCAAGCGGGGCTCCGTTGCCGCAGCGTATCCGGACGCTGCCACGCCTGTTCGGCAGGATGAATGCGCTCGATCTGTTTCGCTTTGCACGAATTGTCGAGGCAAGCGAGGCGGGGCGCAGCGGCCTCGTGCGTACCCTGCCATCGTTTCTGGCCACGGTACAACATATCGCGCGCGAATTGGTTCGGCGAGGCCTAGGCCGTTGCGAATTCGGAAAGCGAGGCGGCGTTCGTATCGGAGGACTTCAGGGAGGGAGTCGCGCATTGCGTCGAGAAACGGCTACCGAACTTCGCCGGACGATAGACGGAACGTCTGGGTGATACGTACGAACCTTGATGGATTGCCTCGTGGCCCGCTGCGAGACCAGAGCCTTGGATCGCGAAATCTACGTTCTTGGCCTCGATCTCCAAGCGGCTGTCGAAGCCGTCGCGGTAGAAGCGGTTCAGCACGAGCGCATGCTGGCCGGGAGGACGGCAACGTCCGGCTGTCGGCCAGCGCGTCGCGCAGCGTGACGGTGCGATGGGCCGTGAGCTCGGCCATCAGCCGATCCGACAAGGGCCGCACGCCGTCGTCGTCCCCTAGACTCTTATGTCCGTAGTCAATGCTATTGAAGCATGAGCAAAGTCCGGACGTCGAGGTGGACGCCGGGGGTTGTCTGAGTGAAGCTGCACAGAGCAGGAGATGGGGCGCTCAAGACGACGGTCGATCAGACTCTTATTCGCGGATTGGTTACCGCCTTCCGTGTTTCGTCTCAGGGCTGACCCGGCATCTAGAGGCGGGCGTCGAGCGGAGCTCGGCCACGTAGTCTAGCCAGGGGTTCCCTTCCGTGGCCCCATCCCCAGCGCTGTGCAGTTGGATGAATGCCCGCCGCCTCAGGTAAGCGGATGCACCTCCTGGCCGATGGCCCAAAGAAAGGCGGCCATCTCGCGGGCGATCGCCGCGATGGCCACGGGCGCCTTCTTGCCGGCTGTTATCAGGCGACGATAACGAGCGCAGAGTCTGACCTGGGCTCGCCAGGCGATGTCGCGGACGGCCTTTGGCAGCTGTTCAATGCGGGTTTGCAGGGTCTCACTGACGCGTGCTGGATAGCGATAGGTCCATGCCCCTTCGATGAGGACGCGGCGAGCACGGCGATTACCGGTGAGAGTAAGGCCAGCTCGCCGCACGGTGTCGCCGGTCGAACGCTCTGAAGGCACGAGGCCGAGGAACGACATGAGTTGGCGTGGGTTGTCGAACCGACGCACGTCGCCAGTCTCCGCCACGAATGTGATGGCCACGAGAAAGGATACGCCACGCATTGCCTGACATGCCGCGACGACAGGCGCCATTGACCAGCTTGGGACGACTACGGCGAGCTGCTGGTCGAGACCGTGTAACCGTCCGACCGTGTCCTCGATCGCGTTGATGGTATCTTGGAAGACGATTTGCTGCGCTGGATGCTCGAAGCTTTGCTGCGCAAGCCAACGCCAATGAGCGCGGGTCCAGTATTTAAGTCCAGTGAAGATCCGACCATGACGGAGTAAGAAAGCCACCAATTGCTGCCGCTTTTTGCGCAGATCGGCCGCCGCCGACTCGCGCGCTCGCGTCAGGTCACGAACAGCTTCATGGACCGCATCCGGCACCATACCGAGGTCAGTTCGCCCGCTCGATGCACCGCGCCAGCGTGACGGCATCACGTCGATTGGTCTTAACGCGGTCGCCAGGCTTCTTTGGCGTAAGCGATGGTGCAACGACCGCACAATCGTGTCCGAGGCCTTTGATCTGGCGGTGTAGCCCATATCCCGTGGGGCCGGCTTCGTAGCAGACGTGGAGCTTCATATAGCGTGTCGCGATGTATCAAATCCGACGATGCTTCGCTATACTTCCGCATGGTCCGTCCTCCGTGCATGAGGCTCGGCTCGGTCCTCCGAGCAACCCTCGCAGTTTTGCACGAAAGGGCGGACCGCCGATCCCAGCGGACGGACATAACGTCTAGCTACCCGCCGCCCTTCGGCGCGCGGCTCATCCTTGGACCGCACGAAGCCGGCAGCACCCAGAGCGCGCCCGAAGTGTCGATGCTCAGGGACGCGGGCGGCGACCTTATCGTCGGCGAAGAGACCTCCGGTCGGCGGTCGATCTCGTCCGGCGTCTTTTCGAAATCGGCCATCCGCCGGTTCACGTGCTCGCAGCATTCGTCTAAATTAGCTCCGCGAGAGCCTCGAGCTGTCCGAACTCGGCCTGGAGCGCATCGAGCGCCACCTGTTGCTCGGCAGTGAGCTCCGATTGTTTGCAGCAGATCTGCCGCGGGGTATAGCCATCCGGCATTTCGATGCCCACCTCGCCGCACTTCCAGCCGTCAGCGCAGATGGTGTCGGCCTTGCCTTCCACCGTCTGGGCGACGAGACGAGCGCCACATCCTGAAACCAACCGCCGTCGTCGGACTGCAAGAGGTCGTTGAGGACCGCGCCACCCGTTGGCGTCCACGCCCACGAACTGCGCGCGCTTGTCCGAAGCTCGGCCGCCGCTCGTCGGCAGTTGAAAAGCTTGATCGGATACGTACTTGAGTTTTGCCCTTCCAGCTTTGTAGCAGCGATCGTGCCAGCGTGCTGTCTCCTGAAGCGAAACGAAGGTGATCGGACGAGACAGTGCTTCCAAGAAAGCGTGGGACCTTATGGACCAACTTTAGTCCGGATTGATAGCGGTCGCTATTTTTCAGAATTCGTTGATGCGCGGATATCGTCCGGAAGCATGTTTGCCACAACAATCGACACGTCGTCCTTGATGACGCCGTTGGCGCGCGGGCGTCTGATCGCCCTAACGACTGTCTTCGTTGAGCGTGTCAGCCGTGACTGGATTTTTCTGGGGGAGCGCCAAGGTGCGGCATCGATGGGGTCAATCCTATGAGGGAAAGCTGCGGCTGCCGAGCCAATGTCGCTCGTTTCCAGCGCAATACCGGCCCAATTCGGATATATCGGCTATGCATTCTAGGCTAGCTTGATTGGACGGCCACGACATCTGACGAGCGCTTTGAAATGGAAACCCAGTCGCAGAACATTTTCGGGCGGTTTGGCGGGAGTCGTCCATCTCTTCGGCGGGGCGTCAACCCAGCCCTGCTTTCGAGACGATCATGTCCCGTGGTGACGAGTTCGGAAGAAGACTGGCGGATCTGAGCGACAGGATGCTCAAGACACGACACAGTAGCTTAAGAAACGGCCTTGAAGAAATGGACATGCAGAGCATAGACAAATACCGGGATATCCAGGCTGAGGCCACGGAATGGCGGCGGTACCTGCACCAGCACCCCGAGCTCGATTATCGCCTCGAGAACACAGCACGATTTGTTGCCGAAAAGCTGGCCTCGTTCGGCATCAACCATATTGAAACGGGCATCGCAAAGACAGGCATTGTAGCGGTGGTTCAGGGCGGCCGTGGCGAGGGTCCGACCATCGGACTAAGGGCAGACATGGATGCTCTCCCGATTCTGGAGGCATCGAATAAACCCTGGTCGTCGACAACGGCAGGCCAGATGCATGCATGCGGCCACGATGGACACACGGCCATGCTCCTGGGTGCGGCCAAATACCTCGCAGCCACCCGCGATTTCAAAGGTTCCATTGCCCTGATCTTCCAGCCTGCGGAGGAAGACGGCTACGGCGATCGGCTTGGCGGTCAAAAGATGGTTGAAGCTGGGATCATGGAGCGATATGGCATCTCCCGCGTGTTCGGGATGCATAACTTTCCCGGGATGGACATCGGCAAATTTGGGATTTGCCACGGGCCGATTATGGCCGCACAGGATGATTTTGAGATCATTGTGAAGGGCAAGGGCGGCCATGCTTCTAGACCCCACGATACCATCGACCCGGTTGTGATCGCAGCGCAGATCATCATCGGTTTGCAGACCTTGGTGTCGCGCCAGACCAACCCCGTAGAGTCGCTTGTGATCTCGGTGACCCGATTCACCGGTTCAAATTCCAACACCGTCATCCCGGATCGGGTTGGGATGGCGGGCACAGTCAGGACCCTTGTACCGGGCCTCCGCGATTTCGCCGAGAAACAGATAGCGACTACTGCGCAGGGAATCGCCAGGATATATGGGGCAGAGGTCGACTTCGACTATCAGCGATACGTTCCGGTCACCGTTAATCATCCGGACGAGACCGACTCGGCCATCGCTGCGGCTCGCCGGCTGGTCGGTCCCTCTTCTGTGGACGACAAGCTTAGGGTGAGAATGGGGTCGGAAGATTTCGCATACATGCTCGAGGCCCGCCCGGGCGCCTTTATCTTTATTGGCAATGGCCCGACCGCAGGAGTGCATCACCCCGCCTATGATTTCAACGATGAAGCGATACCCTATGGTATCGGCTATTGGGTCAACTTGGTCGAGACAGAGCTTGGTTCTTGAGATCATCGCCTGTCTTAAGGCCTAAACTTGCGCTGCTGACTCGAAAGTGGATTTCGTCAATCGGAAATTCGATTAACCAGCTATGCATGCTAAGGTGGCGTCTAAAGCTCGCATGAATGGTCTTCGTGGCAATGTCCGGCGACTTGGCTGGCGCAAGCTGGCAGCAATTGCGGCCAGCAGACCTATGAGCTCCTGCGCGAACATGGAGTTATTGTTCAGAATCGAGGCACCAGCTAGGTCGAATAACCTCCGGTACTCTCGGTAACTAAACTAGCCTCTGCATTCGCAGAGCGTCCTTGCCGCACCGTTTGGCAAGGTACAGCGCATCCGCGGACGGTACGATTTCCGACAGCGCGCGAAACCGCCCCTCGCTCTTCGACACAATCTTCTGCGCGACGCGGATGATGTCGGACTCGCGCAATTCTTCACCCGCCGGCCGCGCTGCCTGCACCAGAATCGCGCCAATATCATCGCCACGACGCACTTTAGGAATACCCGGGATCGCGAAGAGCTCGACTCGCATAGTCTAGCCCACCTCCGTCGCGTAGGAGAGTTTCTGGCTCAAGACTAGGCAGTCATCCACTGTATCGATGCCGTGGCTGAGGAAAGGCCACTGCCTCGTTAGTGAACTGAGGGAAGCGGCCGAGGCCGCGTCGGCGTGGCGTCTGGCCAAATAGTCGTTCGTGAAGAACGTTTCTGAGCACCGTTTACGCAAAGTGTAGTTGCGATGGGCGGCGACAGAGGATCCATAGCAGGACGCGTAAAAGTTCCACGAACCAGTGGCGGAGCAGGCTGAAGTTGTAGCCGGCGGCGGCGAGAACGGCGTTGATGCGGTCGCCGTCGCGGCCCTTGAGATGATTGCGACGCATTCGGTGGTCGTCCTTGAGATGGCCGATCACAGGCTCGACGGCGGCACGACGCCGCATCTCGCGGCGGATGGCTTTGGTGACGCGGCGAACCTGGCCGCTGATCCAGACCTTGAACCGGTCGGGATAGTTGTGGCCTCGATAGCCCTTGTCGCCGTGGATGCGGCGCGCTGCGACACCTGTGAGTTTTTCGAGATCGGCGATGACGGGACTGAGCGTGTGCCCGTCATAGGGATTGCCGTGCAGGGCCTTGGCATGCAGCACGAACTGCCCGCCTTTGGGCGCCGTGGCGGGCGTGGCAATCGAGACTTTGCAGCCAAACTCGTAAGGGGCCCGGGCCTTGCCTTTACCGGTGCACTCCACCTCGGGGGCGTGCAACGAGTAGACCTTGGGACCGCGCTGACGCTGCTCTTGATGGCGAACCCGGTGGGCGATATCGAGCAGCGGACCAAAGCGATCCTCAAGCGCAGGGTCGCCCTCGATCTTGCGTCTGATGTCACGGATGATGCGGCCAAGCCGGGTGCGCAGGAATTTGAGTTCTCGCCGGGCGCGCTTGAACTGGTGAGCATGCGTGTAGCGCCCCACCATGATGGCGGCGCGCTTGGC
>NZ_JACMYO010000198.1 GCF_020889685.1 Bradyrhizobium oropedii
GGGGCAAGCCACCGGCGCGCGCCCGGGCCGGCTCGTCCGCGGCGCGCAGGGTTTGAATTGAGGTAGGCGGAGCGATCGGCGCGTAGCCCGGATGAAGCGAAGCGTAATCCGGGGCAGGTGCATCTGCGGATAGAGTTGCCCCGGATTTCGCTGCGCTTCATCCGGGCTACAGCGAGTTCGATATTGACGCTAGCTGCGGCCGCTTCACCCTCCCCCTCCAGGGGAAGGTCGGACAAGCACGTCCCCTACGTCGGCGACATCGCGCCCTTGATCGTGCCCGCGGGCTGCGACGTGCCGGTCAGGCGCGCGCGCTCGGTGTTGGGCCACAGCAGCAACAGCCCGAGCACGCCCGACCCCACCATGATCGCGGCATTGATCGTGAAACCGCTCATGTAGCCGGCCATCGGCGTCGTGGCGTGCTGGATCACACTGCCCATCACCATCGGCGCCATGATGCCCGAGATCGTGTACAGCGCGCCGTAGATCGCAATGATCGCGCCGCGTTGCGACACCGGCGTGAACTCGCCGAGCATCGGCGGGCACACCACATAGATCGAACCGCACAGGCCGGAGCCGATCACGAGAGCCGCGATCATCAGCCCGCCCGGCGGCGCATAAGGCAGCGTCGCGAGAATGCAGCCGCCGATGACCAGAGGCACCGAGCCGAGCACCCCGCGTGCGCCGCGGGTGGTGAAGCCGCGCGTCAGCATCAGCTGCGAGATCCAGCCGGTCAGCAGCACAATCGTCGCGCCGAAGATCCAGGGCAGGATCGAGACGAACCCGGCCTGCTGCTGCGAGAAGCCAAGCCCCTCGATGATGAAGGACGTGAACCAGGTCAACCCGAGCGACAGCGCCCAATAGGCGCCGAAGGTCGCCACCACGCAGCCGATGAAGGTACGCGACGTCAACAGCTTCCAGTAGGGAATCCGTTGCTCGTCGGCGACGACAGCCGCCGTCGACACCAGCGGCCCTTCCTTGCCGAGCGCGAACCAGGCGACGGTCCAGAGCAGGCCGACGATGCCGAGCGCGCCGAAGGCATGATGCCAGCTGTGATTGACGATGACCCAGTTCAGCGCGGGTACCGCGAGGATCACGCCGAACGCCGAGCCTTGCGACAGGATCGCAGTCGGCAGCGTGCGCTTCTCGTCCGGAAACCACTTGTAGATCGCGTGCGCGGCGACCGAGAAGGCCGGCCCCTCGCCGGCGCCGAGGATGATGCGGCAGATCGTGAGCGTCGTCAGGCTGACGGTGCCGATCATCGGAAATTGCGCGAGCGACCAGATCACCGCCAGGATCAGCAGCACCCAGCGCGTATCAACGCGGTTGACGATGAAGCCGACCACGATCGCCGAGATCGAGAACAGATAGAAGAAGGACGAGCCGAGATCGCCGAACTGCTCCGGGGTGAGCCCCATCTCCTTCCTGATCGGAACGCCGGCCAGCCCGACCACGATCTTGTCCGCAAAGTTCACCACCATGAACAGGAACAGGAGGAAGGTGATTGTCCACGCGCCCTTTGGTGTCCCCGTTGACCCCTTGGGCGTCGGTTGCGTCGTCATGTCTGGCTCCCCGTCGTTTCGTTTTTTGGCTTCGTAAGATCGGCCCCAATCGGCGATGCTAGCCACGCCTCGACGGGCAACGCAACAACGCATTTTCCCGGGGGCGCCCGGCCCCACGCGGCTGTAACGCCCGATCACGATCGCGTCGTCACGGCCCCGAAGCGGTGAACTGTCATGGCCCCCCTGCTATGTTCGGGGACAACAAAAAGCCCGGGGTTATTTCATGAACAGATTGATCCTTCGCGCGGTCGCCTGCACTGCGCTCGCGACCGCCACGCTGCTCGCCGCGCCGGCTGTCCGCGCAGATGACGCCGTCAGTCCCGACTACGCTGCGATCGTCGCTGCACCCGATCGCAGCGATGCGGATCGCCAGGTCGACCAGCGCCGCCAGCCGGCCAAGATGCTGGCCTTTGCCGGCGTCAAGCCGGGCATGACTGTCCTCGACATGGCGGCGAGTGCCGGCTACAGCACCGAACTCCTGGCGCGCACCGTCGCCCCATCGGGTAAGATCTACGCGCAGGACTCGGCTACCGTGCTCGAGCGCTTCGTCAAGGACAAGTTCGACAACCGGGCGAAGGCGCCTGCGATGAAGAACGTGGTGCATGTGGTGCGGGACTATGACGACCCGATCCCGCCCGAGGTCAAGGACCTCGACATGATCACCTTCTTCTTTTTCTATCACGACATCAGCTATCTTCCGGTCGATCGCGCCGCGATGAACAAGAAGATGTTCGCCGCGCTCAAGCCCGGCGGTTACCTGATCATCGCGGACCACTCCGCCAAGGCCGGCGAAGGCACCAGCGTCGCCAAGACGCTGCACCGGATCGAGGAGAGCACCCTGAAGCAGGAGATCGAGGCCGCCGGCTTCAAGCTGGTCGCCGAGGGCGATTTCCTGCATCATGCGGAGGACCCGAAGGACATTCCCGTCTTCAAGGCGCCGGTGCCGATCGACGAGTTCGTCCTGAAATACCAGAAGCCGCAATGAGGCACGGCCATCGCTTCATCTGACCAGACCGCCGCGGTGCTTCGCGTCACCGGCCTGACCAAGAGTTACCGCTCTGCCGGTGAAGACGTCGCGGTGCTCCGCGGCGTCGATCTCACTGTCGCGACCGGCGAGAGCGTCGCGCTATCGGGCGAATCGGGCAGCGGCAAGAGCACGCTGCTGCATCTGATCGCGGGGCTCGATGCCGCCGATAGCGGCGAGATCGCCCTCGGCAATATCACGGTCTCCGGACTCAACGACGCCGGCCGCGCCGAGCTGCGTCGCGACCGGCTGGGCCTCGTGTTCCAGCAGTTCAATTTGATCCCGAGCCTGACCGTTGCGGACAATCTCGTGTTCCAGTCGCGCATCGCCGGTCGGCACGATGCCGCCTGGCATGACGAGCTGGTCGAGCGCCTCGGGCTGAAAAGCCTGCTGAAGCGCTATCCCGAGCAATTGTCCGGCGGCCAACAGCAGCGCGTCGCGATCGGCCGCGCGCTGGCGCCGAAGCCATTGTTGCTGCTCGCCGACGAGCCGACCGGTAATCTCGACGAGGACACCGCCGATGAGGTGCTGCATCTCGCGCGCGATCTCGTTGTGCGCACGGGCTGCGGCTTCCTGATGGTCACCCACAGCGCGCGGCTCGCCGCGACGCTCGACCGCCAAGTCACCCTGCATGCCGGAGTGGTCGCGTGAGGCGCCCGCTCTGGATCCTCGCCGTGCTGCTCAGCCATTGGCGGCGGCATCCGATGCAGCTTGCGACGCTGCTGATCGGGCTGATCTCGGCGACCGCACTGTGGAGCGGCGTGCAGGCGCTGAACCAGCAGGCCCGCATCGCCTATGACCGCGCGGCCGCGACCTTCGGCGGCGCGCGCACCGCTGTTCTGGTCGGCAAGGACAGCGCGACCTTCCCGCAACAACTTTTCGTCGACCTGCGCCGCGCCGGCTGGCCGGTATCGCCGATGCTGGAGGGCCGCGTCCAGATCGACGGGCGCAGCTTCCGCCTGCTCGGCGTCGAGCCGGTGACGCTGCCGTCCGAGGTCGGCAATGCGCCGGCGGTCGGACGCGGCAGCCTGCAATCCTTCGTCACGCCGCCGGGCGAAATGCTGGTGGCGCCGGAAACGCTGCGCGATCTCGGCCTCAAGGACGGCGACCGGCCGCAGGCGAATGGCCTCACGCTGCCGCCGCTGCGTGTGCAGGCGGAGTTCGCGCCCGGCGCGCTGATCGTCGATATCGGCATCGCGCAGGACATCTTGAAGATGCCCGGCCAGCTGTCGCGCCTGCTGATCGGCAAGTCCAAAGCACCGCATGCAACGCTCGAAAGTGTGGCAGGTGACAAGCTCCGCCTGGTCGAGCCGAGCGCGGAAAGCGATCTCGAACGGCTGACCGACAGTTTCCATCTCAACCTCACCGCGTTCGGCCTGCTGTCGTTCTTCGTCGGCCTGTTCATCGTCAACTCCGCGATCGGGCTTGCCTTCGAGCAGCGGCTGCCGATGCTGCGGACGCTGCGCGCCTGCGGGGTCTCGGCACGGATGCTCAACACCGTGCTGGTGATCGAGCTGGTGTCGCTGGCGCTGGTCGCAGGCCTGCTCGGCCTGGTCTGCGGCTATTTCATCGCGGCGGCCTTGCTGCCCGATGTCGCCGCCTCCCTGCGCGGGCTCTATGGCGCGCAGATTCCCGGGCAGCTTTCACTGAAGCCTGTCTGGTGGTTTGCCGGCATCGCGATCAGCATTCTCGGTGCGCTGGCCGCCGCTGCCGCGAGCCTCGCCAAGGCGATCCGGATGCCGGTGCTGGCGACGGCGCAGCCGCAGGCCTGGCAGCAGGCGCAGCGGCGCTGGCTGATGTTGCAGAGCGCGGCGGCGCTCGCGGTGTTTGCGGTCGCTGCGGCCCTCATTCAGTTCGGCGATTCCCTGATCGCGGGCTTTGCCGTGCTGGCCGCGCTGATGCTCGGCGCGGCCTTGATCCTGCCAATGATCCTGCAAATCGCGCTCGCGCTCGGCCAGCGCAGCGCGCGAGCACCGGTCGGCATCTGGTTCTGGGCCGACAGCCGCCAGCAACTGTCGGGCTTGTCGCTGGCGCTGATGGCGCTGCTGCTCGCGCTGGCCGTCAATGTCGGCGTCGGCACCATGGTGGAAAGCTTCAGCCGCACCTTCCTGGTCTGGCTCGACGGCCGGCTCGCCGCCGACGTCTACATCAGCGCCGCCAGCGATCAGCAGGCAAAGGAGATCAAGGCCTGGCTGCGCGATCGTCCGGAGGTTCAGGCCATCCTGCCCGGCGGCCGCGCCGACACCCAGCTCGGCGGCGCGCCGATCGAGGTGCTCGGCCTGCCCGACCACACGACCTATCGCGACAACTGGCCGCTGCTCGAGAGCACGGCGAATGCCTGGGTCAGGCTGCGCCCCGGCGACGCCTGCCTCGTCAGCGAGCAACTGTCGCGGCGGATGAAGCTTGCGATCGGCGATCATATCGAGGTGCCCGCCCCCGGCGGCAGCTGGCCGCTCGAAATCGTCGGCATCTATGCCGATTACGGCAACCCCAAGGGCCAGATCGCGGTCAACTTCGCCGCGCTGACGCGCCACTTCCCGCAGACGCCGCTGACCCGGGTCGGGCTCCGCGTCGAACCGGACAAGATCGCGCCGCTCATCACGGCGTTGCAGGAGAAGTTCGGCCTCGACGACCGCAACATCGCCGACCAGGCGACGATGAAGCGAGAATCGAAGCGGGTGTTCAATCGCACCTTTTCGGTTACCGCGGCGCTCAATGCCTTCACGCTCGGCGTCGCCGGCATCGCGCTTTTGACCAGCCTGCTGACGCTGGCCAATTCGCGGCTGCCGCAGCTCGCACCGCTATGGGCGATCGGCCTAACGCGGCGGCGGCTCGCGGCGCTCGAACTGCTGAAGACCATGGCGGTCGCGCTGATCACCGCGCTGTTCGCGCTGCCGCTCGGCCTCCTGGTGGCTTGGTGCCTGCTTGCGATCGTCAATGTGAAAGCGTTCGGCTGGCGACTGCCATTCCACGTGTTCCCGTTGCAGCTGATCGAGCTGCTTGCGGTGGCGATGGCCGCAGCGCTCTGTGCCGCCGCGCTGCCGGTCGCTAGACTGGCCCGCATGCAGCCGGCCACCCTGATCCGGACTTTCGTCAATGAGCGCTAGCACCGATCTCACGCGTCGCGCCTTTGCCGGCGGTGCAATGGCGCTGGCGCTGGGCGGCAAGAGCTTTGCGCAAGGCTTCGCCGGGCTCGGCGAAACGGCCGAAGGCTTTGCCGCCGTCACGCCGGGCAAGCCGTTTGCATTCCCCGCCGATCACGGCCCGCATCCGGAATTCCGGATCGAGTGGTGGTACGTGACCGCGAACCTGTCCGATGCCGGCGGCGCGGCCTATGGCGCGCAATGGACGCTGTTCTGCCAGGCGATGAAGCCGGGCGGCCCCAGCGAAGGCTGGGCCAACCAGCAACTCTGGATGGGCCACGCCGCAGTCACCAGCGCCGGCACACATCGCTTCAGCGAGACCTTTGCGCGCGGCGGCGTCGGGCAGGCCGGTGTCGAGGCCGCGCCGTTCCGCGCCTGGATCGACGCCTGGGAGCTGCGCGGGCTCGATGCATTCGGTCCGCAACGCATCGCGCCGCTCGAGCTCAAGGCCTCCGCTGCCGACTTCAGCACCACGCTCCGCCTCGACGCCGAGCGCGCACTGGTGCTGCAAGGCGACCACGGCTACAGCCGCAAGTCGGACCGCGGACAGGCCTCCTATTACTACAGCCAGCCGTTCTACAAGGCATCCGGCCGCATCGTGATCGACGACAAACCTGTCGACGTCACAGGCACGGCCTGGATGGATCGCGAGTGGAGCAGCCAGCCGCTCGCCGCCGACCAGACCGGCTGGGACTGGTTCTCGCTGAATCTGCCCGGCGACGAAAAGCTGATGCTGTACCGGCTGCGCCAGAAGGATGGCCGCGAGAACCTGTTCGGCAACTGGATCACGCCGGACGGTCGCTCGGCCGAGATCGCAGCGAGCGGCAACAGCATCACGCCGATGGCGACCACCGAGATCGGGGACCGCAAGCTGCCGACATCATGGCGCGTCACCCTGCCCGCACGCGGCCTTGCCATCGAGACCGCGCCGCTCAATCCGAAGGCCTGGATGGGAACCAGCTTCCCCTATTGGGAAGGCCCGATCCGCTTCTCAGGCAGCCACGCCGGAATCGGCTATCTTGAGATGACGGGATACTAGGACGCCGACGGAAGATCGGCGCAAGAAGGCTTGCCAGTCACAGCGGGCCTCGTTGCCCCGTCATGACATCGGGGGCCAACAGAAACCAGAGGAAACGCCTGACATGTACCATTACACGGCCATCATCACCTGCCTTGCGGTCGCGCTTTACTTCTTCCTCGCGACCCAGGTCGCGCGCGCCCGCATCCGCTACGGGGTCAAGCTGCCGGCGATCACGGGCAATGCGGATTTCGAGCGCATCTACCGAATCCAGATGAACACGCTGGAATGGACCCCGATCTTCCTGCCGTCGCTGTGGCTGTTCGCAATCTATATCGGCGATGCCGCGGCCGCAGCCGTTGGCGCACTTTGGGTCGTCGGCCGTATCGTCTACTTCATCGGCTATCGCGAGGCGGTGGCGAAACGCAGCCCGGGATTCTTCATCCAGGCCCTGGCGGCCACCATCCTGTGGGTCGGCGCAATCGGCGGCGCGGTGTGGCGGCTCGTGCATTGAGGCCGAGACGGTGCCGCACACTCACTGTCGTCCCGGGCTTGACCCGGGACCCATAACCACAGGGTCCAGTTTTGCGATGGCTGGGGCCCCAGCCTGTCGCAACAACCAAGTGCGGTGGTTATGGGTCCCTGCGTTCGCAGGGACGACGGTGATGTTGTATCGCGAGTTGCGTAATACGTCAGCTCCGCGTCACTTGGTCAGCGGGCAGCCGCTTTCCTTGGCGGTGAAGAATGCCTTGTCGCCCGGCACCACGGCGATCTGCTTGTAATAGTCCCAGGGCTTCTTCGATTCCGACGGCTTCTTGACCTCGAACAGATACATGTCGTGCACCATGCGGCCGTTCGCGAGCACCTTGCCCTCCGCGAAGGCGTCATCGACCGGCAGTTCCTTCAGCTTCTTGGTCACCGCGTCGGAGTCCTTCGTGCCGGCGGCTTTGACCGCCTTGAGATAGCTCAAGGTCGCCGAATAGGTACCCGCCTGGATCATGTTCGGCATGCGGCCCGTGCGCTTGAAGAAGCGTTCAGAAAAGGCACGCGTCTTGTCATCGCGATCCCAGTAGAAGCCCTCGGTCAGGACCAGCCCCTGTGCGGTCTCAAGCCCGAGACCGTGCACGTCCGAAAGCACCATGAGCAGGCCGGCGAGCTTCTGACCGCCCTTCACGATGCCGAATTCAGCCGCCTGCTTGATCGAGTTGACCGTGTCGAGACCGGCATTGGCGAGCCCGATGACCTTGGCCTTCGAGCTCTGTGCCTGCAGCAGGAAAGAGGAGAAGTCCGACGAGTTGAGCGGCACGCGAACCGAGCCCAATACCTTACCGCCAGTCTCTTTCACGATTTCGCTGGTGTCCTTTTCCAGCGCATAGCCGAACGCATAGTCGGCGGTGAGGAAGAACCAGCTGTCGCCCCCCGCCTTCACCAGTGCGCTGCCGGTGCCGACGGCGAGCGCGCGTGTATCAAACGCCCAATGGAAGCCATAGGGCGTGCAGGCATCGCCGGTGATGCGCGAGGTCGCCGCACCCACCACGATGTCGATCTTCTTCTTCTCGTTGGACAGTTCCTGGACCGCGAGCGCGACCGACGACGTCGTCAGCTCGGTGATCATGTCAACACCCTCGGTGTCGTACCAGCGCCGCGCGATCGCGGTCGCGAGATCGGGCTTGTTCTGGTGGTCGGCGGTGATCATCTCGATCTTCTGGCCGAGCACCTCGCCGCCGAAATCCTCGATCGCCATCCTGGCGGCTTCGACCGAGTACTTTCCGCCGTAGTCAGCGTAGACGCCCGACTGGTCGTTCAGGATGCCGATCTTGACACCCTGGGCCATCGCCGGCGCCGCAAGCATCAGGCTGCACGCCGCGACGGCGGCCAAGAATCCCGACTTCATTGTTATGCTCTCCCAGCAGTTTTCTCATCAGGAAAAAATCGGCGCGACATTATTTTATAACCCCGCGCCTGCCCATCGATTTCAGTTCAGCCAATAGTATGGGCTAACCTCGTCATTCCCCGATGCGCAATTGCGCACCTGGGGGCATCGCAAAGCGATGAGCCCGGAATCCATCGGGCCGCGCGCTTCGAGGAGGAATGGATTCCGGGTTCGCGCTACGCGCGCCCCGGAATGACGAAGGGGAGACCAAACTCACCCCGCCACGGTCGCCGCGGGCTCCTTCGGCTTGCCCTCGTTCTTTCCTTCCGCGAGGTTGCGCACCACCATGTAGAAGATCGGCGTGAAGACGAGGCCGAACAGGGTGACGCCGAGCATGCCGAAGAACACGGCAACGCCGACCGCCTGCCGCATCTCCGAGCCCGAGCCGGTCGACAGCACCAGTGGCAGCACGCCGAGGATGAAGGCGAACGACGTCATCAGGATCGGCCGCAGGCGGAGCCGGCAGGCCTCGATGACCGCTTCCAGCCGTGGCCTGCCCTCGAGCTCGATGTCGCGCGCGAACTCCACGATCAGGATCGCATTCTTGGCGGCCAATCCGACCAGCACCACGAACCCGATCTGGGTCAGGATGTTGACGTCCTGGCCCATGATGCGCACGCCGATGGTGGCCGCGAACAGGCACATCGGTACGATCAGGATCACCGCGAACGGCAATGTCCAGCTGCCATATTGCGCGGCCAGCACCAGATAGACGAACAGCACGCAGATCGGGAACACGTAGAGGCCGGCACTGGCGCCGTTGACCTGCTGGTAGGACAGGTCGGTCCATTCGAACGAGAACCCGCTGGGCAACGTTTCTTCGGCGAGCTTCTTGATGGTGCTGAGCGCGGTTCCCGAACTCGTACCGGGCGACGGCTCGCCCTGCAGCTCCGATGCCGAATAAAGATTGTAGCGGGCGACGCGATCCGGCCCCGAGATATCGCGGAAATCGACCACGCTGCCCAGCATCACCATGTCGCCAGCCGCATTTCGCGTGCGCAGCCTTGCGAGATCGCTGCTTTCCTTCCGGAACGGCAGATCGGCCTGCGCGGTCACGTGATAGGTGCGTCCGAACAGGTTGAAGTCGTTGACGTAGGTCGAGCCGAAATAGGTCTGGATGGTGTCATTGATGCTGGCGATGGGCACGCCGAGCTTCTGCGCCTTGACGCGATCGATGTCGACGAACAGCTGCGGCGTGTTCGCGGTGAACGGCGAGAACACCGAGGTGAGATACGGCGACTTGCGCGCCGCCGCCACCAGCTCGTCGGTGGCCGACGCCAGCAGTTCCGGCCCGCGTCCTTGCCGATCCTGGACGCGGATGGTGAAGCCGCCACCGGTGCCGATACCGGGCACGGCCGGCGGTGGAATCACAATGATGAAGGCGCCCTGGATCACCGACAGACGCTTGCGCAATTCGGCCGTGATCGCACTTGCCGTCAGCCCCTTCTTCAGACGCGCCTCCGGCTCGTCGAACACCGGGAACAGCGCCGCGGCGTTACCCTGCTGCGTGCGTGTCGCACCGGAGAAGCCGGCGAACGCCGCGACGCGAACGATGCCCGGCGTATCCAGCGCGATCCGCTCGATCTCGCGCACCACAGCCGTGGTGCGCGCCAGCGACGCGGCGCCCGGCAGCTGTGCCGAGATGATGACGTAGCCGCGATCCTGCGCCGGGATGAATCCCTGCGAAGTGGTCGCCAGCAGCCAGCCGGCGCTGCCGATCAGCGCGAGGTAGATCACGACCATCACCACGGTGTGCCGGATCACGAAGTCGGCCACACCAGCATAGCCGTGGGCCAGCCGGTCGAACACGCGGTTGAACACCGCGGTGAAGCTGTCCCAGCCGCGCGCGATGATGTTCCAGCGTGCCGGTGGGCGCTTCTCCTCGTGCGGGACCAGGATCTGCGAGGCCAGCGCCGGCGACAGCGTCAGCGAGCAGAAGCAGGAGATCGCGGTCGCGACCGCGATCGTCACCGCGAACTGCTGGAAGAACTGCCCGGAGATGCCGCCGAGGAAGGCGGTCGGCACAAACACCGCGCACAGCACCAGCGCGATCGAGACCAGCGCGCCGCCGACCTCCTCCATGGTCTTGAGCGCGGCATCGCGCCGGCTCAGGCCATGTTCGAGATGCCGCTCGACATTCTCGACCACCACGATGGCGTCGTCGACCACGATGCCGACCGCGAGCACCAGGCCGAACAGCGTCAGATTGTTGATCGAGAAGCCGAGCGCGGCCATCACCGCGAAGGTGCCGACCAGCGACACCGGGATCGCGATAATCGGGATGATCGCGGGCCGCCAGCCCTGCAGGAACACCAGCACCACGATGACCACGAGCGCCATCGCCTCGTAGATGGTCTTCACCAGTTCGTGGACCGATTGGGCGATGAATTCGGTCGGGTTGTAGCCGATATTGTAGTCGAGCCCCTTGGGGAAACTCGCCTTCAGCCGCACCATCGTGTCCGAGATGTTCTTGGCAGTGGCGAGCGCGTTCGATCCGGGCCGCTGCGTCACCAGCATGCCGACCGCCGATTTGCGCAGCAGGAAGCTGTTGGTGGTGTAGGACAGCGCGCCGAGCTCGACGCGGGCGACGTCGCGCAGGCGAACGGTGCGACCGTCGGAACCGGCCTTCACCACGATGTCCTCGAACTGCCTGGGATCCTTGAGACGGCCGGTAAACACCAGGTTCGGCTGGAAAGCGCGGTCGGCGATCGGCGGTTCGGCGATCTGGCCGCCCGCGATCTGCAGATTCTGTGCGCGGATCGCCGCCAGCACCTCGGCGGACGTCAGGCCGAGATTGGCGATCCGGTCGGGATCGAGCCACAGCCGCATCGAGTAGTCGCGCGCGCCGAATATCTGGATGTCGCCGACGCCGTCGAGCCGCAGCAGCTGGTCGCGGACCTGCAGCAGCGCGTAGTTGGAGATATAGAGCTGGTCGAAACTGTCGTCGGGCGACAGCATGAACACGACCATCAGGATATCGGGCGAATTCTTGCGCGTGGTCACGCCGTTGCGCTGCACTTCCTCGGGCAGCCGCGGCTGCGCGATGGCGACGCGGTTCTGCACCAGCACCTGGGCCTTGTCGAGGTCGGTGCCGAGCTTGAAGGTCGCGGTGATGGTGAGCTGGCCGTTCGAGGTCGCCTGGCTGTAGAGATACAGCATGTCCTCGACGCCGTTGATCTCCTGCTCGATCGGAGCGGCGACGGTGTCTGACACGGTCTGCGCCGAAGCGCCGGGATATTGCGTCGTCACCACGACGGTCGGCGGCACGACCTGCGGATATTCCGAGACCGGCAGCGTCGGATAGGCAATCGCGCCGACGATCAGGAGCACGATCGACAGCACCATCGCGAGGATGGGCTGGTTGATGGAAAGCCTTCCGAGATTCATGGCTTCGCACCTGCCGCCGGCTTGTCTGCTGCCGCGGGCTTGTCGCCTGCCGGAGCTTTAGTTTCCGCCGGCGCCTGCGCCATTTTCGGCGTCACCTTGGCGCCGACGCGGGCGCGCTGCAGCCCGTCGACGATCACGTGATCCTCCGGCTTGAGGCCTTCGCGGATCACGCGCAGGCCCTCATCCAGCGGCCCGAGCGTCACCGCTCTTGCTTCCACCGTGTTGTCGTCCTTGACCACGAACACGATCTTGCGCGACTGGTCGGTGGCGATGGCGGTGTCCGGGATCAGCAGCGCCTCATAGGGCGAGGAGCCGATCAGACGGACGCGACCGAACTGGCCGGGCAGGATCGAAAGATCCTTGTTCGGGATCACTGCGCGGCTGCGCAGCGTTGCGGTCGAGACATCGAGGCGGTTGTCGAGGAAGTCCATCTTGCCTTCATGCGAGGGCTTGGTCTCGCCGGTCAGCATCACCTGCACCGGGTTCGCCGTGTCGCGCGAGCTCGGCCGCCTGCCTTCGAACCACAGCTTGCTGTTGCGCTGATAGGTCGCCTCGTCGACGTCGAAATAGATGTAGATCGGATCGAGCGACACGATCGAGGTCAGCAGCGTCGCGCCCCCCTCGCTGCCCTGCACGAGGTTACCCGGGGTCACCAGATGGCGGCTGACGCGGCCGGTGATCGGCGCCAGCACGTGGGTGAATTCGACGTTGAGCTGCGCGGCCTTCAGCGAGCCCTCGGCCTGGGTCTCGGCGGCGCGCGCCGCCTGCAACGCCTGGCGGCGCTGGTCGACGACCTGCTCCGAGACCGCGCTGGTCTGCACCAGGTTCAGCCCGCGCTCGAGATCGCGCTTGGCAAGCTCCCCCTTGGCGCGCGCGTCAGCGAGCTGGCCTTCGGCCTGCAGCACCACCGCCTCGAACGGCCGCGGGTCGATGATGTAGAGCAGATCGCCGGCATGGACGATCGCACCGTCCTTGAACTCGACGCTGTTGACGAAGCCGCCGACGCGGGCGCGGACCTGAACCTCCTCGACCGCCTCGAAGCGGCCGGTGAACTCGTCCCAGTCGGTGACGGTGCGCTTGACCGGCTGCGCGACGGTCACGGGCGGCGGCGGAGGCGCGGCCTGCGACTGCGCGCTCTTGTCATCGCAGCCGCCGAGCGTCAGCGCGGCCAAAAGCCCGATCGGCGCGAGGCCGAGCCATACATGGCGCCGAAGCGAATGACGCTCGACGCCGGTCACCGGAGCCACACGCTCCGCTTTGTCAATCGAACCCAATTCCCTCTCCCCCAGAACAACGTAAGCACGACGACCAAAGCAGGGCTACGAAAGTCGCAATTGAAATTGCCGTGATTCAGCGCGGATGGACCACCGCGATGTCGCGGCGGCGGACGTCACAGATGTAGCCGCACCCCAGTCTGTTCAAGATGGCCCTCGGATCAAGCAAATAGTTGCGTAGTCTGAAAGCCTTACGACGGGATCGCGAAACCGTGACGACGAAAAGGGGCAGTTTGGCTGGCCTATCGATCCGACCGGGTCACGGTCCGCGTCATCGCGAATCAATCAGGGCGCGAACCCCGTGACACGGATCTGTCACATCGCGCCGATCCTGCTTGCGGCAGAGTCGCGCCGGGTTCCCGGCGACGGAAAATCATCGAATTAGAGCACTCTACCTCTCGCTGCATCGCCTCGATCAAGGCTAACCGTGTTGTGTCATCCGGGCACACATTGACACTCGGAAATATCGCCAATACGGTCGTGGTTGCCAAAGAGTAAATTTTGTTGGCCGGCCGCATTTTTCTCGAACATTCATTGGGCTTTGTCACGGCGCGTGTAAGTGAAAGCGACTACGTAATGGCAAGCGCATTTGACCTTGCTGATGTCACGGCTCCGTGGACATTAAGGTCGTCCGGTATTGCAGCCAGCTTGGCGCAAGCTCCGATCGCGGATGATCAACCTCAACGTGTGAACCGCTTCACACGTCCTCGCATCCAGCAAATGTAATTATCGATCGGCGTCCACGCCGATCGCAGGAGTGCTCATGACGACCATACCTGCCTATACAATCGGTGGTTTAACGCGCCCGGCACTTCAGCTCGATTCGACCGGTCACATCGTCCTCGACTCGGCTGCCCAGGCCTTCGCCGACACGTATGGTCTGCAATATCTGTACCTCGGCTGTCCTCCCGGCACGCCCTGGCCGCCGGTCACTGACTCGCTTTCGCCACCGGTCGACGCCAATGCGGGAAACAACACGGTCGCCGAGGGCGCCGCGGTCAATACGCTGGTCAACATCACAGCGCAAGCCACCAGCGCCGTCGGTAGTCCCGTCACCTATTCGCTGGCCGGCGACAGCTCCAATGGCGGTTTCAAGATCGACCCGAACACCGGCGTGGTGTCGGTCGCCGATCCCACCAAGGTCAATTACGTGACCAGCCCCGGTCACGCCTACACCATCACCGTTCAGGCGAGCGACGGCATCGCGACGAGCTCGCAGAGCTTCGTCATCGGCGTCACTGACGTTGCGCCGTCGACACCAGTCGACAGCAACGCAGCAGCCAACAAGGTCGCGGAAGGATCCGCCGCCGGCACGCTTGTCGGCATCACTGCGTCCGCGGCCGACATGAATGCCGTGACCTATACCCTGACCGGCGACACCTCGGGTGGCGGCTTCAAGATCGACCCCAATACCGGCGTCATCACCGTCGCCGATCCCAGCAAGATCGACTACACGACAGCCCCCGGTCACGCCTACACCGTCACCGCGACGGCAAGCGACGGCACCCTGTCCAGCTCGCAGACCTTCACCATCGCGGTGACGCTGGGTGCCGCCACGCACTTCGCCGTGAGCATCCCGGGCAACGGCGCGGCGGGCACGCCGGGCACGGTCACCGTCACCGCGCTCGATGCCTTGAACCACGTCGTCACCAACTACACAGGCACGGTTCATTTCACGTCGACCGACGGCCACGCCGTGCTGCCGGCCGACGTGACATTGACCAACGGCACCGGCAGCTTCAGCGAGACCCTCGATACCGCCGGCAGCCAGACCATCACCGCGACCGACACCACCAACAGCGCGGTCAAGGGGACTTCGAATGCCGAGATCGTGACGCCGGGCGTCGCCACGCATTTTTCGGTCAGTCTTGCCGCCAACGGCACGGCGGGGACGCCGGGGTCGGTCGTCGTCACTGCGCTCGATGCCTTCAACAATGTC
>NZ_JACMYO010000199.1 GCF_020889685.1 Bradyrhizobium oropedii
GCCGGGCCTGCCCGACGCCGCGCCGGATCCCGAACTGACGCAGTGGCTGCGCGGGGCGCCCGCGCGCGCAGGGTTGTACGGTTCGATCTGCACCGGCGCCTTCGCGCTCGGCCATGCCGGGCTGCTCGACGGCCACAAGGTGACGACGCATTGGCAGAACGCGCAACGGCTGGCGGCATGCTTTCCGGCCGCCGAGGTGATCTTCGACCGGATCTACATTCGCGACGGCAGACTGATGACATCGGCCGGCGTCACCGCCGGGATCGATCTCGGGCTCGCGCTTGTGGCCGAACGTCATGGGCCTGAGGTTGCCGTTGCGGTGGCAAAGCGGCTGGTCGTGGTCGCGCAACGCCAGGGCGGGCAGTCCCAGTTCAGTCCCTATCTCACCGCGCCGGTCGATGAGGATTCGCCGATTGCACGCGCGCAGGCCCATGTCATGCAGCATGTCGGCGAGCGCCACACGCTGCAGTCGCTGGCCGAGGCCGTCGGCATGAGCGTGCGCAATTTCGGCCGCGCCTTCGCGCAGGAGACCGGCATCACGCCGCACGAATTCGTCGAGCGGGCACGGGTCGACGCTGCGCGCCGGTTGCTCGAGGGCTCAGACCGGCCGCTGAAGGCGGTTGCTTTCGACTGCGGCTTCGGCTCGGCGGACCGGATGCGCATCGTGTTCACCGAGCGGCTCGGCGTGTCGCCCGCGCAGTACCGCTCGAGTTTTCGCAAATTGTGACGCCGTTTATGGAGGGCAGCATGCCGCCGGCGTAGGATCGAAATTGCCGTGCCAGCAACACATCTTCTCCCGCGAGGACGCCATGGACGCGCTCACACTCTTCATCATCCGTCATGCCGAAAAGCCTGATGACGGCTGGCCGGGGCCCGGCTTCACCGCGGACGGTGTGTCCGATACCGAGTCGCTCGTCCTCCGCGGCTGGCAGCGCGCCGGCGCCTGGGCAGCATTGTTTGGCACCGACCTTGCCAAGGGCGACTATGCGAGGCCCGACGCGATCTATGCCGCGACGCCCGGTACCACGCCCAACCGGGGCCCGAGCAGCCGTCCCGCTGAGACGATCTCAGCGCTGGCGGCGCGTCTTGGCACGGCGCCCAACGAAGATTTTGGCAAAGGTCATGAGCCGGCGTTGATCACGGCGCTGCTGGCGCTGAACGGCGTCGTGCTGCTGTGCTGGGAGCACAAGGCGATCATTGCCGACGTCCTTCCGTTGATACCAGTCAGCAAGGGCAAGCCGCCCACGAAATGGGACGCCAGCCGGTTCGACGTCGTACTGCGCTTCCACCGCGCCAAGGGCGAAGACAAGTTCGCCTTCAAGGAGCTGTTTCCAAAATTGCTGTCGGGCGATTCCGACGAGCCGCTGGGCGGCTGAGCCAGGCCGGTCAATCGAGCCCGAGCGCCTTGCGCGATTTCCGCGTCAGCTTCGCGGCGATCAGCGCGTGCGCCTGGTCGAGATAGGCCTTGAGCTCGGCGTCGGGCAGGGCATCGTTGCCGATCAGCTGCACCCATTTGGCACGTGCCAGATAGGGCGCCGGTCGCGCGAGCTGCTGCTCGATCAGGAGCTGGTAGGCCATGTTCGAAGTCTTGAACATGAAGCCGCCGGAGCGCTCGATGAAGCCGCCGGCCAGCGCGAACATCTTGCCGCCGACCTTGAACACCGACGTGCCTTCCCATTGCACCACCTTGGTGGCGGCGGGCAGGCGCAGGCAGTGTGTTTCGAAGGTCTTGGGGCGCATGAATCGGGAAGGCTGGAGAGGCTTCAGAGCCATAAGCCGACCGCGCGAAGACGGGCAAGCCCGGTATGAGCCGGCGATCCCTGGCCGGTCCGGGTGCTGCTCCCGTCCCCGAGACCTCACGAAAACGTGAGTTGTCGGCGTTCGATCTGTAGATATATCGTAAGATATGTTTTCAGTAAGGAAATGAACAATGAGACGATCGATGTTTCGCGACCGGGACGATGACGGCTTCCGGCTCGGGTTCTTCGCCATGGGCCGGCACGGCCGGGGCGGTCACCGTTTTGGCCGCGGCGGCCATGGCTTCTTCGGGCGGGGTGGCGGCGGCGATTTTCCGGGATCGCGGCGGCTCTCGTCGCAGGATCTGCAACTCGTCATCCTGGCGCTGCTCGGCGAGCAGCCGGCGCACGGCTACGAGTTGATCAAGAAGATCGAGGAGCGGTCGGACGGCTTCTACAGCCCGAGCCCGGGCGTGATTTATCCGGCGCTGACATTCCTCGAGGAGATCGGGCACGCCAGCGTCACCCAGGACGCGTCGCGCAAGCTCTACAGCATCACCGAGCAGGGCAAGGCGCATCTCGCCGAGAACCGCGCCACCGCCGATACCATTCTCGAAGCGCTGTTGCGGATCGGCCGCCGCATGGAGGAGGTGCGCGAAGCCTTCGCCGGTGTGAGCGATCTCGATGGCGAAGCATCCGACGACGTGCACCGCGCCCGTCACGCGCTGAAGAGCGCGCTGCGGCAGAAGCGCGGCTGCGATGCCGCCGAGGCGCGGCGCATTGCGAAAATCCTCGACCGCGCCGCCGCCGAAATCCTGCAGCAATGACGCAATCGCAAAGGAGGCCCTTCATGTACAACGCTGAACCGCACAGCGCGATTGCCGATGGCCGCATTGCTGCCGTCATCGAGCGCCTGCAGGCCACGCGCCGGGCGCCGGTACGAGGCAATCCGATGCAGAGCGGCAGTTGCGATCCGCACGACTATGCCGAGCAGGGATTCTCGATCCACCCGGAGCAGGGCGAGCTGATCTACCTGTTGTGTCGCGGCCTGCGCGCCAAGCGCGTTGCCGAGTTCGCGACATCGGTCGGAATGTCGACGCTGTATTTCGCAGCCGCGATGCGCGACAATGGCGGCGGCACCGTGATCGGCTCGGAGATCGTGTCGGCCAAGGTCGCAACCGCGAAGCGCAATCTCGCGGACGCGGGCCTCGCCGATTACGCTGAGATCCGCGAGGGCGATGCCCGCAAGACGCTGCGCGATCTCGGTGGTCCCCTCGACTTCATCCTGATCGACGGCTGGCCGGGCGACAAGGGACCAACGCTGGCGCGCCAGGTGATCGAGATCGTCGCGCCGCAGCTTCGGGTCGGCGGCTATGTCATGAACGACAATGCCGAGGCGGATTTCCTGGAGTTCGTGCGCGATCCAAAAAATGGCTTCGTATCGATCACGCTGCCGCTCAAGGGCGGCACGGAGCTCTGCCTGAAGGTGGCGTAAGGGCCAGTCCGTTACGAAGACAAGAGATCCTGCTGGCGTGATTGTGAGCCGCAACGGCATCACGCCACGCTGGATTTTGCCGGCGCTTCTTGCTCTGCTCCAAGAAAATCAGGAGCGAAGCGCCGCATGTCCGAAGTCCCGCCCATTCATCCGCTTGATCGCCCGATCTGGAGCGCGCTGACCACACGGCAACGCGACCTGGCGGAAGGCGGCGCCGATGCCCGACGCTTTCCGCTCGCGATCGCCCCCTTCGCCGACATGGTCGACATGTCGCCGGAGAGTTTTGCCGCGCTCGGCGCGCTGTTGTCGGGACAGGAATTCGCGGTGCTGTTCACGCCCGATCCTGTTTCTGTACCGCCGGAGTTCAAGGTGCTGCTGGCTGAGACCGGCGAGCAGATGATCGGCACGCCTGCGGATTTTTCTGCGCCCGGCGTCGAGATCGTCAGGCTCGGCGCGGTCGACGTTCCCGCGATGATGGCGTTGACGGAACTGACGAAACCCGGACCGTTCAGCGCACGGACCCATGAGCTCGGCAACTTTTTCGGCATCCGCGTTGGCGGCGAGCTGGTCGCGATGACCGGGGAGCGCATGAAGCCGGGGAACTATACCGAGATGACGGCGGTCTGCGTGCATCCGGACCATCGCGGCCGCGGCTATGCGCAGGCGCTGCTCTCGGCGGTCGCCCGCCAGATCGTGGCGCGCGGCGAAATTCCGTTCCTGCACGTCTTCACCGGCAACGTCTCGGCGATTGCGCTCTACCGCCGTCAGGGCATGGAGATCCGGCGTCGTCTGCACATCACGGTGTTGCAGAAGCAGGAGTAGGCTAGGGCTGAGGGGAATCTCTCTACTCCAATAGATGGGGACGAAAGAGTTCAGTTCAAGAATTGTCAGGCGCGCCTCTCGCCGCGTATGTCCCGCCTCCCTCAAAGCCTGGGGATGGAGCGGGGAGCACGGCCATGGCAGTTGCGACGACAGACGGATTCGCCGATGCGCGGTTTTCGGTGGCGCGTGAGGCATTCGAGGCCAATTTCGCTGACGGGGAGGAACTCGGCGCATCGTTCTGCGCCACGATCGACGGCGAGACCGTGGTCGATCTGTGGGGCGGTTTCGCCGACGAGGCAGAGCAGCGGCCGTGGACGCGCGACACCATCGTCAATGTCTATTCGATCACCAAGACCATGACCGCGCTGACCGCGTTGTGGCTCGCCGATCGCGGCGAGCTCGACTTCGCGGCACCGGTGGCGCGCTACTGGCCGGAATTCGCGGCGAACGGCAAGGCGGGCATTACCGTGGCGCAGCTGATGAGCCACTCGGCCGGCCTCTCGGGCTGGCATCCCGCGATCAGCGGCGAGGATTTTTACGACTGGGACAAGGCGACCTCGACGCTTGCCGCGCAGGCGCCGCTGTGGGAGCCGGGCACCGCGTCCGGCTATCATGTTTACACTTTCGGATTCCTGATCGGCGAGGTCGTCAGGCGGATCACCGGCAGGACGCTCGGCACGGTGTTTCGCGAGCAGATCGCGTCTCCCTTGCATGCTGATTTCTGGATCGGCCTGCCGGCTCCTGAAGATCATCGGGTCGCCGACCTCGTGTCGTTCCTGCCGACAGCGGCCGCAACGGACGTCGAGATGACCACCATCCAGAAGATCACCTTCAGCGACACCCGCACCGACGTGCCGTCGACCCGGACCCGCGCCTGGCGCGGCGCCGAGATTCCCGCAGTGAACGGTCACGGCAACGCGCGTTCGATCGCCGCCATCCAGACCATCCTCGCGACCGGCGGCATAGCCAACGGCCGGCGGATCATGTCGGAAGCCAGCTGCCGCAAGGCGCAGGAGGTGCAGATCGACGGCCCGGACCTCGTGATGCGCGGCATCTCCGTCCGCTTCGGCCTTGGCTTCGGGTTGCCGAGCCCGATCCTCAGCCTGGTGCCGCCCAACCCGAACACGCTGTTCTGGTCCGGCGGCGGCGGCGCGTTCGTGCTCGTCGATACCGATGCGCGGATGACGTTCGCTTATGCGATGAACCGGATGCAGCGCGGGCTGGTCGGCGACGCCCGCTCGTTCCGGATCATCCGCGCGATATGGCGGGCGCTCGGGATGATACCCTGAGCTGCGGGATCGCGTTGGCTCAGGTCAGCCGGTTGCCCGCGAGATGCACCGTGCGCCCGTCGCAGCTGGAATCGATCGCGACGGGGGTCGTCGCGATCTTGCCCCGTGCGGCGACGTTGTTGCTGATCTCGATGTTCCGGGCGCGGCCGACATAGATCGCGCTGGCGGGCTTGATGTGGAAGAAATCGCCGGCCCCGAACGCGTTGCCGCGTACAAAAGTCTGACCGATCACATTGCCGGCGATCCGAGCGCCGTCGGCATTGCTGACGAAGATCGCGTAGATGTAGGAATCGTCGATGTGATTGCCTTCGATGATGACGCGCCGGTTCTGGAAATTATCCTGAAATCCCTTGGCCCCTTCCGGCGGCACCATGCCGACATAGATCGCGCTGAGTGTTCCGCTGCCGCTGGTCAGCTCGTTGGCGCCGTTGACGCAGTGGCTGAATCGGTTGTTGCGGAACACCAGGTTGTCGGCAAATCCGGACTCCGACCAGAAGCCGACGTCGCTGCCGGCTTGCAGCGCGACACCGGTCGAGAAGGTGAACTGGCAGTTCTCGACGACGGCGTTCGGTGCCTTCATCAGCACACGGCCGCAGGCGTGGAAACTGCAACGCAGCACGGTGGCGCCGGATCCGATATGCGTCAGCGAGGTGATGGCATCGCCGACCTTCAGCGGCAGGTCCTGTTGCAGGACGACGTCGTAGATCAAATCCGGTTGGGTGGTCGGGCTCCTGTTCTTCCAGAGCTGGGCGATCTTCGCCTTCAGCTCCGGCGCGTGGCGCTTGGTCAACTGCGCGACCTTGCTGCGTCCGATTGAGCGAAACGTCGCGTGATCGCAGCTCTCGACGTCGTCGCCGGCCGCAAGGCCGATGTCCCATTTCGGGCTGAGCAGAAACCGCCGCGGCGCGGTCTTCGCCACGACGTAATAGTAGAAGCCGTGCACATTGATGGCATCGTCGGAGGTGTTTGCGAAACTGCAGTCCTCCAAGGTCGGACCGCGCGCGACCGCGGTGAAGTGCGAGCCGTCGGAGTTGGTCGAGATCAGACGGTCGGTCGCTGCGCTCTTCGGCCGGGGTCCCGGAACGACCGAGACCTTTTGCAGCATCATCGAGCCGTCGCCGCCATTCTCGACGATGCCCATGCCCGGCGAGGCCAGCAGCTTCAGGTCGATCAGGCTGGTGGCGACGCTGGAGTCCACGGCGATGGCGTGCGCGCCGCTGTTTGCGATGGTGACGACATCACCGACTGCGATCGGCAGCTGGCTCGGGAAACGATCGTTGGCGCTCCATCGCAGATGCACCTTGACCAGGCCGTCGCCGAGGCGCGTGGCATGGGCCGGTGAGAGGAAATCCCTGGCGCCGGTCTTCAGTGCCCGGTTGTGACGGTCCATCACCTTGAAGAAGCCATCGGTGAAGGTGGCCAGCAGCGCGGCGTCGTCGGGATAGCCCGGGTCGACCTTCACCGTGATCTCGACCGCCTGCTTGTCGAAGGCCGTGATCGTGCCCTGGGTGAAGGGCAGCGGGTCGTAGTCGATGGTGAGATCGCGGAGGGTGAGGCGGTTGCAGCCGGAGATCGCGAAGGTCCCGCTGCGCGTCGTGTTGATCAGCTGCGCGCCATTGCCGTTGAGCTCGAAGCCGTGCAGCTGCCGGAATGCGAGCGGCCGCTTGATCCGGTAGCTGGCGTTCTTCTCGAGGTTGAGGACGATGTGAACCGGCCCGGCCTTGCTTGCGTCCGCCGCTGCCTTGGCGACGGCAGCCAGCGCCTTGGCGAAAGCCGCGTCGGCGTCGCCGCCGGACGTCGCGGTGAAGGTCGCCATGTCGAAGCTGGCCGCGCCGGGGACCGACACTTGTTCGGCGCGGCTTTCGGTGCCGAGCAGCGGGCTCGCCACAAAAAGCGAGGCAAGCGTCAGCGCTCGCCGGCGGCTGATCGGCATGGTGCACGGCTCCTTGCGAGACCGGGATCGGTCCCGCGCACTATCCGGCCGCATAGATGAATTGGAGCGAAACGACGGGAAGCTGGCGCGCGGGCTCGCGACGTTGTGAAGGACATCGCTGCCCGGCGGAAGCCCTGCGAATGTCCGACGTGATGAGGCCCCGGCGCGCTTGACATGCCACTGACATACTGCTGGTATGTCAGTTATGTCAGCCGCTCTTCACCGCGACCAGGCCTATGCGCGCATCCGCGACCTCGTGATGTCGGGCGAGTTCGCACCGGATGAGCCATTGTCGGAACGCAGCCTGTCGGACCGGCTCGCGCTCGGGCGAACGCCGGTGCGCGAGGCGTTGAAGGCGCTGGCGAAAGACGGCCTGCTCACGATTCATCCGATGCGCGGTACCTTCGTGCGGCAATTGTCGTTCGATGATCTGCGCGAGATCCACGAGCTGCGGCTCGCACTCGAAGGCATGGCGGCCTATCTCGCCGCGACGCGTGGACCGACCGAGGGCCTGGCGCAATGCGCCAAGGAGCTGCGCCGCATCAAGTCGCGCGCCGCGATCGACGTCGAGGAGGCGCAGCAGGCCGGCTGGAGCTTTCACGACGAACTGTTCCGCGCCACCGGCAACGGCCGGCTGGTCCAGGCCTACGACAATCTGCGCGCGCAAAGCGGGCTCGCGCTGCAAAAGATGCCGCAATACAACGTCGAGCGCACCCGGCAGGCGGTCAGCGAGCATCTCGACATCCATGCCGCGGTCGAGGCGCAGGATCCCGAAGGCGCGCAGCAGCTTATGTGGCGGCATTTGTCGTCGGCATTCGAGGCACGGCTGAGGGCGCTCGGCGCCGTGCGGCCGCACCATTCGGCAATCGGAGACCAGCGCTCATGAGTGAACGATCGGGCCTGCGGCGCGCTTTGAAATTACCGCTCGCGGTTCAGATGTTGATCGGACTGGTCGCCGGTCTTGCCGTCGGTCTGCTCTGGCCGGATTTCGGCGCGAGCCTGCGGCCGGTCGGCACCGCTTTCGTCGAAGCGGTGAAGATGATCGTGATCCCCGTGGTGTTCTCCTCGGTCGCGCTCGGCATCTACCGGATGGGCAGCGAGCTCAAGGTGCTGGGCCGCGTGGTCGTGATCTGCCTCGGCTATTTCTATCTTGCGACGGTGATCTCGATCCTGATCGGGCTCCTGCTCAACGGGATCTTCCATCCCGGCGCCGGCGCGCCGCTGGCGGCGACCGGGAAGGTGCCGGCCAACCTCGCGGTGTCGGTCGACTGGATCAAGTTCTTCATGGACATGATCCCGTCGAACATCGTGGCGGCAATGGCCGAGCAGAAGATCCTGCCGACGCTCGTGTTCGCGATCCTGTTCGGGCTGGCGTTGGCCTCGGTCGGCAAGGTCGGCGAGCCGATGGTTGCTGTGCTCGAAGCCGTGATGGCGGCGATGTTCAAGATGACCAAGTGGATCACGTCGCTGGCGCCGATCGCGGTGTTCGCGATCATGTCCTGGCTGTTCGCGACCCAGGGGCTGGCGACGGTGGTCGCGCTCGCCAAGCTCGTGGCCGCGATGTATCTCGGCCTCGCCATCATGGTCGTGATCTTCTGGCTGATCCTGCTTGCGATCGGCGAGAAGCCGATCGCGGTGACCAAGGCGGTGATGGAGCCGATGCTGCTGGCATTCTCCACCCGCTCCTCGGAGGTCACGCTGCCGCTCCACATGGAGAAGCTGCAGGCGATGGGCGTACCGAACCGGATCGTCTCGGTGGTGCTGCCGCTCGGCTACGCCTTCAACCGCGACGGTGCGATCATGTACTTCGCGCTTGCCGTGACCTTTCTGGCCGAGGCCTATGGCGTGACGCTGACCTGGTCGACGCTCTTGACCATCGTGATGGTCACCACCATCGCCAGCAAGGGCAGCGCCAATGTCCCCTCGGGCGGCCTCGTCGCCATCGCCATGGTGTTGTCGGCGATCGGCTTGCCGGTCGAGGCGCTCGCAATCATCGCCGGCGTCGATGCCTTCCTCGACATGGGCCGTACTGCGATCAACGTGTTCGGCAATACGGTTGCGGTGAAGTTGGTGCAGCGCTTTGGCGGCGAGCTTCCCGTCGAGGCGCCGGAAGCCGCGCCGTTTGCGCTGAAGACCCAGGACGCATGATGAGCTCAGCCCATCCACAGCGCGCGGCCGAGATTGTCGACCTGCGCAGCGATACCGTGACATTGCCGACGGATGCCATGTTCGAGGCGATGCGCAGTGCGCCGCTCGGCGACGACAGCCGCGACGGCGATCCGACCGCGCGTGCGCTCGAGCAGAAGGCGGCTAATCTGACCGGCAAGGCGGCCGCTCTGTTCGTGCCGAGCGGCACCATGGGCAACCTGCTGGCGATGCTTGCGCATGGCGGGCGGGGCGGGGAGGTATTTTCCGACGCCGGCGCGCATCTGTTCAACTCGGAGATCGGCAGCGTGGTGACGGTGGCGGGCCTGGTGCCGCGACCGGTCCCGAGCCATCGCGGCGCGATGCAGGAGGAGCCGCTCGCGCAGGCCATTAGCGCCACGGCGTCGGCGGGACGGCCGCGACCGGCGCTGATCTGGATGGAGACCACTCATAATGGCGCCGGCGGCGCCGTGCTGTCGCTGGCGCATATGGCGCGGGTTCATGCACTCGGCCGCAGCAACGGCATTGCCGTCCATGTCGACGGGGCGCGCTTGTTCAACGCGGCTGTGGCGCTCGGGGTGAGCGCGCAGCAGATCGCCGCGCATGCCGACAGCTTGATGTTCTGCGTCTCGAAGGGACTGAGTGCGCCGGTCGGCAGCCTGCTGGTCGGCGATGCCGCCCTGATCGCGCAGGCGCGGGCGTTCCGCCGCATCATCGGCGGCAACATGCGCCAGGCCGGCGTGATCGCCGCCGCCGGTCTCGTCGCGCTCGACAGCATGATCGCGCGTCTGCGCGACGATCATGAGGCGGCTCAACGACTCGCACGCGGGCTGGCGTGGCTCGACCCGGCGCTCGCCGCGACCGGCCATGTGCAGACCAACATCCTGCGCATCGATACGTCGGGCAGCGCGCAGAGTGCAGCCGAGTGGACATCGCGCCTCAAGGCGCAAGGCATCCTGGTGCAGGCCAGCGGTGCAAGCCAACTTCGCCTCGTCACGCATCGCCATATCGATCGTGCGGCGGTCGAGCGGACGCTGGCGGCGTTTGCGGCGGTCGCGCCGAAGGTGTGATGCGTCACCAGGCTTGTCCTGCTCACGCGTCATTGAGGGAAATCCCCCATTCGTGATTTCGCGCGTCGGGCTTACCTTTGCCGGACCGCAACATGATGAGAAAGGATATCTCGATGTCCGAGCAATCCCAGGACAAGCGTCCCGTAGCCGATCCGGCGGAGAACAACGCCTTTTTTCCGTCGCCTTACTCGCTTGGCCAGTTCACCTCGGCCAGGTCGGATCTCTCCGGCGCGGACTATCCCAATGCCTACAAGGGCGGCCGCTGGAAAATTCTGATGATCGCCGCCGACGAGCGCTATCTGCTGTTGCAGAACGGCACGATGTTCTCGACGGGCAATCATCCGGTCGAAACCTTGTTGCCGATGTATCACCTCGACAAGGCCGGCTTCGAATTCGACATCGCGACCGTGTCCGGCAATCCGGTCAAGTTCGAGCTCTGGGCGTTCCCGAAGGAGGACGACGCGGTCAAGAGCATCTACCAGAAATATCTCGGCAGGCTGAAGCAGCCGCTCAAACTCTCCGACGTGATCGAAAACAAGCTGGGCAAGGATTCAGACTACGTCGCGGTGTTCATTCCGGGCGGCCATGGGGCGCTGATCGGTCTTCCCGAAAGCCTCGATGTGAAGGCCACTCTGAAATGGGCGCTCGACAACGACAAGCATATCATCTCGCTTTGCCATGGCCCGGCGGCGCTGCTGGCGTCCGCGGTCGGCGAGGCAAAGGGCGACTATCCCTTCAGGGGCTACAAGATCTGCGCATTCCCCGACGCCATCGATCGGACGACGCCCGATATCGGCTACATGCCGGGCGCACTGACCTGGGCCTTCGGCGAACAGCTGCAGGCGCTCGGCGTCGAAATCCTGAACAAGGACATCACCGGCAAGACGTATCAGGATCGCAAGCTGATCACCGGTGACAGTCCGTTCGCCGCCAACAATGTCGGCAAGGCGGCCGCAAAGGCCTTGCTCGATACGCTCGGCGGGCGTTGAAGCCAACGGCCAGGCAGGCGGCGAGGCGAACCCGCCACGCCACCCGCTCGGCTTCCAGGTCTATTCGGGTTGAGGGAAACTCCTCAACGCGCTTGGCCGCTCACGGCCGGGTTTGCCGAAACTCGATGACATCAGCATGGACCGCTACATCGAAGCCGTAGTTGCGATCGAGGGCAGTGAGAGCCTGGCTGCGATCCAGTCAATTGTGCGGTCGTCGGTCGTGCCGCTCGGCTACGACCGGTTCGTGATGTTCTCGGCGTCGCCGGCGCGTGAGGATCTGGTTGACAGCATCTACTGGGTCGAGGGCGACTGGTTCGGCAAGGGCGTGACGGTCGATGCCGAGACCTATGTCCGGCATTGCCCGGTGACGCGCAATTTCCTCAATGTGGATGAGCCGTTTTTCTGGACCAAAGTGATGTCGGCGCGCGGTGAGAAATACCGCGTGGTGCGCACACCGCGCGGACCGGGTTTCCACGGATTGCAGGTCCCGGTGTTCGGGCGCACCGGGCTCGAAGGTGCGATGAGCTTCGCCGGGACGCGGATCGATGCGTCGGCGCGGACACGCGCGGTGCTGACCATGATCGGCGCCGCGGCCTTCCGCGCCGCCCGACGGCTGATCGAAGCGCACGAGCCGAACGGTGCGTCGAGCCTGTCGCCGCGCGAGCGCGAGGTGTTGCGCTGGATCGCCGCCGGACGACGGCAGGCCGACATTGCGGCCTCGCTCGGGCTGTCGGAACGCACGGTCGAGAACCATCTGCGGCGTGCACGGCTTCGGCTGGGTGTCGCGACAACGGCGCAAGCCATCCGGCTCGCGATCCGCAGCGGCGAGATCGAGGATTGAGGCGCTTGCGAGCGGACCGCAGCGGGAGCAGGCGAGCAGCAGCGGCGGCTCAGTGTTTCTTCGCCGCCGTCGCCTTGGTCTTCGGCGTGTGCTTGCGCGCGGCAATCCGCGTCAGCGCATCCGCAAACGTGCGTGCGGCGGGGCCGAGCGGCTCGTCGAGCCGGTGGGCGAGATAGGCTTCCATCGCGAGTGCCGCGTTGCGGCCGAGCGCGCCGGTTTCGACCCGTATCAGGCGACGCTCCCTGAGGTCGCGCGCCACCTGCCAGAGCGGCAGCCGGCCCCAGCCGAGCCCGGCGAGGATCATGGCGTGCTTGGTGTCCTGATTGCTCACCCGGCAGATCTGCGGCGAGAGCACGCCGAAGCTGCGGCCCTCTGACAACGGCGTCGGATCCGACAGCACGATCTGCAAATGGTCGGCGAGGTCGGCGACGGTCTTGCGACCGCGACGTGCGAGCGGATGGCTTGCGGATGCGACGGCGACCATCTGCACCGCGCAGATCGCGTCGAGCGCGAGGCGGGGATCGCGAAAATCCTCGCCGACGGTCACGGCGAGCGCGCTGCGCCGTTCGGTCAGGGCGGCGATCGGCCCACCCATCGGTTCGACTGCAAGCCGAACGCTCACGGACGGATAGGCGGCCCGCATCTCCGTCAGCGCCGCGCCAACGGCGGCGATTGGAAACAGCGTGTCGACGACGAGTGCAAGTTCCGACTCCACCCCTTCGCCGAGGCCGTGGGCCCGTGCCCGCATCGCGTCGACGCGGAGCAGGAGGTCGCGCGCGTTGCCGAGCAACGCCTTGCCTTCGGCCGTCAGCGCCGGGCGATGGCTGGAGCGATCGAACAGCATGAGGCCAAGCTCGGCCTCGAGGTTGGCGACCGCGTGGCTGACCGCGGACTGAACCCGCGCCAGCCTGGTCGCGGCGGCGCGAAAGCTGCCGCTCTCGGCGATCGCGACAAAGACCCGGATCTGATCGAGCGTGAGGTTATCGAGCATGATCTATGAAATCGATCAATTGGATGCAAAACATATCACTCCTGTCGATGACCTGGAAACGCTATTTGTCATGGGTTGAGCAGGGGTAGTGAACGCATGACGATCGAGACGGCCGTGGTGCAGCAGAGCGAGACAAAGCGATGGGCGACGGTCGCCATCGTGATGGGTTGCGGGATCGGCGCCGCCCTGCAGGTCGGGAAGGTGCCGATCGCCGCGTCAATGCTGCAGCAGAGCCTCGGCATCGACCTCGCCGCGGTCGGAACGGTCGCAGGTGTCTTTGCGGTGTTGGGGCTCGTCGGCAGCGTCCCGGCCGGCGTCGTGATCGCCGCGGTTGGCGCGCGCAGGGTGCTGCTGTGTGGCCTTGCGGCCATTGCGCTCGGTGCGGCCTCGGGCGCGCTGGCGCCGCAGCTTGCGGTGTTGCTGGCATCCCGCCTGCTGGAAGGGCTCGGCTTCCTGCTGGTGATGGTCGCAGCGCCCGCATTGCTCGATCGCGTCGTCGATGTCGGCGCGCGCGACGTCACCATGGCGGTGTGGAGCTGCGTGATGCCGTTCGGGATCGCGCTGGCGCTGGTCACCGGTCCGATGTTCGGGACCTGGCGCGCGATCTGGTGGGCCAGTGCCGCCTTTGCCGTCGTGCTGTTCGTCCTCGCCGGCATCTTCGTGCCGGGCGTGGCATCGCGGACCGGCCCGGCGCGCACCGGGCTGTTGCAGGAGGCGACCGCGTTGGCGCGGCGGCGCACCCCGGCGCTGCTGATGGTGCTGTTTGCGCTCTACAGCCTGATGTTCTTTGCGCTGTTCAGCTTCCTGCCGATCCTGCTCACGGAACGGCTCGGCGTCTCCAGCCAGAGCGCCGGCGGGCTCAGTGCCTTGGCGGCGGCCGGCAACGTCGTCGGCAATCTCACCGCAGGCAAGCTGCTCGCGCGCGGCGCGAGCCGCACCTTGCCGATCGCCGTGGCGGCAATCGTGATGGGCGCCTCCGCGCTCGGAATTTTCCTGCCGGTGCTCGGCGGGTGGGGTGCATTCTTTCTGTGCCTGCTGTTCTCCGCGACCGGCGGACTGATCCCCGCGACATTGCTTGCGACCGCACCTGCGGCGGCGCGTTCCGCGGCGATGGTGCCGGTCATGATGGGGCTCTTGATGACGGGCAGCAATTTCGGCCAGGTGACCGGGCCGATTGCGGTCGGCACGGTGGTCTCGGTGTGGGGCTGGGGCGCGGCCTCCGTCATGGTGGTTGTGGCGGCGATCCTTGCCGGCCTCGCGGCATGGATGCTCGCGCGCGGCGATCACAACCGCGTGGGTGAGGCAAGCGGCCCGGCTTGACGCCGCGGGCGCGGCGGTCGAAGGAGTGATCAGTCTCTCGCGCAAACGACAACAGGAAAGTTTCATGACACGCGTGCGCTGTATCACCGAAATGGGCATGGGCGTCGACGTTCACGGCCGCGACGCCACCAAGGCCGCCAAGCGGGCGGTCTCGGACGCGATCCGCCATTCCAGCCTCGGCTTCTTCCGCATGCTCGGCAAGACCGCCAACGACATGTTCGTCGACGTCACGATCGCCGTGCCGAATCCCGAAGATGTCGATATCGCAGCCGTTGCCAGGGAACTGCCTTATGGCACCAAGACGGTGAAGGCGATCGCCGGCGGGCTCGAGATTCCGTCTGATCTGGGCAACGATCCGATCCTGATCGCGAACGCCGCCGTCATCGTCAGCTTCGACGACGGAAAGTGACGAAGGGGGCGGCACGCGACGTATGAGTGCGTTATTCGCCGCCCCTGAAATAGTCGGGCTTGCCGGTGGTCCAGGTCTCGCCCCAATGCTGGCCGCCGCCGTCGACGGTCAGCATCTCGCCGGTGATGAATTTGCCCGAGGGCGCGGCGAGATAGACGGCGGCTTCCGCGATGTCCCAGGGGGTGCCCGGGCGCATCATCGGG
>NZ_JACMYO010000200.1 GCF_020889685.1 Bradyrhizobium oropedii
CCGACGGCCGCCGTCTTGCCGCCGGCGCATCCGGCGGCCGCCGTATCCTGCCCGCGGTATCGCAGCTGCTCTCCTTCGTGATGGATTTCGGCATGGATCTCGATGCCGCGATCCATCAGCCGCGCATCGACGCCAGCGAAGGCGCCGTCGTGATCGGCGATGTCCGCCTGCCACGAGCCGTGCGTGACGCGCTGCGCGGCAGCTTCGACTATGAGGAGGCACGCATCCAGACCCAGCCGAAGAAGTTCGCCTGCCCCAGCATCGTGCTGCGCGATGGCACAACGAACAGCGGTGCCACCGAGCCGTTCCATCCGTGGGCCGATGCAATCGCGGAGGGGTGAAACGATCACAGCGCGCATAACAACAACAATCTCGGGGAGGCCGTCATGAACTACGAACAGATCACGTGCGACATCGACGGCTCCCTGATGATCGTCACGCTCAATCGCCCGGACAAGCTCAATGCCTACACCGGGACCATGGGCGCCGAGATCGCCGACGCATTCCACCGCGCCGATCGGGATGACGGCGTCCGCGCGATCATCGTCACCGGCGCAGGCCGTGCGTTCTGTGCCGGCGCCGACGTCTCCGGCGGCGCCAAGAGCTTCGACACCTCCGGCAGCCACGGCGCAGGCGTGTTCGCAAGCGCCGGGCAGCGCAGCGGCCGCTTCGTCGAGGCGATCTTCAACTGCCGAAAGCCTTCGATCGCCGCGATCAACGGCGGTGCGGTCGGCGTCGGCATCACGATGACGCTGCCGATGGATATCCGCATCGCGGCTCGCGGCGCCAAGATCGGCTTCATCTTCGCGCGCCGCGGGCTGGTGCCGGAGGCCGGCAGTGCGTGGTTCTTGCCAAAACTCGTCGGCCTGCCACAGTCGCTGCGCTGGTGCCTCTCCGGCCGCACTTTCGATGCGGACGAGGCGCTGCAAGGCGGCCTCGTCAGCGAGGTGGTCGAGCCGGACGCCGTGCTCGAGCGGGCGCGGCAGATCGCTCACGAGATGACGGCGGAGACCTCGGCCGTGTCGGTCGCATTGACCCGCCAGATGCTCTGGCGCTTCGCCGGGGCACCTGACCCATTCGAATTGCTCGCGATCGACAAGCCGATGTCGGTCGAGCGCGGCGGCCATGCCGACGTACGCGAGGGCGTGCAGTCCTTCATCGAGAAGCGGAAGCCGGCCTTTCCGGGAAAGGTCTCCCAGGACATGCCGAGCCAATATCCGTGGTGGCCGTCCCCGGAGTGAAGCGTGATCGCGGCGTGCAGACCGCGGTGCCTCAAGCCGATGTCGCGCCTCACCCTCCATCGTCGTCCCTACGAAAGCAGGGACCCATACCCCGCGGCAGATGTTGCGAAGGGGATTCGTTGTTCCAACATCGCGTGACAATCAGTATTTGTGGTTATGGGTCCCTGCTTTCGCAGGGACGACGATGAGGATGGTTGTCGATTCAACCCGCCGCTGCGCTATAGTGAGAAACCTCGGTCAACGATGAATTGGAGCGCCGCGGAATGATCACCTGTTACCTGCGTTATGAGGTCAGACTGGGTAAGCTCGCCGAGTTCGAAGCTTACGCTGCAATGTGGCTCGACCTGCTGCCGCGGTTCGGCGGCATCCATCACGGCTACTTCCTGCCGTCCGAAGGCGCGAGTGACGTCGCGTTGGCGATGTTCAGCATTCCCAGCCTCGCCGCCTACGAGCAATATCGAGAGGATTCCGCAGCCGATCCGGACGTTCAGAAAGCAATAGCCTTCGCAAAGGAGACGGGCTGCTTCACGCGGTATGATCAGTCGTTTTTCCGACCAATGTTTCCGAAGGCGGCTTGAAGTCCGAGAACGGCTGGCACATTTGGCCGAGCAACAAGCGCGGTGACCGAATTGAGTGAAGCAAGTGCAGACGTACCGCCCGGCGCGCAGCTCCTTGGGCGAGAGTGGTTGGGCTTCGACGGCGAGATCACCTCGATCCGTTTCGAGGCGAAGCCCTTATTCACCAACCGGCATGGCACGATCCAGGGCGGCTTCCTCGCCGCAATGCTGGATTCGGCCACGGGCCTCGGTGCGCTTGCAGCACTTCCCGCAACACGGACGGTGGTGACCAAAGCTCTTGCCACGCGATTTCTCAAGCCGGCGCGCGTTGGTCCGATCACGGCCAAGGCGAAGATCATCTCGCAGACCGGGCGCGACATGATCGTCGAGGCCGAGCTGATCGATGCGGAGAACGTGACGGTCGCCACCGCCACGGCCGAGTTGCGAATTCTCGACAAGCGATAGCCCTATGCGTTGGTCTCCCTTCCTGTTGTCCGCTCTGTTGTCGCTCGGGCTTTCGGCTGCGCAGGCGGCCGGACTGCGGGCTTTCGACGTTCCCGCGAGCACTGACGGCCCCGCGATCCGAGGGGTGGTCTGGCATCCCTGCGCCGAGGCTCCGCACGAGATCGATGCCCGCGGCGGCAGAACGTTCTTCGGCGTGAACGACTGCCCGTTCGCAGGAAACAAGCTGCCGCTGATCGTGATCTCGCATGGCAGGCGCGGGTGGCTCGGCGGTCATCATGACACCGCCGCGGCGTTGGCGGACGCCGGCTTCATGGTTCTGACGATCAATCACCCGACCGATACCGAACGCGACACCAGCGGCACCGACAGTCTTGCCGTCACGGTAGAGCGGCCCGCCGACATCAAGCGCGCGATCGACTACGCGCTTCAAGGCTGGCCTGATGCTGCTTACATCGACGCCGGACGCATCGGTCTCTACGGTTTTTCCTGGGGCGGTTATACGGGCCTCGCGGCGGTGGGCGGTGAGCCCGATCTCCGCAAGGGCCTGCCGAACTGCCAGACATCGGCCTTGCGAGCCTGCAAGGAACTCGAAGGCGGAGAAAAGCCGAGCGGACCGGTCGTTCACGATCCGAGGATCAAGGCTGCGATCGTCGTCGATCCCTATCCTGTGTTGTTCTTTGCGGCCGAGAATCTGAAAGCCGTGACGATCCCGATCCAACTGTGGAGCTCGGACCCCGCGCAGAACGGTGACGGTCTCTCCGGGTGCTGTGCTGCCGCCATCAACGACAGGCTTCCATCCAAACCGGACTTTCACCTGGTGAAGGATGCGAAGCACTTCTCTTTCCTCGCGACATGCACGCCGGAGGAGACGGCGAAGATGGCCGGCATCTGCACCGACGCGCCGGGCTTCGACCGCCTCGCCTTTCATCGGCGCTTCCACGCCGAAGCCATTGCGTTCTTCAGGACGCATCTGGGCGAAGCCTGGACGCGATGAACACCGCTACACCTGAGCCGGTCCCGCATCCCCTCCGGTCAATACGGCGGCTGTGATGCGACCTGGCGGAATGTCTGCAGATCGAGGAGGATCGGCCTGCTTGCGGCCGGGCGTGGGCGCCGCTCGATCAGCAATCGTTGCAGCGCGCCAGCAGGGTGACTTCGTTCATTCCGTAGCCGTCGATCGTCTCGACCGTGCAGCCGAGCTCGCGCTCGCAATAGTGGATCCACGGCTCGGGGCTGGTGCAGTAGAGCTGCACCGGCGCTGCATCGGCGGCCGCGGTGCCGTCCGCCCCGCCGGTGACGAAGTTGACGCTGAAGCCGCGCAGGCTGGCGCGGCGCAGGTCGGCCAGCATCTCGGCGACAAACCCCTCCCAGGATGCGCGGGAGCCGCCGACATTGACATTCATGATGCCGCTCGCGACCGAGTAGGTCGCGCGGCGCGGACTGGTTTTGCCGACCTTGAAACGTCGTCCCGGCGCCGAGAAGCGGCGGCGCGCGCGGCTGACCATGGCGAGCGACAGATCGATCCCCAGATAGTCGATCGCCGCGTGCGGGTGACGCCTTGCGAGATAGCCGCACAGCGCGCCGTATCCGCAGCCGATATCGTTCAGGCTGAACGGCGCGGAAAAGTCGCAGAGCTTCAGCAGCTGGACGAAGCGGAGGTCCTGGGTGGCCTGACAGGACCAGTCCACCCCGCGCGGGGTGGCGCCGTATTTGGCGACCCGCGCGCTGTAGTAGGATTCGACATTGGCATACAGGTCGGAGAACCGCGCCCGGTCGCCTTCGGCGCCGGGGCACGCGGTCTCCGCTGCGATGCTCATGCCCTGCTCATTTCATGGTCACTTCTTGGCCTTCTTGGCCCGTCGCTGCTTGGCTGCCGCCGCAAGCTCCTTGCGCGCGACCAGGCTCGGCTTGGTCGGGATCGACAGAACCCGATACGATTGGGTCGAGTAGATCAGCGGCGTGCTGCCATCGGCTGCAAACGTCACCTGCGGATTTTCCTTCATCGCGTGAGCCGTGACGAGCACCGGCAGATACGGGCTCTGCGTAAGCGCCTGCCGGAACGCCTGGACCACCCGCTTATAGCCGCTCACATTGGGCTGATCGGAAGGATAGTCCTTCAGCGTGCCGAGGAAGGTGTACCAGCGCTGGCGCTCGGCCCGGTCGGCCGGCTCGATCCCGATCAGCCTGAATGACTGCTCGAGGGGATGATTGGGAGAGAAGATGTCGAACTCCTTTTGCAGCTCGACCATCTCCATGATCCCGCCGGGACCAAACCGCTTGTTCAGCAGATCCAGGACATCGCGCGTCGTATCGTCTTGAATCATCCGTCCCATCAAAACCCCCTCAGTACCTTGTTTCCAGAAATGAAAATATCGTCGCGACTAGCGACGTCGCTCAAGATGCAATCGAAGCTGATCGAGTTGTGGCGTGAAGTAGACTGCCCCGGAGACATCGAGCAGATTCTGAGCGCAGCCGACAATCTCGTCAAGCTCATCATGTGACGTGCTGCCCAAAGCGCAAATGATCAAGCCGCGCAGGACCGTCGCGTGGAGTTCGGCGATGCGATCGGTCCTCCGCCGCGCGACGGTCAGCGCCTCGTCCACCGCTTGCAGCGCCGCATGATGGTCGGCGGACCGATAGAGCGCTTCGGCCAGATCCGCCAGCATGCGGGCCTCGAATTCCAGGCCGGCTCGCGCAGAGCGCGCAAAGTCGATCGCCTCCCGAAGCTGGGCAGCGGCAACCTTGAAGTCGCCTGCGGCGCCGCTGGCGAGGCCGGCGCTGGCGACAGCGGCGACCCGCAGATAGGGCGTTCCCGACTGCTCGGCCAACTCGGCGATCCTCGCCGCATGCGGCTTTGCGAGCTCCGGCCGGCCGCGGCTCCAGCCCATCTCCACCATTGCGAAATGCGGAATGAACTGCACGACAGCCGCGAAGCGTTCCGGCTCGGCCCGCAACACCTCGGCGATCCGCTGTTCGGCCTCGTCAAATCGGCCCAGGCGCACCAGTATTCTGGTGCCAAGGCAGTTGATCCAGTGCTCGACGTCGAAGCCGAGAATCTGGTTCGGGTTGAGGCCGAGTGTGACGTTGTTGTGAAAGCCGCCCTGCTCCGCGATAGCGGCAACCGCCACCTGCCCGGCGTCCAGCGCCTCGGAAAGACGGCCCGACAGGAAGAACGCCTGGCTCAGCATGGCATTGACCGTCGCAAATCGTCCGACGTCCCCGGTGCCGGAGGTGAGCTTCACGGCGTCCTGCACGAGATTGACGTAATCGTCGGCTGCCGCGGTCGCGGCCAGGATCCGGCCGTAGGCGCCGAGCAGGATCGGCTCGTGCACCGGGTCCGCCGCGCGTGCGTATTTGATCGCCTCTTCGGCGTAGGGCTTGACCTCGTCGGCGGACATCCCCTCACGCCAACCGAAGTTGAGGATCTGGCCGCTCGACATCGCCCGCAGCCGGTCGACATATTCGGACGAAGGCAGCTCCTGCAGCAAGGCGCGAACCTTTTTCCAGCTCTTCATCGCCTCGGCGGAGTTGGTCTTGCCGATCCAGCGCGCCGCACGCTGCAAATGCGTGACCGCCTCCAAAGGCTGACCCGCGGCTTCGTAGTGATAGGCGAGCAGCCCGGCAAACTCGTCGAGCTTGCCCCAGTCGAAGCTCTCGATGGCCTTGGCGACGGTCGCATGCAGCGTGGTCAACCGCGACCGCAACTGGGTCGCGTAGGCCACTTCCTGGATCAACGGATGCCGAAACGCCAGCAATCCCTTGTCGTAGGGCGGCAGGTCGTACAGCAGCTCGGCCTGCCGGAGCTGCGCGATGGCGTTCAGCAGATCATCGTTCGGCAGCGCCGCGACCGGACGCAGCACCGACATCGCGACGAGCCGGCCGATGACGGCCGCGGTTTCGAGCACCTGCTTGGCGACCTCCTCGAGATGATCGATGCGGGCGGCCACGACGGCCTGCACCGTCGCGGGCAGCGGCACCGCATCGACGCCATGCTTGAGCCGGTAGTTGCCGCGCTCGCCTTCCACATTGCCGCGCTCCACGACGGAGTTGGCAAGCTCCTCGATGAAGAACGGATTGCCCTGCGCGCGTTCGATGACATTGCTGCTCAGCGAGGCCAGCGAGGGATGCTTGCCGAAATGCTCGCGGAGCAGCTCGTTCGAATCGGACCACGGCAGCGGCGGCAGCGCGATCTGACGGTAGTGCGAACGCTGCATGAAAGCGGCGGTGAAACCCGGCCTGAAATTGACCAGCAGCAAGGTCGCGGTGCCGACGATCGCATCGACCAGCGTCTCGACGAACTCCTCGCTCGCGGCGTCGATCCAGTGCAAATCCTCGATCAGAACGACCGTTGGCGTGTCACCGGACCGCGCGCGCACCAGCGTTCGAACGAGATCGAGCAGCTGGAGCCTCAGCGCGCGCGGATCGAGCTTCGGGGCCGGATGCTCCGGATCGGCGAGCCCGAGAAACTCGAGCAGCACCAGCAGCTCCTGATCCGATGAGGACATCTGGGCGAAGCGGTCGATGACGCGACGCCTGGAGGTCTCGACCGGCTCCTTGACGCGGATGCCGAAGATGTCGCGCAACAGCTCGAGCACGGGCTGAAACGGTGTTGCGCGCCCATGCGCCAGCACGCGGGCCTCGTAGACGCGTATTCCCTTGCGGCGGCAGTTTTCGGCGAACTCGAAGCAAAGCCGGCTCTTGCCGATGCCGGCGTCGCCGACCAAGCCGACAACCCGGCCGTCGCCGCCAACCGCGCGCGACAGCTCATGGTCGAGCGCCGCCATCTGCTCGGTCCGGTTGACCATCGAGGTCAGGCGCCGGCCGCTGCGGAAGACGTCGCTCGCGGGCGCGCTCAGCAGCCCCGTCAGCCTGAACACCTCCACCGGCGCGGAGATGCCGCGAATGGTCTGCATGCCGAGCGGCAGGACCTCGACGAACTGCCTGGCGCCGAGATAGGTGTCGCGCGTGATGAGGATCGCTCCCTCATCTGCCATCTGCTCCATCCGGTTGGCGATATGGACGTTGGCGCCGGCGGCGTCGTAGGTCTGATAGATGGTGTTTTCCACCGTCTGAACGACGACTTCACCGGTGTGCAGCCCGACCCGGATCTGCATGCCGGGATCGGCAAGCCTCGCAACCGAATCCTGCATGGCGAGAGCGGCGAGACAGCCGCGGACCGCGTGGTCCTCGTGCGGGCGCGGCGGTGCGCCGAACAGCGCCATCACACCGTCGCCCTGGATCTTGTTGACGATGCCGTCGTAGCGGTGGACGGCCTCCTTCATCAGGTCGAGCACCGGTTCCAGGCGCCGCATCCCGAGTTCGGGATCGCCGAGGCTGTCGATCAGATTGGTCGAGTTGCGGATATCCGCAAACAGCAAGGTGAGGTTCTTGCGTTCGCCGCCCTTGGTGCTGAGCGACCGGAGCATCCGCTGCGAGGGCGCATCGGGACGGGTGGCTGCCGCGGCAAGCGCGGTCCCGCAACGGCCGCAGAAACGGCTGGAGGGCCCGTTCACATGGTGACAGGAATCACATTTGAGGCCTAACGGCGCACCGCAATCTTCACAATAATCGTTGCCAGCCCGGTTCGCATGACCGCATCGCTCGCACTGCATGAACAGCCTTTCAATGAAGACTGCGAATATATCCGACGCGTCAGATTAGCCCAGCACATTCTACAATTGTATAAACTGCTTCACACACCGAGCCGGTCCCGCACCCGGCCGGTCAGCACGGCCGTGGTGACGCCGACCCGCCAGAAGGCGTGCATCGGGATCGGCTTGATGCCGGTCACGGGCATGTCGATCTCGGCCTCGGGACCGCCGACCAGGCGGCGGGCCAGTTGCGCGCCCATCGCGGTCGAGAGCGCGACACCGCGGCCGTTGCAACCCAGCGATATCAGCAGATTCTCAGCCGGCGCATGGACATGCGGGTAGTGATCGGCGGTGATGGCGAGACGGCTGTTCCAGCCATGGGTCCAGCTGACGCCTTTAAGCTGCGGCCACAGCCGCTCGGCGTAGCGGATCAGATAGGAGATGTCGGACGGGCCCTTGATCCAGCGCATCGGGCCGCGGCCGCCCATCAAGAGGCGGTTGTGCTGGTCGATGCGGTAATAGACCGTGATGTGACCGCTCTCGTACAGCACCGGGCGGCTCGGCATGATCGTGCGGGCCACCTCGTCGGGCAGCGGCGCGGTCGCCGCGATCGACGAGAACACCGGCACGATGGTCCGGCGAAGCGCCGGCCACAGATCGTCGGTAAAGCCGTTGGTCGCAAGCAGCACCTGGTCGGCATGCACGATTGCCCGCGGGTCTCGACCCGCCAGCGGCCGCCGTCACGGCGGAGCCGCAGCGCCGGCGTCTCGCCATGGACGGCAACGCCCGCCCCGATCGCGGCGCGCGCCAGCCCGCGGGCATAGCTCAGCGGATGCAGGTCGCCGCCGCGGGCATCGAGCATGGCGCAGAGGTAACGGTCGCTGCCGGTCATCTCGCGCATCTCGGCGGCGTTGAGCAGTTTCACTGGCATGCCGCGCCGGATGCACTGCTTCGCCGTGGTCTCGATCGCTGCAGCACTCGCCTCATTGTAGGCAGCGCGCAGCGTGCCGTTCTGCCGCGCCTCGCAGGGGATCTGGTAGCGGCGGATCAGGTCGTGCGTGAAGTCGGTGGTGCCGTAGGAGAACTCGATCATGCGGCGGCCGAGGTCGGCGCCGAAATCCTTCTCGATCTGGTCGGGGTCGTGCTTCAGCCCGGGATTGGTCTGCCCGCCATTGTTGCCGGACGCTCCCCAACCCGGCTCCTGCGCTTCGAGCACGGTCGCAGAAACGCCCTGCTCGGCGAGATGCAGCGCGGTCGACAGGCCGGTGAAGCCGCCGCCGATGATCGCGACCGGCGCGCTCCTGTCCGACGTCAGCGGCGGCGTTGGCGTCGCCTCGACCGCGGTATCGGCATAGAGGCTCGGTGGGAGAGGAAGGCGTGTTGGCGCGTTCATAGAAAGTACCGGATCACAGTGGGTGCAGCACCCGGCGCAGAAAATCCTGGGTGCGCGGGTGCTGCGGTTGATTGAGGACGGATTTGGCGGCGCCCTGCTCGACGATGACGCCGCCGTCGATGAACAGCACGCGGTCGGCGACATCGCGGGCAAAGCCCATTTCGTGGGTGACGACCACCATGGTCATGCCGTCGTCGGCGAGCTTGCGCATCACCGAGAGCACGTCGCCGACCAGCTCAGGATCGAGCGCGGAGGTCGGCTCGTCGAACAGGATCGCCTTCGGTTGCATCGCCAGCGCACGCGCGATCGCCACGCGCTGCTGCTGGCCGCCGGAGAGTTTTGGCGGGTGCACTTCGGCCTTGTCGGCGAGCCCGACCTGCGCCAGCAGCGCGCGGCCGCGCGCGATCGCCTGCTCGCGCGGCTCCTTCTTCACATACAGCGGGCCCTCGATGACGTTCTCGAGCGCTGTGCGATGCGGAAACAGATTGAAGCGCTGGAACACCATCGAGACCTGGGTGCGGATCGCAACGATCGAGCGGTCATTGCTGTCGACGCGCGCGCCCTCGACGCTGATCTCGCCGCGATCGTAGCTCTCGAGCCCGTTGATGCAGCGCAGGATGGTCGACTTGCCCGAACCGGACGGGCCGATGATGCAGACCACCTCGCTCTTGGCGACGGAGGCGGTGATGCCCTTCAGCACCTCGACCTTGCCGAAACTCTTGTGGACGTCGCGAAGCTCGATCATTTGCGGTTCGCCTTGTTCTCGAAGTGCCGAACCAGCAGGATGAGCGGGATGCTCATGGTGAGGTACATCAGCGCCACCAGGGTGAACACGCTGGTGTTCTTGAAGGTCGAGGAGGCGATCAGCTTGCCTTGCAGCGCCAGCTCGGCGACCGTGATGGTGGAAGCCTGCGAGGAATCCTTCAGCATCATGATCATGATGTTGCCGTAGGGCGGCAGGATGATCCTGACCGCCTGCGGCAGCACCACGCGGCGCATCGTGAGCCACCAGCCCATGCCGATGGTCTGCGCCGCCTCGATCTGGCCCTTGTCGATCGCCTCGATGCCGGCGCGGAAATTTTCCGCCTGGTAGGCCGAATAGGCGATGCCGAGCCCGATGATCGCGGCCTGCAACGCCGACAGCGCGATGCCGAAATCGGGCATGACGAAATAGATGTAGAACAGCAGCACGATGATCGGGATGCCGCGGATCACATTGATCACCGCGGCGCTGAGGCCGACCAGAATGCCGATGCCGGACACCCGCATCAAGGCCCACGCCAGGCCGAGCACGGTCGAGAGCAGGAGCGAGCCGACGGTGACGACGATGGTCAGCCAGACGCCCTGCAGCAGGATCGGCACGAACTCGACGGCGTCATGGAAGAATTTTTGCATCGGCTAAATTTATCCGGTCCCCGTGTGCTCGAATGCCACCACCGTCACCCTGAGGAGCGCGTAGCGCGTCTCGGAGGGTCGACGGCCACCAGCCGGGCCGTGCATCCTTCGAGGCTCGCTCCGCTCGCACCTCAGGATAACGGATCACTGGAGGTGCCAGCGAAGGCGTAGTTGTCAAGACGCGCTGGCCTTCTGGCCCCATTTTTCCAGGATCTTTGCGATCGTGCCGTTGGCCTTCAGCTTCGCCAGCGAGGCGTTGATCTTCGCCAACAGCTCGGTGTCGCTCTTGCGCACACCGATCGCGACCGTGCCGACGGTAACGGGCTTGTAGCCGTCGACCAGCCGCACGTCGGCGAAATTGCCCTGCTGGAGATTATAGGCGAGGATCGGATAGTCGGCGAAGCCGGCCTTGAGGCGACCCGCATTCACGTCGCGCAGGATGTCGGGAATGGTGTCGTAGACCTTGACCTCGTTGAACAGGCCGGTCTTCTTCAACGCATCGACGAATGCAGTGCCGACCTGGGCGCCGACCACGGTGCCCTTCAGATCCTCCTGCGAGACATAGGCCTTGGTGTCGGGCTTCGGCACCACGAGGCCCTCGCCATAGGTATAGACCGGCTCGGAGAAGTCGATCACTTCCTTTCGCGCGGCGGTGGCGAACATCGCGGCGGCGATGATGTCGATCTTGTTTGATGTCAGCGAGGGGATCAGGGCCGAGAACTGCATCGGCTCGATCTGCACTGAGAATCCGGCGTCCTTGCCGATCTCGGTGGCGAGATCGACCATGATGCCCTGGATCGAATTGGTCTTGGTGTCGAGAAAGGTGAAGGGGATGCCGGTCGGCGTCGAGCCGACCTTCAGCACCTGCTGCGCGCCCGACGGCGTGCTCACGGCAAGGGCAAGCACCGCGACCGCGGCCTGAACGAGACGCTGAAACGACATCGCAACACCTCCCGAAGCTGGCCTTGGCACCGCATCGCCCGCTGTGTCAGCGCTTTTGGTTGCGGGCGACGCCGTTCCGGCCTATTTTCACCAATATGAAATTGTGGTCACGAAACCGCGGCCAATGCAAGCGGTTTTCATGCACATGAAGGAAGCGGACTGACGTGAGCGGCGGCAAGAGAATGCGCAAAGGCGCGGCAGCGAAGCCAGCGACAGCACGCCGCGCCGCCAAACGACCGGCCAAAAAACTGGCCAGGAAGCCGGCCGAACCCGCGATGGATCTCACGGTCGGACGCCGCATCCGCGATCTGCGCCGCACCAAGGAGATGTCGCTGGAAACAGTTGCTGCGCACACTGACCTTTCGATCGGCTTCATCAGCCAGATCGAGCGCGGCCTGTCGTCGCCCTCGCTGCGCGTGCTGGCAACGCTGGCCGACGTGCTCGGCGTCGGCATCGCCGCACTGTTCGGCGCGACACCGAAAGACGACAGCGCCGGTGGCGTCGTCACCCGCGAGGTGCAGCGCGCCGAGCTGAAGCTATGGCGCACCGGAATTTCAAAGCAGCTGCTGAGCCCCGCCGGCAGCGAGAGCCGGCTCAACCTGTTCCTGGTGCATCTCGAACCCGGCGGCAACACCGGCGATGAGTTCTATACCCATGACGGCGAAGAGGCCGGCCTCGTGCTTGAAGGCGAGATGATTCTGACGGTGGACACCGAGACCTGGACGCTGAAGCAAGGCGACAGCTTCCGGTTCGCCAGCCGCAGGCCGCATCGCTTCTCCAATCCCGCGCGCGATGCGAACGCCGTGGTGCTGTGGGTGAACTGCGTGACGGCGGCGGGGTGAGGCCCTCCATTCCTCCACCGTAGTCCTGGCGAAAGCCAGGACCCATTACGACAAGGTTATGTTGTAAGCCGCGGCCCCAGCATCGCGCAACAACTCGCACTCGTGGTTATGGGTCCCTGCTTTCGCAGGGACGACGGTGATGGCTGTTTCGCGTGTCGTCATTGCGAGGAGCGGAGCGACGAAGCAATCCATCTCTCAGCAAGTGGAGGTATGGATTGCTTCGCTTCGCTCGCAATGACGGAGAGGGCTAGCCTTCCAACCCCACCACCAACTCCTCGATCTTGATCGGGAAATTCCGCACCCGGATGCCGGTGGCGTGGAAGACGGCGTTGGCGACGGCGCCGGCACTGCCGGTGATGCCGATCTCGCCGACGCCCTTGATGCCGAGCGGATTGACGTGCGGGTCGTGCTCGTCGACCGTGATCACATCCATCGGCGGCACGTCGGCATTCACCGGCACATGGTATTCGGCGAGGTTCGCATTCAGGATGCGCCCCGAACGATGGTCCATCACCGCCTCTTCATGCAGCGCGAAGGAGAGGCCCCAGATCATGCCGCCGCGCAGCTGGCTCTGCACCATCAACGGATTGATGATGCGTCCGGCCGCGAACGCACCGACCAGCCGCGTGGCACGGATCTGGCCGAGTTCCGGATCGACCTTGACCTCGGCAAACACAGCGCCATGCGCGTGCATCGCATATTGCGATTGCGCCGCTGCATCGGCCGCACCGGTGCCGCTGGCGTCGACCTCGGCAACGCCGGCGCGCGCCAGGATCTCGGCATAGCTCTCGCTCCGCACATCGTCATCGCGGCGATGCAGCCGACCGGCCCGCGCCACCACGCCGGCATTGCCGGCGCCGAACAACGGCGAGCGCTGGTCCGAGGTGGCGAGTTCGGCGAGCTTGGCGATCACGGCAGCACCGGCATTGTGGATCGCGGCACCGACGGTTGCGGTATGTCCCGAACCGCCGGCGATGCCGGCATCGGGCAGATCGGAGCTGCCGGAGCGGAACGTCAGCTGATCGAAATCGAGGCCGAGCGAGTCGGCCGAGATCTGCGCCAGCGCGGTCCAGGCGCCCTGCCCCATGTCGTGCGCGCCGGTCTCCATCACGCCTTTGCCGTCGGCACGGATCATCGCGCGCGCATTGCCCTGGAACATGATGGCCGGGAACGTCGCGGTCCCCATGCCCCAACCGACCAGAAAGCCGTTCTCGTCGCGCATCTGCCTCGGCTGCAGCGGACGACCCGCCCAGCCGAAGCGTTCGGCGGCTCTCGCGTAGCACTGGCGCAGCGCCTTGGAGGAAAACGGCTTGCCGGTGGTCGGCTCGACCTCGGCATAATTCTTCAGCCGAAACTCCAGCGGATCGATGCCGCAGGCGAACGCCGCCTCGTCGATCGCGCTTTCCAGCACGATCGATCCGGTGGCCTCGCCCGGCGCGCGCATGAACAGCGGCGTACCGGTGTCGACGCGCACGGCTTCATGCGCGGTGCGGATCGCGGGGCTGGCATAGAGCGTGTGCGAGGCGTCCGCCGCAGGCTCGTAGAAATCGTCGAAGCTCGACGTCGTGACGCGCGCCTCATGGTTGATCACGGCCAGCACGCCGGCGTCGTCGGTGCCGATCCGGATGCGCTGGCGGGTCGGCGGACGATGGCCGACCGGGCCATACATCTGGCTGCGGCGCAGCACCAGCTTGACCGGACGCCCGATCAGCTTGGCTGCCATGATGCCGAGCACCTGCGGCCCGGAAATCAGTCCCTTTGAGCCGAAGCCGCCGCCGAGGAACGGGCTGTTGATGTGGATATTCGCCGGCGGAATGCCGAACAGGCCGGCGACGCGCATCTGTGCGAAGCCCATGCCCTGGCTCGGCGTGTCGATGAAGAGACGGTCGCCGTCCCACACCGCGACGATCGCATGCGGCTCCATCGCGTTGTGATATTGCGCCGGGGTCTCGTAGGTCGCATCGGTCAGCTTCGTGGCCGCGGCCATCCCGGCGTCGATGTCGCCGTGACGGACCTCGGCGGGATTGCCGATGCCGACTACCGGCGGCGCATAGGCCTCGCCGGCGTCGAGGCCGACGCGCGCGATCTCGACCTGGTAGCGCGGCGACAGCAAGGCCGCGCCTTCGGTCGCGGCCTCCAGCGTCTCGGCGATCACGACCGCGATCGCCTGGTTGGCGTAGCGCACCTCGTCGCTCTGCAGGAGCTCCATGCGGAAGGCGAACGGATTGCCCTTGGCGTCGGGATCTTCCGCCAGCTCCGGCTTGTGCGCCGGGGTCATCACGTCGATCACACCGGGATGGCGCTTGGCAGCGGCGACGTCGAGCGATTTGACGCGGCCGCGTGCGATGCAGCTGGTCGCGATCACGGCATAGACCATGCCGGGCGGATGATTGTCGGCGGCATAGCGGGCCTTGCCGGTGACCTTCAGCACGCCGTCGGTGCGGGTCATCGGCTGGCCGATATTCGAGCCATGCCTGATATGGGCGGGGTCTCGGGTCAGACTGAGTTCAACCGTCATGCGTTACGCTCCTGCAACGGATGAGAAGGGAGAGCCGGGCAGCGCGGCAATGCGATCCGGCGTGCCTGCGGCGGCAAGGGTGAGCGCGCGTACGACGATGCGCTGCGCGAGCTCGATCTTGAAGGCGTTGTCGCCGGACGGCTTTGCATCTGACAGCGCGG